>DASYRX010000380.1:0-56441 GCA_036003845.1 Gemmatimonadaceae bacterium | reverse complement strand
TCGAGCGTGCCAGTGTTCGCACAGCCGCGGTGTCCAGCTCACTCGTTAGGACGACCGCTCGCGAGGCCGGCACGTTGAGGAGACGTCGCAGCTCGATCAGCGCCAGCTCGACGTTGTTTCGGGCTTGAATGAGGGCGGGCTCGAGATTCGCCTTCTCGACGCGCGCGCGCAGCACCTCGTAGCGCGCGGCGCGACCAGCTCCTTCAAGCCGCTGCACCAGCGCCAAGCGTTCGTCTGCCAGTTGAACGTTGCGCGCCTGGATGTCTGCGAGCTGCCGATTCAACAGCACCTGCAGATAGGCGCGTTGAATGTTGACAGAAACAACCGCCCGCGTCTCCTCGAGATCGTACCGCGCCGCCTGTCGCACATCGTTTGCCGCGCGTGCGCCGGCAAAGATGCGGCCTCCCTGGAAGATCGGCTGCGAGATGTTGAAGTTCGTCGTGTAGGTGTACGGCTGATTGAACAACTGACCAACAACGGTCGCGCGTGCATTGCGCTCCACCTGCGTATAGCCGCCGGTGAACTGAAGCGTCGGGAGCCCCGCAGAGCGTGCGGTTGTCACCTGGGCCTCTGTAACCTGCAATTGAGCTGCGACCAGGCGCACTTCATCGCTTTCGCGAAGGGCACGTGTAACTGCGCCAGCCAGAGATAGCCGGACCGTATCGACGGCTTGGCACATGCCAACGACGGGTGTGGCTATCGATCCAAGCAGCAGCAAATGGTAAGGATTGAAAAGCATCGAAGTGGCTACGCGCGGGATTGCTGCTTCGTTCGCCGGACGGGCCGATTTAGCCCGTGAGGTCAGGCTAAAGTCAGCTCGAACCGGCAGCGAGGCTGGTCGCCGTGTTGGCAGCGCTGCTGTGCCTTCACGCCGGCATGCTCCGCGAGCAGCGATTCTACGATCGCGCACGACATTGGTTCTGCGCGGACTGCCGCGGCTAGAGGGCACGCGGCACCCACAACAACCTGCCGGGTTCGCGTCCCTTCAATGGATGCGCTGCCTCCGAGCGACTCGATCAGATCCGCGCATGCCTGGGCTCTATGGGCGAGGGTGCCGCTCGCCGCGGAATTGGCGTCGCGGGAGAGTCGCCTCCCGGCGTCGGCGAACACAGCACGCAACGTCCGCGCATCAACGCGGTCGCCGAGGGCTGCGACTAGCCTCGTGAGCACGGGTTGATAGGCGCGCGACAAGGCGCTTTCGCCAAGCTCTGTAAGCTCATATTCGGCCGCGGGTTGGCCGGCCTTTCCGGAGCGTCGCACACCGCGCCTTCGCAGTAAACCGTCGCGCTCGAGCGCGGCCAGCTGCAGACGCACCGCGTTGTCAGTAATCCCGAGCCCCTCTGCCAGCGCGTTCACCGTTTGCCGTCCGCGCCGGACGGAATCGAGCACTGAGACTCGCGCGGCGGGGAGCGGGGGCATCGGAGCGGGCGACGCTGACATGGTCCTAATCTAACACATGTCCAATATGTCCAGCTATTACTTGACTTATTGGGCTGGCGGTGCCAAGTTCGCGATCAGCAATACGCACGACGCGGGCGCTCGGCCCGCGACAACCGACTTCAGGAGGTAGTTTCGATGTTCGCAATGCGCGCCGTTAGGCTGGCTGCTCTCGCGATTCCCTTCACGCTGCAGGCGCAGGCCGCCAAGCCCGCCATCGACGATGCCGCGATTGTCGGCATCTTCGACGCTGCCAACACGTGGGACATGTCCACCGGATCGCTCGCCGCGAAGAAGGCGTCGCGAGACGATGTCAGGTCGTTAGGCGCGATGCTCGCGCGTGATCATGAGGCCGTGCGCACACAGGGCCGTGAGCTGGCCGTGAAGCTCGGCGTGACGCCGACGCCGGTGGGAAAAGACTTCGCGCTGCTCAAGAACTACGAAGCGACGCTCAAGAAGCTGAACGGCCTGAGCGGCGCCGCGTTCGACAAGGCCTTTCTCGAGTACGAGGTGGCGTACCACAAGGCCGTCATCGATGCCGTGACGAGCACCTTCCTACCGGCAATTCAAAACGCCGAGCTCAAGGCGTTCGTCGTGAAGGTCGCGCCGGCGTTCCAGGCGCATATGCTAGCTGCGCAGCAGTTGCTCGACAAGTCCTAACGAGATCAACTAAAGCTGACAGCTGTCGGCCGCCGGCCAATAGTTGTCAGCTTTAGTTAGTTGGGTCCCTGTTTGCACCCTTCGGTTCGCCGCGTATCCGCGATGGCGATGATCTTCCAGCCATCGGACATCTTCGCCAGCTGAAAGGCGTCAACACCGCAGTGACTGAAGCGCGGGCCGATGAAGAGCGCGTAATCCATCCACACGGACGCGAGTGGCCCATCGATCAGCGCTTTCTCGTTCCAGACGCGCTCATCCAGCATCTCTGGTCGCGGCGTTCCAATGACCTTTACAAACGCATCGAGCGACTCTTTTCGCACGACGGTCTCGCCGTTACGCACGCCCGTCGACATGAAAGACACATCTGGGTGAAAGGCCGAGCGAACCATCGCGGTATCGGCCTTTCGCATGCCGTCGAACAAGCGGCGGATGGGTTTAAGCACATCCTGCTCTTCGGCAGACTGCGCACGGGCGAATGAATCGGCGCCACAAAGAAGCATGAACGTCGCCAGCAAAGCAAAGCGTCTCATCACGAACCTCGAGGTTACTGTTGTTGGAGCGCAGCCTCTAACCGGCCGAGCGCGTCCTTCCAGAACTTCTTGTACTGCACCACGGCTCGCGCGTTAGGCAGACGTTCGTGGCCCAGCGCGACCTGCGACTTGCCATCCCCCTTGGCATAAAAGCCGACGCTGACCCAGGATCCATCGTGCCAGGTGAGTCGCAGCGAACGTTGCGGGTTCGCCTTGCGGACTTCGGGCGGAGGCACGCCTAACCAGGCGCGCAGCTTCTCTTGATCCACCCAGGCGTCATACAAGTTGGCAAGCGGTGCCTGAACTGTTTTTGATGCGTTCGCCGTGAAACCACTCGTTGTTTCGTGTTTCCGTCGCAGTCCCCGCGCGCGCTCGTAGGCGACAGTGATCATCTGCTGCCACCAGCCCGGCAGTCCACGCACCTTGCCCAATACCGCGACGATCGCACGATGATCCATCGCCTTCGCGCCAGCGCGGTCGAGCTGCTCGAACCACTCGTGCCAACCTTTGCCAGTCGCTCTGCGAACAGCCGCCTCTCCGACATCAGCGGCCCTCCTCCCGGCAGCTTGTAAGCGTTTGGTCGTTTTAGCCACCGTGCGTTTTGCCGTTCGCGCCGTTTTGCTCACGCGCTTCCTCATGCGGTCGCGCACCGATTTCTTCGCGCGCTTGCGCACGGCCTTCTTCACGGATTTGCGCGCCGATTTTCGCGCTGTCATGTCCTGTTTTTCACCTCGGTAACTGCTGGAGTGCTTGTTAGGCTTGCCGAGTGCACTTGCTGCTCGTTCCCTCGTTGAGCAACCGCCTTCCAGTCACACACGGTCGGGCGGCAGATTTTGCCCCTCGCGAAATAGGCACTAGGACAGCCTTAACGGGGAAGGGCGGCAAGCGTCAGACCCTCATGAACGCGCCGCCTTAGGCGCCCATACAGCAGCGAAGAACGGAGTGAACCATGTCAACCAAACTGTTCCTTTCCATTGGCGCGGCGATACTCGTAGTCGCAATCGCCCTTCCCGCCAATGGTCAGCCAACGAGGCGTCGCGTACGCGATCGCATCGAAGATGTGCGCGACCGTCGCGAGGACGTGCGCGATCGCCGTGAAAATCGTCGCGACCGGCGCGAAGACGTATTAGATCGCCGAGAAGATCGCAGAGATCGGCGCGAAGATGTCCGCGACGCGAGACACAACGGCGGGCTTCGCGATCGCCTCGAAGATGTGCGTGACCGTCGCGAAGATCGTCGCGATCGGCGTGAGGACGTCCGCGACAGACGTGAAGATCATCGGGACCGCGCCGAGGACATCCGCGACCGTCGCGAAGATCGCCGCGATCGGCGCACGCCCCGACGCCCCCGACCGATCATCTAGAGCCGCGCGATAAAGCTTCACCGCGGACGAACACCGGACGAGATTTGCGCAGCCGAAGTTGTCCGCGTTAGTCCGCGGTGAGTTCTTTTGTTCGCTGTTTGCTTGTTAGGCTAGCGCCTGGCAGGCTGCGGCTGCGGCTCTGACTCTGTTTCTCGAGTCGGTGGGCTGGTCAACGTGCGCGATGCCGAGAACGCGTCAACGGTGGCATGAACGACCTTGGCGGCGAGTGGCATTCCCAAGCCGGCACCGAGCAGCGCGAAGTTTGCCGCCAGCCACCGCGCAGTCCAGCGATTCACCATGGCGCGGTCTCGCTTCATAACGACAAGCATTACGGCGCCCACATTAAGCGCGACGAATAGGATCGCACACAGCGCGAATACACGCGTAGCGGCTCCGTCCAGCCAGGCACTGAGCTCAGTCATTTGCCAGCCTCTTGTCTCAATTGCGAACCTAAGCCACCCACCTACCGAGAGCCAGACAGAAGTAGAGGAAAGTGTTGCCGCCCCCCAACAGCTCTTAACCCCTGGCAGCCTTCAATCGCCGTTTCGCCTCACGATCGCTCTCGCCGACATAGCGCACTTTCACCTCGATAGAGCTCATGATCACGCTGCCCCGCACGAAGACTGCTGGCGCGTCGTATGGGAGGTTCTGACTGTCGGTGGACTCCCAATTGACCTCGCCCATGAGTGCGCTGTCCTGCACGTCGACGCGTACGCCTGGCGGCACGATGATCTCGATCGAGGCCCAGAACGCGAACACTTCGATCTCACTCCGACTCGTAATGCGGGCCTCGCGCAGGTCGATCTTCGCTTCCGCCATGACAGCAGCGATGCGAAATCGCTTCGCCAATGTCCACACGCCGCGACGCTTGACGCTGGCCATGAACGCCAACGCACCGCGATGCGGCTCCACCTGGTCGTCGGCCACGACCGTGAACGACGGCCGCGCAGCGACGGGATAGTACTCGTTAGGTCTGCGATCGAGGTAGTCTGCCACGTGCGAAAGCTAGCGCGGTTCCAACCCGTTACGCCAAGCCGGACGCGCGGAATTGAGCGGCACGAGGCGCTTGGTTGGAACGGCGCTAGCTAGCCGGGCTTGCTGCGTCAGGGGAGAGGGAGCTAAGAGCGGTATCTAGTGCTGCGCGACTTGGTACGGTTCCTTGCGCGAGACGCGCTGAGCCACCGCCTCTGCCGCCGAGCGGGATGATCGCCGCTCGAAGAAGCTCGCCGGCGTTCACGCCGGAGTCGTCCGCCGCGGCGACGAGAAGCGCGGCCGGGCTTTCGGTCGCCGCTACAAACACCGCGCGCGGGAGCGTCGAGAACGCCAGAGCAAGACCACGCACATCTTCGAGCGTCGTGTCCCGCTCGCAGCGCTGCACCACTCGACGAACACCTAACGTGTCGGCCGGCGTCGCCTCGAACAGCTCGCGCGCACGGTACTGGTCCAGTGCCTCCGCGAGCCGTCGCCGCGCCGATTCGGCGTCGCGCAACGCCGTCATCTGGGAATCGAAGACCGCCGCCAGGTCCTCGACTGACGTGGACGCGCTCTGCGCCATGCGCGCCAACTGCGCGAAATCCGCACGCGCCCGTGTGAGCGCGCGACCGCCGCAGAGAAACTCCACGCGCACGGCTTTCTTCACGCGTTCTGTTCTGCGCAGCAACACCGGTCCGATTTCGCTCGTGCCGCGCACGTGCGTGCCGCCGCATGCGCTGCGATCGAGGCCCTCGATGCTGACGACTCTGAGCTCGCCCGCGCGATCGGATGCCTTGCGCAGTCCAGCGGTGCTTGTGGCGTCCTCGAAGCTCACGCGCACCGGACGATTCTCCCAAACGACTTCATTCGCTCGGCGCTCGATGGCCGCCAGCTCATCGGTCGTGAGCCGCTCGAGACTCAAGTCGAGCGTGGAGCTCTGCGCGCCGAAGTGCACGCTCTGAGTTTGCGCACCTAACGAATCGGCGAAGAGCGCGGAAAGCACGTGCTGTCCGGTGTGCTGCTGCATGTTATCGAAGCGGCGCACCCAATCGATTGCACCAATGACGGAATCATCTGCTATGCTGCCGCCGTCGACAACGTGTGCGATGCGATCGCCTTCGTCGATAACATCGACGACGGTCGCGCTGCCCAGCGTTCCGACATCATGCGGCTGGCCCCCGGACGTCGGATAAAAAGCCGTGCGATCGAGATACACTCGACGTTTGTCGCCTTGGACCACTTCTACCACGCGTGCGTCGAATCGAGCGCAATACGCGTCGCTGTAGTAAAGCCGCTGCGTCATTTCTTGGGCGGAATCGGGAGGCCCAAGCGACATCGCACGCAAAGCATCTGCGCGCCGAATGCGATCGCCACCCGACGCGCGACACTCCCGTGCAAATGCTCCGTGCACAGGATCCTCCGGCAATTCTCGCAGACTCCGCCTGACGAGATGGCGAACAACCGGCGGCATTCGTCGCACTCGGTGCTGATGATCGACTTATTGAAAATCGGCATCCTTCTGCTCGTTAAGCCTGGGCGTCGGCTGGATTGTCATCCCACGCGACCTCGTCGCCGATCGTAATCACACCGCCCTCGATCACCTCACCAAACGCACCGCCACCCCAATTGTCGTACATCGTGCGGCGGAGGCCCGGAAGGGCTTCCTCCATCTGTTCGCACGGCTTCGTCTCGCCGAAGATGCGGATCCGCGAGCGCCCAATGCGCAGCGTGCGGCCGCGCGTGTTTGCCAGCGAGAAACCACTCACCATCAAGTTCGCGCGCCTTGTCGAGGGATCGAGCTTGGCGTCGAGCGCCGCCATGTGAGCGTCCCAGCGCTCGCGTTCGATGATGGTGACTTGTCTCCGTCCTCCTGAATTCGCATCTCCCGTTATGCCCCGGCCGGGTTCCAGTGTCGCCTCGTTAAGCGGATCCATGGGACCACGATGTGCGCGCTTGCGCCAGATGGCTTCGAGGCGGCCGTGCGGGAGAGGGACCATAACGAGTGCGGAGTCCTTAGGCCTCAGTCCATAACGTACAGGTACAGACTAAAGACTAAGGATTAGTTCTAGAGTTCCCGGACAAACCAGGCCCGCGGGCCTGCGAAGTTTAGGATGAGGACGTCGCCCGGCCCGAACTCGTAATGCGTGGCCGTTGCGTGTGGCGCGAGCGGGTTGTCGGTCCGCAGCGTGTTTCCCTCGACCCGATAGATAAGCTCGACAACCATTTCGTCGTCTTCGACGGGGATTGTGTAGAGCAGCTGTCCGTTTGGAAGAAACTCCATGCGTACACCGGCCGCAAATTCGAGCGTGGGATCAGCTCGAAGCAGCCGCCAGCGCCCGACCAGACTTCCGCCGGCCGGATCGCGCGCAGAGGGGTTTAGAGGGGGAGGGGGAGGGGGAGGGGAGGGCAAAACGCGCGGGCAGTATGGCGGCATGTGCGCGCCAGAGCGCACCGCGCTCGGTTCAGCGTGTTGAGAAAGCCCTCCGACGATCGCCCGCGTTATGCGCGAACGACGATGGGGCCGGCGCATCGTGCGTGCACCGGCCCCACTACGAGGACACGCTACTTAGAAACCTTCTTGAGCCAGTTCTGAGCGGCTTTCAGCGCCTTGGACTTGCCGCCATACGAAGCGTCGCCAAAGAAGGAACGATGCTTCGGCCGCCAGGACCCGTCACGCGTCCGATGATACCCGACGCGCACGAAGAAGCCGTGCGTCCGCGTCGACGCTTGATCGATGCGGCTGATGCCAGGTGTGCCGGTCGCGTTCTTGGAGCGGCGCTTCGCCTTCGCCTTCTTGGCGCGCTTGGCGCCTCCTCGCTTTGCTTTCCGCATTGCCATAGGTGTGGTTCCTGTTAGGGTCTCCGTCCTCGTCGTGGAGACGGTCGTGAGGAGAGGGGTGGAGTGGTGGGGCTGCTTGCGCTGACCGTTAGGGTGAGACGCCGTTGGCCGGCGCGAGCCCTCGACGAATACGGCTCGCAGACAATTTCGCCGTCCTGCGGGATTTGTCCAGAGTCCGCCCTCCGGTTTCGCCCGTTAGGGTGAAACTGCCCTCCCGAGTCTACTGCCTAACCTCGCGTCAGGCAATCGTCAGGCCCTCTGATCGTTCCTACCTAACCAGGGACTGTTCGTGAGTGCTACGGAGACGACGCGGCCGTCGGTGTCGTCACGGCGTCTCGAGTAGCCGCGTCAGGCAGTTCGTGCAGCGGATAGCCTAACTGGCGACCCAGGCGTGCGTAGTCGAAGGCCGCCGACACATCGTAGGCGGCGTGCAGCACGATGGCGAAGAGCAGTGTTCCGCTGAGATACACCAGGGCGTGCGCCACCAGCGAGAAGAGCGCGATCACGCCCATCGATTTGATCCCCTGGTTCGCATGCGCGATCGTGAAGGCGAGCACGGCGAGCGCCCAGGCCGCCGCCATGCTCCCCGTTAGGCGAGTCGCCAGGTCGCTGAACACGCCGCGATACACCATCTCCTCGGCGACACCCGCCATGACGGCCACAGCGATCCAGAGAGCCATCTCCACCGCATCAGCCGGCATCGCGAAGTACACTCTGGGCTCTCGGCGCAGGATCGCATCGCGCTTGATCGGTCGTGTGCCAGCGACCATGAGGCCGAACAGACCCAGCGTGAGGAGGACCGGCAGCAGGGTCCTCTGGGGCCCACGCAGAAGGGCGACCCCTTCTCGCCAGGCAGTGAGCAGCGCGAGAACGAGGAAGAGCGAGAGCTGGATGCAGATCGAGGTGTAAAGTCGCCGCCGCGTAGGCACAGGGCGCATTCTCGTCAGGCGGTCCCGCGCCCTGAAGGCGATGACCGGGATAACGACACCGAAGAAGAACAGGAAGAACGACCCCGCCGGCCCCAGCGCCGGCCAGTTCATAACGCCTCTCGCAGCTCGAAGAACGACGTTGGAAGTCCCTTGGAGTTGCGCTCCTCCGTCAGGACGAAGCCGAGCTTCTCGAGTAGGGCGATCGACGCGAGGTTTGGCGAATCGGTGCTCGCGAGGATTGATCGCAGTCTGAGCTGGTCGCGTCCGTATTCGATCATGCGTAAGGAGGCTTCGCGCGCGTATCCGCGGCGCCAGACTCGCTCGCTCATCGCGAACAACAGCTCGAGCCTCGGCGGCTCATGGAAGTACCAGAAGCCAACACAGCCTAACAGTTCACGATCTGACGTCGCGCGCACGCCCCAGAGTCCGGCGCTCTCGTTTCTCAGCAGCTCGCGGCTACGACTGATGAACTCTCGAGTCTGCGACTCAGGGATGATCACGTTGTCGCAGAGGTGGCGGCGGACGCCGGGTTCGGTGAGGATGACATGCAGCTCGGCGAAGTCGCCGTCGCCGATGGGATCGAGAACGAGGCGAGGGGTCGTTAGGTGCATTCGCGCGCCAAAACAAAGAGCGGTGAGTAATCAGTCTCTAGTGCCGAGTTTTCAGAATGAGACGTAGCTGCAACATGCTCTGTACGCTCGCCCATTCACCCTTTGATTCTGAAGACTCCGAACTCGAGACTGGCCACTCGAAGCTATTTGTTTTGATCTAGCCCCTAAGCTTTGCAATCCTCGCTTCGACCAGCAAAACCAGATCCCGCATTCCCTCTGCGTCAAACACCAGCCTCGCTCCCGCGGCTTTGTAAATCTCCGGCAGCGGCCGAGTTCCACCTAACGCGAGCGCCTGACGATAGCGGCGCAGCGTTTCCGCCGGTTCGCGCAAGCTGTCGCGCCAGAGTTGCAGCGCGCCGATCTGCGCGATGCCGTACTCGATGTAGTACAGCGGATATTCGAAGATGTGCAGCTGTCGATACCAGCGACTGATGCGCTCGCGTTCCAGGTCGCTCCAATCGATGCCGCGCTCGAAACGGTTGCGAATTGCAAGCCATTCGCGGTCGCGCGCTTCGGCGTCGTGTCCTTTCCCGCTCGTGTACAGCCAGAGCTGAAACGCGTCGACGCTCGCGATGTGCGCGAGACTCTGCAGTACGTCCTCGAACTGCTCGATCTCGGCGGCGTTGCGCTCTGACTCTGTGTAGTAGCCCGTCGGCTGCCCCAGATGCTTGACGCCGAACAACTCCATCGACATGGACGCGAGCTCGGCGGCTTCGTGTCCGGACGAGCGCTGCCAGATGAAAGGTTGCGAGTGCGCAGCGAAATCATGGAAGCAGTGCCCAGCTTCGTGCAGCAGCGTATTCACGTCTTCGGGAACGCCAACGGCGTTCATGAAGATGAACGGCACTCCGCGATGACTGAACTTGACGCAGTAGCCACCCGGCGCTTTGCCGGGCCTGCTCTCGAGGTCGAGAAGATTCTCCCGATCCATCAACTCGAATTGCCCACCGAGCTCTGGATCCAGCGCGTTGAAGATCGCCTTTGCCGGTTCGACCAATCCGGGTGTGTCTTTGAAGGGGACAGGCGGCTTGTCTGTCTCGAGCACGACGGTTGTGTCCCACGGCCTCAGCGTCCGCACGCCTAACCGTTCGCGACGATACTCCATCAAACGCTCGACGGCCGGAGCGACCGTCTCTTCGACGGCGCGGTGGAACTGGCGGCACTCGTCAGGCGTGTAGTCGAAGCGATGCTTCGACGCGAAGGAGTAATCCACGAAGTTGCGGAAGGCGGAGTTGCGCGCGATCTGATCGCGTAGCGCGTACATGCGATCGAACAGCCCGCTCAGCGCGTCGCGATGCTCGAGGTACGCCGCGCACTGTGCACGAAAGGCTCGCTCTCGCACCGCGCGATCGCGCGACTTCATAAACGGTTGAAGCTGTGGAATTGTCTTGCGATCACCGTCCCACTCGACCTCGAGTCCACCGGTGATCTTCTGATACTCGGAGACGAGCTCTTCGAGTTGTGTGAAGAGTGGGACGTTCTCTTCGCGGAAGATCTCGATGTCGGTGCGCATACCGCGCAGTACGGTTTCGAGATCTGGTCGCGAGTAGCCTAGCGAGACTAGTCGCTTCGCGAGCAGGACCTGCAGCTCTGCGGCGCGCGGGAATATTTCGGCGGACCAGCGAAGGTTCTCTTGCTCTTTCGCTGGGTCTGTGGTGTCGCATGTGTAAGCGACCATCGCGCGCGTTCCGGCTTCCTCGACGACCTCCTCGAGGCGCGACCACGTACTCAGCCATCGCTCTGTGCTCTCGGGCGTGACTGGGGCTTCCAGAACCGACTTATAGAGCGCCTCGATCTCGGGCCACGTTGCGGACTTGAGATCGGTGGGAGAGGTGGGAAGGTCGACCACGAAGAGCGAGGAGATAGGGAAATAAGGGATAGGGGATAGACGGCGGACGCCAATCTATCCTATCCCCTATCCCCTATGCTCTATCCCCTATCTACTCGTATCGCAGCGCCGTAATCGGATCCAGCTTCGCCGCCCGCGACGCGGGGAGCATTCCGAACATGATCCCCGTGATCGTGCTGGCGACGAGTGCGATCAGCGCCGCGGTGGGCGGGACGCTGGCTGGTATTGGCGACGCGGAGCGCACAATGAGCGCGACGAGCCAACCGACCGTAAAGCCGATCGCCGCGCCGATCGCTGTCAGCGTCGCAGCCTCGATCAGGAACTGCCAGAGAATCAGCGCACGCGTAGCGCCTAACGCCTTGCGGACACCGATTTCACGCGTCCGCTCCGTGACTGAGATCATCATGATCGCGACGACGCCGACGCCGCCGACCATCAGGCCGACGCCCGAGAGGACGATCATGACAAGGAAGAACACGCCGGTCATCGTGTTCCACGTCTCGAAGAGCTTCTCCTGCGTGATCACCGCAAAGTTGTTGCCTTGGCTCGGACGCAAGCCGCGCTCCCCACGCATCACGGCGACGACCTCGTCGATCGCGTCGTCGCGCGCGATCTCGCCGTTCGGCCGAACCGCCAGCTCGATCCACTCCGTCCATACTCTCAAGTACCGGAGGCCGGTTCCCATGGGGACATAGCCCTGTGGCCGATCGCCTTCTCCTAGGAACGCAGCCGCTTCATGATAAACGCCGATCACTCGAAAGGGTGTGCCGTCCACATTGATCTCTTTGTTCAACGGATCGCTCTCGGCAAAGAGGCGCTCGGCCATCTTTTCGTTGATGACGATGACAGGCGACCCGTTGGCGTCTTCCGTGGGGGTCCAGCTGCGACCGGCCGTGATGTCGCCGCCACCAATCACGAGCCAATTCGGGCTGTACACCTCGATGGAAGCCCCGGGCAATTCTCGGTTGAAGTACTTGACTCGCGCGGAGGTCCCCGTGCGCTCCACGACTTCGTCGAGGCTGGTTAGGCGGCGCAGGGCGGCGATTTCGTTAGGCCGTATGGGTGGGTTGTTGCGCCATGGGCACGTCTCGTCGGATCCGTCGCAGGGACCCAGCTCGATCGGGAAGCGGCCGACGAAAAAGGTCGTGGGCCCCAATGACTGGAACATCGTCGCGATACTGGAGTTGATGCCGTGAATCGCAGCCGACATGACGACGACAACGAACACACCGATCGCGATGCCGAGTATCGTGAGCGCTGCGCGCACGCGATTCTGGCGGATTGAATCGATGGCGATGACGACGCCCTCGAAGAGCGACGCGATGCGCGAAAAGAATCGCATTGCTCTACTCCTGCCTCAGCGCAACAACTGGATCCAGCCGTGCGGCCCGCGACGCGGGATAGACGCCGGAGATGATTCCGACGCCCGCACCGACCGTCACCGCCACGAGAACGGACCATAACGCCACCGTCGCGGGGAGCGGCGAAGCGGCCTTCACGGCTTGCGCGACGCCGATGCCGGCGAGGATTCCCGTGATAGCACCGACCAGGCTGAGCGTCGTGGACTCCACGAGAAACTGGCCCAGGATGTCGCGCCGGCGGGCGCCTAACGCCTTACGCACACCGATCTCGCGCGTTCGCTCGGCGACGGCGACCAGCATGATGTTCATAATGACGATCGCGCCGACAATGAGACCGATGGCAGGGAGCGCGATGCCGGCGACGACCATGATGCCTTCGATCTTCTTCCAGAACTCCAGCGCGGCATCGGCCGTTTGCATGGTGAAATCGTCGGGCTGCGAGGGACGCAGCCTGTGGCGCGAGCGCATAACCGTGCGCGTCGCCTCCATGTTCGTCGCCATCACCTGCTCGTTAGGTGACTTGACGATGAGGCCGTCGATGACCTTGAAACGGTTGACGAGACGATGCGCTGGTGACTTGAACGGCACGATGGCGAAACGATCCATCGATATGCCCATGAAGCTCCCTTGAGACTCCGCCACGCCGACAACCTTATAAGGGAGGTTGTTGATGCTGATCTCGCGACCCAGCGGGCTCAGACCGGGGAAGAAGTGCTTCTTCACGTCTTCGCCGATGACGATGACCGGGATTCCCAGCTGGTATTCCTGCGGCGCGATGAGGCGGCCTTCGCTCACCCCCATGTTCTTGATGTCAAACCATTGCTCGCTCACCGCCGTCAGCTCCACAGAGCGCGGCCGCGCATAACGAGACTCCAGCTGTTCCTGCTCGCCGCTCGTGATCGCCCATCGCGTTCCAGGCTCCAGGCCGGCGACGACTGGCTCGACGTCATCTTCGATGATGCGGCGGCGTTGGGACCACGAGCGCCAGGTCGCTTCATCGACATCACCCATCACGATGTTCGGACGGCGCCGCAGCTCGTAGCTCCCCTTTGCGATGATCTTCCCGACCAGATCCTCCTCCATCACGCGCCCCATCCCGTTCACGATCGAGACAACAGCGATGAGGAACATGACGCCGATCGTCACGCCGAGGAGCGTGAAGAAGCTCTTTAGCTTCTGCACGCGTAGCTGGCTTAGCGCGAGCCGGACGGCTTCAAGTATCGACATACTGAGGGTTTAGGGGTCTGGCTCTTACGGGCGCGGCCGGCGCTCGGTTTCCATCGAAACCAAAGCCGTCAGCTACCAGCTTCCAGTCGCAAGCTCACAGCAGCTGTCAGCTTTAGACTGATCTCTGGCAGCTGTAAGCTTTAGTTCCGATCGGGATAGAGACGATCCGGGACCGTCGAGCGCGCAAATTCGGCTGATTCGCGTTCGAGTATCGGTAGCAATGCCTCAATTCCGCCCTCGCGCTCGACCGCAGTGCGCAGACGATCGCTCCCGGCGAGCCGGTCGATGGAGCCTGTGCGCCACTGCCACTCGCGCGTGTGGCGGGCGTAAATCGCCCGCAACATGTGCAGCCCGACGGCGGTGGCGTTCACGGCGTTCCGATCGGTGACGGTCACACGGATCATGGGGATCGTCTGCCGTTCCCACTTATAGCCAGCCTCGATTGTGCGGGACGTCGAATCGAAGCGCACTCCGGGTAGACGCAGCGCATTGAGTTGTGCTGCGATCGCACCAGCGTCGGTGAGGTACGCCGCTCCGATGAGCTGAAACGGCGCGTCGGTTCCGCGTCCTTCCGTGACGTTGCACCCTTCGAAGTACACGGTCCCTGGGAACAACAGGGCTGCATCGAGCGAGCGGATGTTTGGTGATGGGTTGATCCACGCGATACCCGTTTCGTCCCACCACATCGTGCGCGTGTAATTCTGCATCGGGATGACACGCACATCGGCGTCTAGCTGTTTGGTGCGTATCAGATGCCGCGCCAGCTCACCTATCGTTAGGCCAAAACGCTGCGCGACGGGGTACGCACCAACAAATGAGCGGAACTTGGGGTCGAGCACGCCGCCTTCGACGCGATCCGCCCGGATGGGATCGGGGCGGTCGAGCACAACGAAGGTCTTTCCCGCCTTTTTCGCGGCCTCGGCGGACACTGCCATCGTCCAGGGATACGTGTACGTGCGCGCGCCGATGTCTTGAATGTCGAAGACAAGGACATCGATGTCCTTCATCATATCGGCAGTCGGCGTGCGTGTCTCTCCGTATAACGAGTGGATCGGTACGCCGGTCGCCGAGTCGATGCTGGAGGCAACCTCTTCACCCGCTTTTGCAACACCGCGCAGGCCGTGCTCCGGGCCATACAGCGCCGTCAGCCTAACGCCAGGTGCCTTTGCCAGCCGGTCGATTGTACTGACGCCCGATGCGTCGCGGCCGGTGTGATTCGTGATCAGACCGACGCGCTTGCCGCGGATGACATGCAGCGAATCGCTGAGCAGCACGTCGATGCCTAGCCGAACGCGCGGCTGCTGTGCGCCGCATGCCGAGATAGCTAGCCATCCCGCCCCTAAAAGCGGGAGCGTAGATAAACGCAGAAGCTGCGCAGATGAACGCGGATTAAACATGAAATTGAAAAGCGTCAAAGCTCTAAGGAATCCGACCTTATCGTTCGTCCAATCTGCGTGAATCTGCGATTCCGCTCTTGGGCGGGGCGGGGAGAGCAAGAAGGTGCCACGTGACACCGATCGCGATCGCGAGTAGCGTTAGGCGCACGGCGAGATTGGGGTATGTGAACACCGCGTAGCCGATCGTGATCCACATCATGACAAGGGCCGCGATCTTCACCCTCGGCGGTATCACTCGCGAATCGCGATATCGCCGCAGATATGGACCGATGAGTCGGGCATTGAGCAGCCGATCGTACAGACGCTGCGAGCTGCGCGCGTAGCACCACGCTGCCAGGAGCAAAAAGCAGGTGGTTGGCAGGAGCGGGACGAATATCCCGAGCAGCCCAAGGCCGAGTGACAGCGTGCCGCAGACGAGCAGCGCCCACCGTCGCGTGCCGCTGGCGCGCGCGGGATTCGCGGCACTCAGCTCACGCGCCGCCGTATTCATGTTTGCACCAGGCTCGTATTGCACGTCTGCAAGATCGGCTTCCCGCCAGCGCTATGGAAGCTCCGCCATAGTCCATTGGTTGTACTTTTCCGGCAATGCACGTCCCGCGCATCTCCTGGCGCCGCGCACGCCGTATCGCGCTGTACACCATCATAGTAGCCGTGGTTACGCCGTGGCTTCTGGTGCTGCCGTTCTCGTTTGTGCAGCCACCCACGACGGCGGTCATGCTCACGCGCACGGTTCAGCGGTTGTTCCAGTGGAAGCGGCCAATCTATCCGCGACGCTACGTCGTGCCTCACCGGCTCATCAATCCCACGCTGCATCGCGCGGTGCTCGCGGCGGAGGACGACCGCTTCTTCCTGCACTACGGGCTGGACTTTATCGAGATAGAGAACGCGCTCGAGCGGCGCCGTCGCGGTCGCCGGCTGCGCGGTGCGTCGACAATCACACAGCAAGTCGCGAAGAATCTGTTCCTCTGGGAAGGACGCTCGTTCGTGCGCAAGGGCGTCGAAGCCTACATTGCGCTCGTCATGGAGACATGCCTAACGAAGGAGCGCATTCTCGACCTGTACCTCAATCTCGCCGAATGGGGCGACGGCATCTTCGGCGCCGAAGCGGCCTCCCGGCACTACTTTCGCAAACCAGCGGCGCGCCTCACGCGTGACGAAGCGGCGCGACTCGCCGCCGTCCTTCCGGCCCCGCGTCGTTGGTCGCCGCTCGGCGCCGTGGCTCGACGCCGCGCGGAGATCATTCTGCAGCGGATGTATTACGCCGCTCCGCGGGAGGTAGCGCCAGAACCCTCGCGCCGCCGTTAGGCGGAGTCAGCAGGCGCTCGCCGAATTCCACCACGCGACGCGCAGCGAAGCCGAGGGCGGCCCCAATCGCCGTCGCCCAATCGATGGGCGCCGGCACGCCAGCCTCCTGCAACGATCGCAGGATCGGGCCGCGCAATCTGATCGCGATTGGCGCGGCGAACGTGACAGCGTTGAAATACTGGTCGTAGCGTGCGCCAAGACCTTCGATGAGCGCCGCCGTGCGCGCGAAATATACCATCTCGCTGGGTAGCGTTACCGGCCAATCGTAGAGCGTCGCCATGACCTCGTTGGCGACAAGCTCCAGACGCTCCTGCATCGACCCACGGTCATAGGCGATCGTCATCAGACGCTCGGCGAGGCCGTGCAGCTTGGTCAGATCGGCGTGCGGGTCGATCAAGCCTAACGAGCGGAAGCCTTCCAGCGTTCCGGTGACGTCGCGCCGGATGGCGGCGAAGACGGTCCGCACGAGGTTGCGCCGCATCTCCTTGGGGACTTCGATGACCATCCCGAAGTCGAGCAGTACGACGGTCCCCTCTGGCGTGACCAACAGGTTCCCAGGATGCGGATCGGCGTGAAAGAGCCCGTCGATCAGCATCATCTGGATGTACAGCTCGATGACCTTGGCGACGATCTGTCGCGGCGAGGGAATGTCCGACGGCGTGAGCCTGTCGATGCGCTTCCCCTCGATGTACTCCAGCACGAGCACGTTAGGCCGCACTAGCTCGGGGATCACGTGCGGTACGATTACACCCGGCGTCTTCGCAAAGTTGGCCCGGATCGTGGTCGCGAACACGGCCTCGCGCTCGAAATCCATTTCTTCAGGGATACGCCGTGCGAACTCCTCGACGACCGTGCGCGCGTTCTTGATGTGCGGATTCGGGAAATGCCGCGCGATCCAACGCGCGAGCGGAACGGCGATGCGGATGTCTTGCCGGACGAGCTCGCGCACGCCCGGGCGCAGCACCTTCACGGCGACGTCCTGGCCCTGGAACTGCGCACGATGCACCTGCCCAAGGGAAGCAGCAGCGACAGCGACGTCGTCAAAGCGCTCGAAGATTGACTCGAGCGGCCTGCCATACGACGCTAGCAGAATGGCGCGGATGCTCGATGTCGGCGAAGGTGGGACCTGATCGGTGAGCTTGCCGAATTCGCCCACGTAGGGCTCGGGCAAAAGATCCGCGCGAGCAGCGAATACCTGACCGAGCTTGATGAACGTCGGGCCTAACGATATGACAGCGTCGACGAGTCGTTGCGCTCGGCGCTTATGGAACTCCCACGAGCGCTCGAGCGGAGCACCGGCAACGAAGTAGCGACGCCTGTCGCGCCAGAACGACGCGACGAGGGGGCCAAGTCGCGCAACGATCACTAGCGCACGCCACATGTTTTACTCTAGAACGCCGGGAACAGCGGCCGCATCCATGGCGTTCTGGCCAACACGAGCAGCAGCGAGAGCGTGAGCAGTATTGCCGCGATGCGCCAGCGCGCGGCGTCAGTGGCTGCCTTACGAGTGCGCGCCAGCGCGATGTGCGCCAAGGCTAACCCGACAAGCATCGCCAATGGATGCTCGATCACGTACAGGCGAAGCGCCGGATCGCGCATCGCCGCGCCCATGTTGCCAAACCCCGTTCGCGTCAGTGGGCTGAGCCACACGTAGAGCAACACTCCGAGCAGGAACTGCAGCCCGAACGTGTTCGCATACGCCGCGGCTATAGTACGGTCGCGCGGCGTCCAGGCGGCGCCGGTGAAGAGACCTCGATAGCTATTTAGAAGAGCAATGACGCCCGTCAGGAGGACAACCCACCTGACGACGTTGTGTGCGGCAAGAACGAAGGAGTACATGAGCGAGAGATAGAGGGGCCGGCCCCCTCGCGCCAGCGTTCCCACTATCACTATCGAGCTCTACATTCGCCCTTCAGACCTCAGACCTCAGACCCGATTAATGAAGTCCCTGCTGCTCCTCGCGCTCACGGCGTCGCCGCTTCTTGCCCAACACGCGTTTTCGGATCCCGGCAATATCTACGACCCGACAATCCCAACGCCCAAAGCATTGTTAGGCTACGAATTCGGCGAGCAGTTCACGTCTCACCAACGCATGATGCGCTACGTCGAGCGCATCGCCGCCGCGAGCAAGCGCGTCAAGGTCGACACCGTCGCGCACTCATTCGAAGGTCGCGAGATGCTGGTGATCGCGATCGGCAGTGAAGCGAACATTGCGCGCGTCGCCGAGCTGCAGCGTGACGCTCAGCGCATCGCGGATCCGCGCGGCGCCGCCGCTAGCGACTTGGAACAAATAGTACGGCGGCTGCCCGTACTAGTCTGGTTGGAACACTCCGTGCACGGTGGTGAGGCGTCCGGCGTCGAGGCCGGTCTCGCGCTCCTGTATCAGCTCGCCGCCGGCACCGACGCCGAGACGCGCCTGGTGCTCGACAGCGCCGTTGTGCTCATCGATCCTAACGAGAACCCGGACGGGCGCGAGCGGCACGTGCACGACGTGCTGAAGACTCGCGGCGCTCAACGCCCATCGATCGATGGTGGTGCACTCAACAACGCCGGCTCATGGCCAGGCGCTCGGACGAGTCACTACTACTTCGACTTGAACCGCGATTGGTTCGTCATCTCCCATCCAGAAACTCGAGGACGGATAACTGCTTTCATGAGGTGGTGGCCGCACGTCGCCGTCGACCTGCACGAGATGGGGACGAGCTCCACGTTCTACTTCGCGCCACCGATGGAGCCTAACAACTTGAACAACCCGTCGACGTTGCCGGGTTGGTTCGAGCGCTTCGGCAAGGCGCATCAGGAAGCCTTCGATCGTTTCGGTTGGTCTTTCTTCCGCCGCGAAGGCTACGACTCGTTTTATCCGGGCTATGGCGAGAGCTGGCCAATGCTGACAGGTGCCATCGGCATGCTCTTCGAGTCAGCCTCGTCAGGCGGTGGTGCCACGCGCCGATCCGATGGAACGATTCGCACGCTGCGCGACGCCGCGCACAACCATTATGTGGCCGAGTGGATGACGGCGCGCTACTCCGCGCGGCACCGCGGCGAGATCGTGCGCGACTACCTCGCCTCTCGGCGCGAGGCCGTCACGCGCGGTGAAAAGGCTATGGCGGGTATGCGCGCGGTTGTTCTCGAGCGCGACGCACAAGGCCGCGCTGATTCGTTGGCCGCTCGGCTGATGGACAATGGCATCGAGGTGCATCGCCTAACGTCTGCCGCTGACCTGCGCGACGCGACCGCACACGGAGAGGCGCAGGCCAAAGCTCTGCGCGCCAATTCGGACTGGTACGTTGTCGATCTGGCGCAGCCCCAGGGCAACCTCGCGCGCGCCATTCTCGAGCCGGACGCCGCGCTCGACTCGGTATTCATCCAGCGCGAGTTGGAGTCGCGGCGCACATCGCTTCCGGATCGCTTCTACGACGTCACGGCGTGGTCGCTGCCTTACGCGTATCGCGTGCGCGCCTGGTCGGTTCGCACGCTTCCCGCTGGCCTGGAGCGCATGAGCGTGGCACCGCGCGCAGCTCGCGAGTGGACTCGCGGTCGCTACGGCTATGCCTTCGAGCCGGGTAGTGAATCGTCCATTCGACTTCTTTCGTCGCTCGTGCGCGATAGTGTGCGGGTATGGTATGCGCCGCGAGCGTTCACTTCTGGTGGCGTCCGCTTCCCGCGCGGCGCGCTCGTCGTGCGTGCAGCGATGAACGATTCGACTGTTCACGCTGTCGTGCAGCGCAATGCCGTAGCTGCCGGCGCACGCGTTACGCCGCTCTCCTCAGCCGGCGTGGACGAAGGCATCGATCTGGGGAGTGGGAGCGTCATGCCGGTGATTCCGCCGCGCGTCGCGTTGTTAGGCGGCGCGCCGGTGGGCGGCAACTCGTACGGCTTCGCCTGGTACGCTCTCGACCAGCGCATGGGGCTGCCGATCAGCGCGATCGATGCGACCTACGCGGGCGGCAACGGGCTCGAGAGCTACAACGTGTTGATTATCCCGTCGACGCAGGGTGGCGCGTTGGACCGCGCGTTAGGTGACGCCGGCCGACAGCGCGTCGCCGACTGGGTGCGCGGTGGCGGTGTGCTCATTACGATCGACGCCGCGACAGCGTGGGCGGCGGGCGACCGCGGCGTTATGCGCGCCAAGCTGCGCAGAGACTCTACTCGCGCGGACAGCGCCGGCGGCGCGGCGCTGCCTAGCGACGTGCCGGGAGCGATCGCGCGCGTTACGGGCGATACACTTTCGCCGCTCATGGCCGGTGTCTTCGAGACTGAATTCGCCACGCTCGTAAACTCCGATCGCGTCTACACGATCCCGAAGGATCTGCGCGCCGGCGAAGCAGTCGTGCGCTACGCACCCGAGCCACGTTTGCGACTTGCGGGCTACTTCTGGCCCGAGATGCCTGGCCGTCTCGCGCTCACGCCATATCTGTGGACGGAGCGCGTCGGTCGCGGCCGCGTGATCGCCTTCGCAGGGGATCCCGTCTTTCGCGATCACTGGCGCGGCACTTACACGCTCTTCGCCAACGCAGTTCTGTTAGGCGCCAGCTTCTAGTCCTTGTACGGATCGAACTCGTTAGGCCCCGCCATGACGACGATCAGCGGTCGCAGCGTGTGCACCACTTCGACGGTGCCGCGCTGCGCCGCGAGCACTTCCGTGAGCCGGCGATAGGCCTGCGGCGCTTCATCGAGCCCGCCACCTCTCAGAATCACACCCTTCTCGCGCACCCAACTCTGCATCATCTCGGGCGAGATGCGTCCTGGCTGCAGCACGCGTCCCGTCTTGCGATGCGTCTTTCCTGCTGCCGCTGTACGGGACATGACACGCCCGGCTCCGTGGACGGTCGAATGCAGCGCTGCGCGTTGATCGACGGCACGCGGGTCGTGCGGATCGTCGATCGACGCACCGCGCAGGATCACGCTGTCATCGCCCATCGTTCCCCCTACGAAGCTGAGCTGCCCCGGAAACGCCGGCGTCGCTCCCTTGCGCACGACGATCAGCTCCTTGCCATCGTGCATCTCCTTCCAGGCGAAGTTGTGATGGTTGTGCACGAGCTCCAGCTCGCGGCCACCTAACAAGTCCACGACCTTGCGCGCGACCCATTCGCGGCCTGCATACGCATAGCGCCCTGCGAGGTTCATGAGCGCCCAGTAGTCCTCGCCGAGCGGCGCGTCGATGTCCAATAGCACCTCACGCTCTGGAGCGCGCTCGCCCCACTTCTTTGCCTGGCTCAGGGCGAGAAAGCCTGACGCGACAGTATGGCCGAAACCGCGGCTTCCAAAGTGCACGCCGACCCAGATCGCCCCCGTTTCATCGCTAAAGACATCTACATAATGGTTGCCGGAGCCAACGGTGCCGAGTTGCCCGCGCGCTTTTTCACGCAGCGCTCCGCGCTCGCGCTGGGGAACGGCGTCCCACGCGTCGGCGTCGAACAACGCATGATCCATCGGCGCATCGTCAGATCGATTGCTGCGTCCGACTCCAAAGCTGACTGTGCCCGCGATCTCGTCGGCCATCGCGCGAAGGGTCGCGGCCCGCTCGTTAGGATCATCGCCCAACATGTCGACGCTGAGGTCGGTGCGAATCGCCGCATTTCCACACGCGATGTCGAAGCCGACGCCGACGACGGAGACTTTGTTGTCGTACGCCGCGACGCCACCGATCGGCATCACGTACCCCACGTGCCCATCGGCCATCAATGCCGCGCGCTCGGCGCGCGACGCGACGTCGTTCAGCTGATCGATCGTCGCTGCTTCGTGCTGGCCAAAGATCTGCGCCACAGAACTCCTCGAAGCAAAGAGGGCCGCCCCCACTGCGACGGCCCTCCAAGTTCCTAACGCCGTCCAGGTGCGCTACGGCGCCTTGGTCATCTCGAACCGGTTGCGAGCGAGCACTGAGTCCGGTTTGCTCGCCAGCATTACCGTAGCGTTGCCCGCAAGTTTGCCGCCCATCAGGCGGCCGACTGCACGAAACACGACTGTTGGCTTGCCGGGCATTGTCGGATCGACGTGCGGAGCAGAGGTCGCGACCAGGCTGTCGCCGCTGATCATGTGCGTAACCGCAACGGTGTCTTTCTGCCCTTCGATCAGCGTTTTGCTATCCGTGCCCGTCGGACTCCACACTGTAAACTTGAAGAGCACCGAATCGCTGTTCTCCGCCATCGCGGTGCCGTTCCACGTTCCAGCGAGATCGGCGGCCGTGAGTGGCGGTGGGCCCGCGGCCAACGCAGCGGTATCTGCCGCGGGCTCCTCCTTCTTTCCGCAAGCGAAAAGGACAGCTGCCAAAAGGATCACTTTTTTCATGAGCACCTCGTGATGAGTACGTGTGGGCGTGCTAGTCGTCTACGGAGCCTTCGTCGCCTCCCAACGGAATCGCGCGATGACGGAGTCTGGCTTGCTCACCGGCATGATGGCCGCCGTTCCTACGAGCTTGCCACCCGTTAGGCGACCGACGGAACGGAACGTGACCATCGGGTTGCCCTTCACGGTCAGTTCTTTATACGCCGCGGATGTGACAATCATGCTGTCGGCGTCGTACGTCGTTGTCGTGGCAACCGTGTCCTTCAACGCTTCGGAAACCCACTTTCCGTTGGTTCCGTCTCCCGTGACGGTCCATCGGTTGACAACCGAATCACTCGCTTCAGCCATCGTAGTTCCGTTCCACGTGCCGGCGACATCTGCGGCTGTTAGAGGCGCTGGACCAGCAGCTACGGCCGGGCTGTCTGCCTGCGGCGTTTCAGCTTTGCTGCACGCGACAAGGAACGCTGCCAGAAGCATCGCCTTCTTCATGAGGTCCTCATCAGGTTGGTGAACGCAGCTCCGCCTGGGAGCTGTAGGGGAGACGGACTACACTAACGCGCGCCGGACGGCGCGCGCTAGTGCAGCAGGCGCTGAGCTCGCTCTACTTCTTGCGCCGCGTGCGTCCCCGGCTGCCCTTCGGCGGCGGCGGGACCTTTGCGCCTTTCTCTCGCGCTTCTGAAAGGCCGATGGCAATGGCCTGTTTGCGGCTCGTCACTCGTCCGCCCTTACCTCCCTTCCCGCTCTTCAGGGTTCCGCGTTTGCGTCGGCGCATCGCACTTTCGACGCGCTTGCTGGCGGCGGTTCCGTACTTCCGTCGCCCTCGTTTTTTCGCTGGCATTGCTCAACTCCAGGCGTAAGTAAAACTGGACAAGCTGTGCGCGCTTCATAATGTGTGCCTTCGTCGCTCGCCCTCCCTAACAACTCGTGCGCGCGCGTCTTTATGAATTGCCGATCTCGCTTTGTTCTCGTCTGCGTCATCCCCTTTGCGTGCGCTAAACGCGCGGACACGAGATCAACGGATCCCTCGCTAGGCGCTGCGTTCGCGACAATTACCACTGACGATCTCATGCGCCATATCCAGCGCCTGTCGTCAGACGGCTTCGAGGGCCGCGCGCCGGGGACGCCTGGTGAGGACAGCTCGGTCGCGTACCTAACGAGCGAGTTCACGAAGCTCGGCCTTAAGCCCGGCAATCCGGACGGCTCGTATGTGCAGACAGTGGACATGGTCGGGTTCACTGCGGCACCGACCGCTTCTTTCGCTGTGGGAAGCAAAGCACTCGCGCTGAAGTTCCCCGACGACTACGTCGCTGTGTCTCGCTTCGAGACGCCGCAGATCAGGGTCGTCGGCTCTGATATCGTCTTCGTCGGATACGGCGTCGTCGCACCCGAGTATGGCTGGGACGACTACAAGGGCGTCGACGTGCATGGCAAGACGATCGTGATGCTCATCAACGACCCGGCGATCACGTCGCCTAACGACTCGTCACAGCTCGACAGTACGATGTTCCGCGGCAAGGCGATGACATATTACGGCCGCTGGACGTACAAGTACGAGATCGCGAGTGAGAAGGGCGCCGCTGCCGCGATCATCGTGCACGAGACAGGACCGGCGGGCTATCCCTACGAAGTCGTGCAGGGGAGCTGGGGGCGCGAGAACATCGACGTGAAGCGCGCGTCTACCGGGCTGACCAATCGCGTGCTTGTTGAGTCGTGGATGACGCTGGACAAGACGAAAGAGCTCATGAGCGCCGCCGGCTTCAATTTCGACTCGCTGAAACGCGCCGCGCTGTCCAAGGACTTTCGCCCTGTCACGCTCAACGCCAAGGCAACGTTCCGCATCAAGAATACCGTTAGGCAGATCCGCTCGCGCAATGTCATCGCGAAGCTGGAAGGCTCCGACTCCACACTGCGCGACGAGTATCTCATTTACACCGCTCACTGGGACCACCTCGGCCGCGACACGACGGCCCAGGGGGATCAGATCTTCAACGGCGCGCTGGACAACGCGTCTGGTGTTGCCCAGATGCTGGAAATCGCCGAGGCTTTCACGAAAGTCTCTCCAGCTCCGAAACGATCGATCCTCTTCCTCGCTGTGACAGCCGAAGAGAAGGGTCTACTGGGCGCGAAATACTACGCCGAGAATCCGTTATATCCGATCACACAGACAGTCGCCAACTTCAACATCGACGGTGTCAATCAGTGGGGCCGGACGTCTGACGTGACCGTGATCGGTCTTGGCAATTCCACACTGGATGACGTGCTGCGCGACGCCCTGGCCGCGGAGAAACGCACAATCTCACCTGATCCCGAGCCGGAGAAGGGTTTCTTCTATCGATCGGATCACTTCGAGTTCGCGAAGCAGGGCGTTCCCGCTCTTTACATGGACAGCGGGGTGGAGTACATCGGAAAGCCGCCTGGTTACTCGCAGCAAAAGCGCGATGAGTATACCAACAACGACTACCACAAGCCGAGCGATGAGATCAAACCTGACTGGGATCTCTCCGGCGCTGTCGAGGACGGACGGTTGTTAGTGGACGTGGGATTCAGGGTAGCGCAGAGCGCGATCTGGCCCGACTGGAAACCCGGCGTTGAATTCAAACGTAAGCAGTCTTCTGGCGATTCTCCACGAGCATCCGAGGTTAAAACGCGCAACTAGAGAACGGTCACCGAATTCCTTGTTGAATACTCGTTAGGCCTGGAGCCCACAATGCGTCAATTCTGCAAGCCGCTGTTCAGCGTCGCCATCGCCTTCTCCGCACCGCTGTTCGTAGCGAGTGCGCAAGAGAAGCCGTCGGACACACTCCTCACGGTCAATCATTACCTGGACTACGAAACGGTTGGCGACGTGCAGATCTCGCCCGACGGCGCGCGTATCATCTACACGCGGCGCTATGTCAACAAGCAGCTCGATCGCTTCGAGTCCGCATTATGGATCATGAACGCGGATGGGTCCGAGAACCGTTTCCTCTCCAAGGGCTCCAGCCCGAAGTGGTCCCCGGACGGAACACGCATCGCGTTCATCAATGAAGGTGAGCCGCGCGGTACGCAGATCTCCGTGCGCTGGATGAACGCCGAGGGGGCGACGTCGCAGAT
The DNA here is from genome assembly GCA_036003845.1 of Gemmatimonadaceae bacterium. Lineage (GTDB taxonomy): Bacteria > Gemmatimonadota > Gemmatimonadetes > Gemmatimonadales > Gemmatimonadaceae > DASYRX01. The sequence goes on along the minus strand of DASYRX010000380.1, from coordinate 30,584 downwards.
CACACGCGTCGAGACGGACCCGGGCGACATCGCCTGGTCGCCTGATGGAAAATGGATCGGCTTCGCGATGTTCCTGCCGAAGCCTAACGTGTGGTCCATCGACATGCCCTCGGCGCCTACCGGCGCGTCGTGGACGCCCGATCCGCGCTATGTCAGCAACCTGCACTACCGTGCGGATCGCCGCGGATTTCTCGAGTCCGGTTTCGTTCATCTCTTCATCGTTCCGGCCGACGGTGGAACGGCGCGTCAGGTGACGAAGGGCGACTGGAATGCGGGCTCGCGCTTCGACGGACAACCCGGGTCGGTCGGCTGGAGCTTCACAGCTGACGGGAAATCCATCGTCTTCGATGGACTCATGGATCCCGAAAGCGATAAGAACTACCGCGACTCCGACATCAACATCGTTGACATCGCGTCTGGTTCGATGCGCAAGCTGACGTCGCAGCGTGGTTCGTGGAGCCAGCCCAAAGTCTCGCCCGACGGTCAGTGGATCGCATTCAGCGGGTACGCCTACACACCGCAGACGTACAAGACGGGCGAACTGTACGTAATGAAGATCGACGGCTCCGGAATGAAGAAGATTTCCGGGAACCTCGATCGTGACGTCGGCGAGATTAGCTGGGCGCAAGACAACAGCGGCGTGTACTTCAGCGTTGGCGATCGCGGAACCGTCAATGTGCACCACGCCACACTGACGGGCGTGGAACGCGCAGTGACGAGCGGCCAGCATCTGCTCTCGTTAGGTACCATTTCCCAGAATGGCATCGTGGCGAGCGCGCTTACATCGGCGCAACGCCCGCCTGACGTCGTGCGCTGGGACCTCAAGACACCCGCCAACATCACGCAACTGACACACGTGAACGAAGACGTGCTGTCAGGCAAGAAGCTGGGAGCGCTCGAGGAGATCTGGTACACATCGACGAACGGCACGCGCGTCCAGGGATGGGTCATCAAGCCGCCCACCTTCGACGCGTCCAAGAAGTACCCGATGATCATGGAAATTCACGGCGGCCCGCACGGGATGTACAATGTCGGCTTCAGCTACATGTACCAGAACTTCGCGGCGAACGGATACGTGGTGTTGTACACCAATCCACGCGGCTCCACCGGCTACGGCACCGATTTTGGCAACGCCATCAACAAGAAGTATCCGGGCGTCGACTACGACGATCTCATGGCCGGCGTCGACACGCTCGTTAGGCGCGGCTACGTCGATCAGCAGCGCATGTATGTGGGTGGCTGCAGCGGTGGCGGCGTCTTATCCAGCTGGGTGATCGGCCATACCAACCGATTCGCGGCCGCAGCCGTTAGGTGTCCGGTGATGAACTGGATTTCGTTTGCCGGCAATGCAGACGTTCCGTTCTTCGGCCATGCCTGGTTCGAGAAGCCGTTCTGGGAAGATCCCAAGCCATGGCTGGAGCAGTCCTCGCTCATGTACGTGGGCAACGTGACGACACCTACGGTCATCATGACTGGTGAGCTCGACCTCCGCACGCCAATGGCGCAGAGCGAGGAGTACTACAGCGCGCTCAAGATGCGCGGCGTGCCGACGGCGCTGCTGCGTTTCGCCAACGAGTTCCACGGCACCAGTTCGCGGCCGAGTAATTTCCTGCGCACGCAGCTGTATATGATGAGTTGGTATCAGAAGTACAAGCGGGATACCGCGGCGATGTAGGACCGCAAGGTCATGGGTCACAGGTCAAGGGTCAAAGCAATCGTAGTGCCCTACGCTCGCTTTGACCTTTGAGCTTTCACCCGATCCCTCAGACCTCAAGCCTCAGACCTCAGGCGTTCATGTCCCATCTCGTTAGGCGTGCACTGGCCTGCTTAGCGCTCCCCGGCGTCATGTTCGCGCAGAGCGCAAGTAGGGAGAATGTTCCCAAGGCCAGCACCCCTGCCCCCAAGCCCACTCGCATCGTCGTGGGGCCCGAATTTCTCGTGAGCCGCGACGGCGACGTCGCGCATGTCGAGACGATGATCGCGGCGAATCCTCGCGATCCGCGAAACTTGTTAGGCGGCTCCATCGTCGGCGGCCGACCCGGCGGTGGTTTCCACTGCAAAACCTACGCGTCACATGACGGCGGTCAGACTTGGATCGATCGCAGTTTCCCTGAGCTCATTCGCTGGGGCGGCGGCGATCCACAGGTGGCGTTCACACCGCGTGGCACGGCGGTCTTCACCTGTCTGGCCTTCGCGCCTGACGAAACTGGCCGCGTGCGCGCCTTCCTATACGCCTGGCGATCGGAAGACGGTGGACTGACCTGGTCCTCCAAGCCGGCCGACCTCGGCGCGTCGTACGACCACGAGATGCTCGCCGTCGATCAAACGCCGGGCCGGTTCTCCGGTCGGATCTATCTGAGCGCGCTTTATGGACGCGAGTACAAGCTCGGCCTCTTCCGCTCGGAAGATGACGGCCGCACGTGGACCGGTCCGGTGCAATTCACCAGTGGTGATGATCACGGGGTCAACGTGAACAAGATGGTCGTCTTCAGCGACGGCGACCTTCTGGTGACGTGGGTAGACTTTCCCATCACGCCGCAGCAAGACTCGACGTGGCAAGGGAGTCACTATTGGAGCGCGATCTCGAAGGACGGCGGAGTCACGTTCACGCCACCGCGTAAGGTGGCCCCGTTAGGCAAGGGCTTCCGGCGCTCCCATCCCGATATACGCCTCCATTCCGACCCTGGCTTTGCCGTCGATCCCAGTGAAGCGCACCGCGATCGGCTGTACATGGTCTGGAGCGACTTCACCGAAGAAGGTCCGCGCACGGCATTCGCGTATTCCGACGACCGCGGCGCGACGTGGAGCGCACCTCGGTGGCTCGACGCGTCGCCGCCGAAAGGAGCGAAACAATTCCAACCGCGCATCGCCGTGAATCGCATAGGAACGATCGGAATCTCCTTTTACGATACGCGCAATGTGCGCGATGCAGGGTGGCACGAATACTTCACGGCGTCCATCGATGGCGGAGCGACCTTCCTACCGCCGGTGCGCATCTCGAATTACCCATCGCGTGCGTCCGGCGCCGGCAACGAGCGGCTCGAGCCCCTGATGTTCAGCGGCGTGGGTGAAGGCACCACGCTGGCGCTCACGTCGGGCGCGAGCCGCTGGGCGAATGGCGGTGACTACCTCGGCCTGACGAGCGATTCGTTAGGCGCCTTCCATTCATTCTGGGCCGACGCCCGGAGCGGAACCTTTCAGCTCTGGAGCGCAGCGATTCAGGTGCAGCGGCCACCCCTGCCGCGTAAACCGCACCCGCTGGACGCATACTTCCCACCGGACACCGGGCCGCCCACGGTCACTCGACCCACGACCGCAGCACAAGACGTGACGAAGAAACTCGAGTTCGTCTTCGATCCGACGGTGGATGATGCGGCAAGCGGAGAGCTCGAACTACGCATTCGGCTCAAGAACGTCTCGACCGACACGATCTTCGGTCCTCTGCGCGTGGAAGTGCGCGGCTTCGGCGGGCCGCTCGATAGTGACGAGGCGCGCAAGTATGCGCCGACCTTCCTGAACGCGACGAATGCTAAGAGCGGTGTTGGCGCCGTATTCGACTTCAGCGCCGCGTTGGGCACCGATCAGATGCTGGCGCCCGGTCGCCAAACGAGCGCAGTATTTTGGCGCATGCGTCTCAGCGATCGCCGGAGAACGCCCTCGATGCAGCTGGTCGTATTGGGCACTCTGCGTTCGGCTGCGCGTTAGGCAGGCATCAACCTGGAGCCGACGTTCCCTATGGCTGAGCTAAAAACCAAAGCAACGGACGCCAGCGTAGATCAGTTCCTCGCCGGTGTGAAAGACCCACAGCGCCGCGCGGACTGCCTAACAATCGTCCAGCTTATGCAGCAAGTGACGAAAGCGCCTCCCAAAATGTGGGGCAGCAGCATCGTCGGGTTCGGTGATTATACCTATCGCTACGAAACCGGTCGCGAGCTGGAGTGGTTTCTCGTCGGCTTCTCGCCTCGTAAGGAAGCGCTCACGCTCTACCTTATGCCCGGCTCTCCCAAATTCGCCGAGGCTCTCGAGGACCTCGGTAAGTACAAAACCGGGAAAGGCTGCCTCTATCTCAAACGCCTCGAGGATGTAAATCAGCGAGCGCTCAAAGCGCTCGTGCAGGAGTCTGTGAAGCGCGCGAAAGAAGTCGCGCGCGAACGTAAAGCCGCGCAGACATAAAGCACACACATGGTCGGCCTCTTCCTCGTCACGTGGCTCCTCGGCGGAGCCGGCGCAGTCGCTGGATCGATGCTCGGCGGCGCGTTTGGTGATCACCCGCTATTCATCGGCGCATTGTTAGGCGGCGCACTCGCAATTGTGGGTGCTGTCCGTCTCGCGGAATGGCGCAAGTGGATCCCGCGCGCGTCGCGCGGACGGGTGGCGGCTGGAGCGATCCTCGGGTTCATCGTCGCCGCCGCGATCGCCACTCGCACGCTCTCTTCCCCGATCGGCCCCGTCCTCGGCTCCCTGCTCATAGGCGTCGGCGCTGTCCTTGCCGCCAAACGTTAGGCCGTGCGTCTCGTCACCTTCGGGCTCGCGAATAGTCTGGACAACTTCATCGCCCGATCTGACCACGGGACCGATTGGCTCGTCTGGGACAACGAAGTAGCCGCTATCAGCGCCGAGTACTGGAAGACAATCGATACGGTCGTGATGGGACGCAAAACGTATGAGGTTGCGGTCAAACTCGGCACGACTTCGTATCCAGGCGCGAAGAACTATGTCTTTTCTCGCACGCTCGAGCCAAAGCCCGGCGTCGACGTCGAGATCATCGCCGACGATGCAGTCGCGTTCATGCGCGCCCTCAAACAGCAGCCGGGCAAGGGAATCTGTGTTCTTGGCGGCGGCGAGCTCGCGCACTCACTCCTGCAAGCAGACGTGATCGACGAGATCGGTCTCAACATCCAGCCCGTCCTATTGGGATCGGGGATTCCTTTATTTCACGGCCTGAAGAAGCAGTTGAACTTGGAACTGCTCGAATGTCGTGCGCTCAAGGCCGGTTCGGTCTACGTAAGGTATAGGGTCAAGCGTTAGGTGGTCGCTAACCCCTATTCCCTAACCCGTATCCCCTGGGTCCTTCACTCCAACTCGTCAATGGATCGCGGCCAATCTTGCTTCAGTAGTCGCGACATCGCTCGATCTGCCAAGAGCTTTCCACCCGTCTGGCAGCGCGCGCAGTAATTCGTCTCGTTGTCTGCATAACGAATACGCTGGACTGGCGTTCCGCACACCGGACACGGTTTCCCAAAACGACCGTGCACTGCCATCCCCTCGCGGAATGCCGTCACAGTCTCTGGAAACCCTTCGCCAACCTCTGCGCGCAGACGACCGATCCAGTCGCTGAGCGTATCTCGCGTTGCGACGAATAGCCGCGCGATCTCCTCGTCCGTGAGCCTCGACGTCAGCATCATCGGCGAGAGCTTGGCGCGATGCAGGATCTCGTCAGAGTACGCGTTGCCGATGCCGTCGAAGAAGCGTGGGTCGGTGAGTGACCGTTTCAGGGTGTGATTCTCCCCGCGCAGCTTCGCGGCGAATTCGTCGCCAGATGCGACAAAAACGTCGATCCCGCCGCGGTCCATCGCGCGAACGGCATCGATGCCGCGCACGACATGCAGCGAAGCCCGTCGTTTGGATCCAGCCTCCGTCAGGAACAGCGTCCCGTGCGGAAACTCGAACGTCGCCTGCGCGATTTTGCCCGGAGGCTTCTGTCCTTTGTCACGCCAGCGCAGTCGTCCCGCAATCATCAAGTGAATGACGATGTGCAGATCATCCGTCAGACTCAGTACGATGCGCTTGCCCACTCTCGCCGTTCCGATCACCTCGCGCTGCTCGACGGCGCTGAGCGGTGGATCTACGGAGCGCAAAATGAATGGATTGATTGCGCGAGCCCGCTCGAGCGTGTGCCCTACGGCAAATCGCTCCAGCGCTTCGATATAAACAGTGACGTCGGGAAGCTCGGGCATCGCGCCGAATGTAAGTTCCCTCTCTCCTCGGCGTTATGCGCAAACACACGTTCAGCCCGCTGCCAATCGATGACGTACTCTCGCCGCTGAGCGATGCGCTGCGGCAGAAGACGAGCGCGGTGTTGGTCGCACCTCCTGGTGCTGGAAAGACAACGCGAGTCCCGATTGCACTTTTGGAAGCGCCGTGGCTGCGCCATACGCGCATCGTGATGCTCGAGCCGCGACGACTCGCCGCTCGTGCCGCGGCGCAGCGCATGGCGCAGCAGATCACGGAGGACGTCGGAGACACGATCGGCTTTCGCGTTCGTGCCGAGTCGCGTGTCAGCTCGCGCACTCGCATAGAAGTCGTTACTGAAGGCGTGCTCACGCGTATGCTCGCCGAAGATCCAACGCTGGACGGCATCGGGCTCGTGATCTTCGACGAATTCCACGAGCGCAGCCTCAACGCCGATGTCGGACTCGCCTTGTCGTTGCACTCTCAGCGCCTCGTGCGCGACGACCTGCGACTGCTCGTTATGTCGGCGACGCTCAAGGGACCGGCCGTCGCACAACTGTTAGGCGATGCGCCGGTCATCACGAGCGAAGGGAAGCTTTTTCCTGTCACCACGCATCATATTCCGCCGCGCGACGCAGCGGCCCGTGAGGCAACGCTGCTCGCAGTCATCGAGCGTGTACTCCGGCATGAGACAGGTGACGTGCTTGCGTTTCTGCCCGGCACCGGCGAGATCCGCCATGCTGCCGAGGCGCTCAGCAACCGGCAGCTTCCGCCCGGGACGTACGTCGTTCCGCTCTACGGCGCCATGCCGCTCGCCGATCAGGACCGCGCCATCCGACCCAGCCGCCATGGGGCGCGCAAAATCGTACTTGCGACGACGATCGCACAGACGAGCCTAACGATTGAGGGCGTGCGCATCGTCATAGACGCGGGCCTGACGCGCATCCCGCGTTACTCGCCGCGCAGCGGCATGACCCGCCTCGAGACGGTTCGAGTCTCTCGTTCTGCAGCCGATCAGCGTCGCGGCCGCGCCGGACGCATCGCTCCCGGCGTTTGTTACAGGCTCTGGGACGCAGCCGATGACGCGCTCCTAAGGCAGCAGGACATCCCCGAGATCCTCGAAGCCGACCTGGCACCACTCGCGCTCGATCTCGCCGCGGCGGGCGTCGCCGACCCTGGCGATCTCCGCTGGCTCGATCCACCGAGCGCCGGTACGTTCGCGCAGGCGCGTGAGCTGCTGCGCGAGCTCGGCGCGCTCGAAGCGAATGGCCGAATCACCGCACACGGCCGCGAGCTGGCCGCGTTAGGTACACACCCGCGGCTTGCGCACATGCTCGTGACGGCGCGGCGCGGAGATCTGCGCGCGCTCGCGTGCGATCTCGCGGCTCTGCTCGAGGAGCGCGACATCATCGTCGGACCTCTCGCCGAGCGAGATCCCGATGTGCGCACACGGATCGAGTTGCTCCATCGAGGGCGCCCGAGCGCCGGCGTCGACCGCGCCGCGCTGGAGCGCGTTCGCACGGCGGCGGATCGCTGGCGTCGCAAGAACGCCGCACCGAAGGGACCAACGAATGGCGAAGAAGCCGGCATGCTCCTCGCGCTCGCGTATCCGGATCGAATCGCTCAACGTCGCCCTGGAGCCAACGCCAGGCACGTCCTGCGCAACGGCGTTGGCGCGAAGCTCGCGCCCGGCACTGCTCTGCATAACGAGCCGTACGTTGTTGCCGCCGAGCTTGACGGCAAGCTCCCCGAAAGCCTCATCGTCCTCGCCGCACCCGTCGCAATCGCCGAAATCGAACAGCACTTCGGCGATCAGATCGTGTGCGAGGATGTAATAGCGTGGGACGATGCAGCCGGCGCGGTACGCGCCCAGCGTCGGCGCATGCTGGGCGCGCTCGTTCTTTCCGACGATCCGCTTCCAGCGCCCGACGCCGATCGAGTGCAACAGGTTGTGCTCGACGCGATCGTCGCCGGCGACTTCGCTCTCATGTCCTGGACCAAGGAGGCGACGGCCCTGCGTGATCGCATAGCGTTCATGCACGTGCATGACGCGTCCTGGCCCGATGTCTCTCCGGCTGCCCTGCGCCGTACCGCCAGCGACTGGCTCGCACCTCGACTTGGCGGCGTTAGGCGTCGTGACGAGATCGCGCGCATCCCGCTCGCCGAGTCGCTCATGCAGCTGCTCTCCTGGCAGCAGCGGGCGAAACTCGACGACCTCGCGCCAGCGCATTTCGCGACGCCGTCCGGCTTTCGCGCGCGCATCGACTACACCGATCCGAGCGCACCACTTCTCGCGGTTCGCATGCAGGACCTCTTCGGCCTAACGAAGACGCCGCGCGTCCTTGGCGGTCGTGTGCCCCTGACACTACACCTGCTCGCGCCTAACCAGCGGCCCGTACAAGTGACCCAGGACCTGGAGAGCTTCTGGAAGGGCGCGTATCGCGAAGTGCGTACGCAGTTGCGCGCCCGCTACCCAAAGCACAAATGGCCGGAAAACCCGGGCCATAAGCCAGAGGCATAAGGCCAGACCGTCTCCCTCAGACCTCAGACCTCGCTATGGCTGAAACCTCACGCCGGTCTTCGTGAGCACTTTGCCTGGCAACGCCCACGTCGGCTGCCCCTTCGCCACAACTTCGACTCCGCCGACCCACACGGTTTCGACGCCTTCGGCGTATTGGTGTGGCGCGAAGAACGTCGCTTTGTCTCGGATCGTAGCTACGTCGATCAGCGCCAGGTCGGCCACCATGCCTTCGCGGATCATTCCGCGGTCGCGCAGGCCGAGGATCTGCGCCGGCAGCGACGTCATCGAACGGATCGCGCTCTCTAGTGGCAGCACGCCTCCGTCAATGGCATAACGACGCAGTTTTCGCGGGAACGTGCCGTAGAAGCGTGCATGGGTCGACGGCCCATCTTCCGGCAGGGCGATCCCTGCGTCAGAAGCCGTCGCGACCCAGGACTTGGCAGCGATGCGCTCGATGTCCACTTCGGCCAATGAAAAACCCCGCACGCGCGCGCCACCCTGCCTGTTTGGATAGCCGCGCAATTGTAGTTGAATCGCCGTTTCAACTGGCGCTAGACGCCATGTGCCTGCGATCTGCGCCAACGTCTTACCCGCCAGCGTCGAATCAGGGAAGTCGAAGATCATGACCTGCTCGGCGCCGCCGCGACGCGCGATCTCGTGCGCAATATCGCGCCGAGCCTTTGCCGCAAGCGTCGAATCAGAGAGCGTGCGACGCAATCCCGCCGCATAGTCGCGCGGACCGCTCGCTGCATCGGGATCATCGCGAGCGCCGCCTAACGCCCAACCTGGAACGAGAACAGTCGAGCCGTCCGACCCGCTGGTGTTGTACGGATACTGATCGGCCCACACATCGACGCCTCGTGCCCGCGCGCGTTCGATCAGCTCCAGCGCGGCTGCCGACGATCCCCAGTAGTTGAGACCTTTCGCCTTGAGATGCGAAGCAACGACCGTGGCGCCGGTGCGCTCGCCGATCTCGATCGTTTCACGCACCGCGTCCAGCAGAGTGGGCGCGCCGGCCGGGTCTTGGCTGGGCCAGAACCACATCGGGTCCTGCCCTTCGCTGCGCTCGTGCGAGATGTAGACGCCGCGGTAGGGAACGATCTCCTCCGCGAGCGCGACAACTTCGTCCGTCGTGCTCCAGCGTCCAGGTACGTACTCCAGTCCTGCCGACAGTCCCCAGGCTCCATCGCGCATTCCCTGCCTGACGAGCTCGCGCATTGCCGCGATTTCATCAGGTCGCGCGGGCCGCCTGATATCCGAGCCCATCACGCGCGCGCGGACTGAGCCATGCCCGACGAGCAGGATCGCGTTAGGACCGATGCCGAGTCGCTCCACCGTCGAGCGTTGCTCGGCGATTGGCAACGGCGATCTCCCATCCTGATTCACGACTACAGTGGTGACGCCCTGCATAACGAGATTCGGCGCGGCGCGACGCTTGGCGTTCGGGTCGCGGAACCCCCCTCGCGGACTCGAGCCGTCGTCCGCGTGCGAATGCAGGTCGATGACGCCAGGCATCAGCGCCCGACCCCGGGCATCGACACGGCGCGTGGCGCGCACGCTGTCTAGCCTGCCCACTCGTGCGATCTTCCCATCGCGAATGGCGACATCGCCGTAGAACCACGGATTGCCCGTGCCATCGAACACCCGCGCGCCCGAGATCACGAGGTCGTACACGACGGTGTCCGGGCCCTGTTGCACAGAAGCGCGAACGTTTTGCGCCGTGACGACGGCGGGCCATAACGCGAGCGCTAGTAGCAGGTTACGCATCATGCCTCGTTCTACGCTGGAGGAGCTTCTGATGCAAGAGATGCTGGACCTGCCGGTGGCATGCGCGAGCGGCACTGGCGCCTCATAGCGCAGCTAGGGAGACTACTGGCATGCGGCGCCTGATGCCTATCCTGTCGTTCTTTGTTCTCGCCTCCTGCTATCAGGATCCGGCCATTCCAAAGCAGCGTGACGAGATTCTGCTGCGCCTAACGCTGAGCACCGCGACGATCCGCGCCGGCCAACCGGACACGATCAGGGTCACTGCTGCGAACAACTTCGGCGAGCGCATCACGATCAGCTTTCCGAATGCATGTATCGTCTTCGCGTACATCCGCGATCCCCGCGGGCGGGTCGTCACGCCCGGACGCGGGTGGAGCTGCATCCCCGTCGTTTCAACTCTCGTTCTCAATGTGAACGAGGTGCGCACTTTCACTTTCGTGTGGACCGGGCTCAGTGAGTTTGCCGGTACGCTGCAGCCGACGCCGATCGCCCCTGGAGACTATTACGCCACGGCTACCCTCCAGTCGGGCGACTTCGCCGTTCACACACCCCCAGTGCGCGTGACTCTGGCCCCGTAGTCCACACCGTCAGCTCCCGTCTCGTTATGCACCGATACGTCATTCTGCTCGCGGTCGCGCTGCCGTTCTCACTCGCTGCGCAGACGGACCCGCACATGGCCAAAGCGCGCCGAGTATTGCGCGCTGTGCCGCTCGTCGACGGGCACAACGATTTGCCGTGGGCGATCCGCAACTTCACGCAAGCGCCGCGCGACGTGGAGGCGTACGACCTGCGCAAACCCACGTCTGGACAAACCGACTTCGCCCGCCTGCGCAAAGGAATGGTGGGTGCTCAGTTCTGGAGCATCTATATCCCTGGCGAGATCAAAGACTCCGGCTTTGCACGGGTTCAGCTGGAGCAGTTCGACATCGCGCGACGCACGATCGCCAAGTATCCGGACATGCTGGAGTGGGCACTCACGGCGGACGCGATACGCCGCGCGCATGCACGCGGACACATCGGGTCGCTGCTCGGTCTGGAAGGCGGGCACGCCATCGAGAATTCGTTAGGCGCGCTTCGCGTGTACTATGACCTTGGCGCGCGCTACATGACGCTCACGCATAACGTGACGCTGGACTGGGCAGACGCCGCGCTGGATCAGGCCAAGCACGGCGGCCTCACGAAGTTTGGCGAGGAAGTAGTGCGCGAGATGAATCGCTTGGGGATGCTCGTCGACCTCTCGCACGTTTCACCGGGCACGATGAGCGACGCGCTCAATGTCACCGAGGCACCAGTCATATTCTCGCATTCATCCGCGCGCGGCCTGACCGACGTGCCGCGCAACGTCCCCGATTCGATTCTCGTCAGGCTGCCCCAGAACGGTGGCGTGGTCATGGTGACGTTCGTGCCGACGTTCATTTCGCGGAAGCTCGTCTCGCACGACTCGACCCGCATCGCAATACAGTCAGAGTTCCGCCTGCGTCATCCCGGCGACTCAGCCGCTGTCGCGCGCGATCTCGCCGAATGGGAGCGCGCGAACCCGAGGCCCAAAGCAACGATCGCTGACGTCGCTGAACACATCGAACACGTTCGCAAGATCGCGGGCGTCGATCATGTTGGTATCGGCTCCGATTTCGACGGCGTTTCAGAGACTCCCGAAGGACTGCCGGACGTATCGTCGTTCCCCACGCTCTTCGCCGAGCTGTCGCGGCGCGGATGGAGCGAACGCGATCTCAGGAAGCTCGCCGGTGAGAATGTCTTGCGAGCGCTCGCCCGAGCCGAAGTCGTCGCCAAGCGTTTGCAGCGGGAGCGTCCGCCGTCGACGAAGACGATCCAGCAGCTCGACGGCGCGCCAAAGATGTAATCGGTTGTCCGTCGCTGGAGAGAGCTCATGAGATCAGTAACCGCGTGCGCGCTCGTCATGCTCAGCGTTTCGGCCGGAGTGCTGTCTGCGCAAAGCACTGCGCGACTCGGCACGATCGACTTCCCGACCAGCGGCGCACCTAACGCGCGGCCCCTCTTCATCCGCGGCGTGCTGTATCTGCACAGCTTCGAGTACGATTCCGCGGCGAAGGCATTCCGCGAAGCGCAACGCCTCGACCCGTCGTTCGCGCTCGCCTACTGGGGCGAAGCGATGACCTACACGCACCCGGTCTGGTTCCAGCAGGATCTGCCCGCGGCGCGCGCCGTGCTCGCGCGCTTTGGAGCCGATCGCAACGCCAGGTTGCAACGCATCGCAGACGGCCGCGAACGCCGCTGGTTCGAGACCGCGGAAGTGCTCTACGGTGAAGGAAGCAAAGAGCGACGCGATACGCTATTCGCCGAGTCCATGCGCCTCCTCGCGCGCGATTATCCCAGGGATGTCGAGGCGCAGGCCTTCTACGCCCTGTCCTTGTTAGGCACGACGCATGGCGGTCGTGACGTCGCCACGTACATGCGCGCCGCCGCGATCGTCGAGGACGTCTTTCGCGCGAACCCGGACCATCCTGGCGCTGCCCACTATCTCATTCACAGCTACGACGACCCGGCGCATGCGCCGTTAGGCATGCGCGCCGCGCGGGCCTACTCCAAGATTGCGCCCGGCGCGGCCCACGCACAGCACATGACGTCGCATATCTTCGTCGCCGCTGGCCTCTGGGATGACGTCATTACGGCAAACGTCACTGCCTGGGAGACCTCCAATCGCCGTAACGGCCACTACACCCAGTGGCTCGCATACGGCTATCAACAAGAGGGACGTTTCTCCGACGCGTGGCGCTACGTGAACGCCGTGCGCGCCGACGCCGAACAACAGCGCGCGATGTATGCGATCCAGCACTACGCCATCATGCTCGCGCAGTACCTCTCTGACTCCGAAGACTGGACCGGGCGCGCAGCGGCGGTAGCTCTCGACTCGGCCACTGTTCTTACACAAACGCAGGAAGGTGAGGGAGGCGGTCCGCGTCTCGGCGCGTTCGCCGTCATGCGATCGCTCGCCGCGCTCAAAGTGAATCGTCCCGAGATTGCCGATCGGTCCCTGGCGAATATCACCCGGCGCTGCGCCGCGGCGCGGCGCACCGCGACTCCGAGCTACGTTCCGGGTTCTCCGCACATCTGCCAGGTGATCGAGCTGACTCTGCGCGGTGCGATGCATCAGGCCGCGGGACGGACAGACTCCGCCGTCGCAGCGCTGAGCTCTGCGGGCGACATCGAAGCGGCGCTGCCTTACGAGTTCGGTCCGCCGGAAACTGCGAAGCCGCCACGCGAATTGTTAGGCGAAGTATTACTCGCGGCACACCGCCCTGCAGAGGCGCGGGGCGCCTTCGAGCTTGCGCTCGCTCGCACCCCCAATCGATCTCGGGCCGTGCTTGGGTTGGCCAGAGCGTATGCTGCGTTAAGCGATCGTCAGCAGGCAGCGCGCTGGTACGCGCAGTTCCGCGCGAATTGGTCGCGGGTCCCCGCCACTGCGACCGAAGCCGCAGAGGCGGAGAAGTATCTAGCCGCGAGCGAAACGGCGCGTTAGGCGGCAGCTTGGCTGGCCTTCACCTCGTGTACCGCGAACGGTGCACCCTGCGGATCGGACCCCATCACGATCTTGTCCCCGCCTGGCACTTCCATCGGTCCATTCGTGACTTTGCCACCTGCTGCTTTTATGCGCTCGGCGACTTCGTTGACGTCGGGAACGCGGAAGTAGTATGTCCATCCTGACGGCATCGACGCATCCGGCTTGTTCATCATGCCACCGATGTTCTGGCCGTTGCGTGTGAACATCTGATAGATCCCCATCGGCCCCATGTCCATCGCCTGCCCCTTCTCCCAACCGAAGAGCTGCGAGTAGAACTTGAACGCGGCTTCGTAGTCCGTTGTGTACAGCTCGTGCCAGGAGACCTCGCCGATGTCGGCGGCGCCTTCATGTCCCGGCGCATCACCCTCCGGCGTGAAGACGCCAAAGATGGCGCCCTGGGGGTCCGCTAGTACGGCGGAGCGCCCAACTGTCGGAATGTCATCCGCAGGCTTCACGACTCTGGCCCCGAGCTTCGTGGCTTGCGTGACAGTGTCATCCACGTTAGGCGTCGCGATGTAGCCGAGCCAGTGCGGGTGCAAGCTGGCCTGGTCTGGCGGAAACTGCACAGAGCCGCCGATCATGGCACCGCTCTGCGCCTTCCACATGGCGTAACGCGTCGGTGCACCTGGCCAGTCTTCAGTTGTCCAGCCGACTACTTCCGAGTAGTAGTCGATGGCCTTCTCTTGATCCGTGGTCAAAAGGTCGTACCAGACGAATCGCCCTTTAGGTACCGTACTCATCGCATCCTCACTCGTTAGGCATTGAATGACGCTGCACTGCAATCCCGGGGGACGCCACGATAGCGTGACCGGCCGCGCGTTGCAACCGGCGCCATCCGCCGACACCTGTCACTTGTTCAAATCGTGAACCAGTCAGCTACCGTCCTCGTCCTCGGCGCGACCGGACTCGTCGGACGCGCGCTCGTCAATCTTCTCTTACGCGAGCCCGCAATTCTATCTGTGGCCGCACTCGTGCGACGCGCAACTGACCTGCCGAGCGATCCCAAGCTTTCGGTTCATTTAACCGATTTCGAACATCTGAACGACCACGCCAGTGCTTTTCGCGTCGATCAGATCTTTTGTGCGCTGGGCACTACCATGCGCCTGGCCGGAACGCAGGAACGCTTCAGGCTCGTGGACCACGACTATCCAGTCAAAGCAGCACAGCTCGCCCGTGCTGGAGGCGCAACACACTACTTGCTCGTCAGTGCGCTCGGCGCCGATCCATCCTCGCGCATCTTCTACAATCGCGTGAAGGGCGAGACCGAGGCCGACATTACGCGCGTCGGCTTCCCTAGTCTCACGATTTCTCGCCCGTCGCTGCTCCTCGGTCCGAGGAGCGAGGTGCGGCTCGGTGAGCGCATCGGAAACCTGCTCGGCTGGCTGGCTCCGCCGAGCTTAAGACCCATTGCCGCAGTAGATGTAGCGGCCGCCCTGACACTCGCGGCTCGCGAATCACGTCTTGGAGTCCGTATCTTGACGTCGAAAGAAATGCGCGGCGCCTCGATGCGGCTGTCGAATCCATAGCCTTTTCCACTATCCCCTATTCCCTGAGCTTTATGCGCCTTCCCCTACTTCTCGCCGGCTCGCTCATGGCGTCCGTCGCTCTTTCCGCGCAAGCACCGAAAGGCTTCACGAATGGTATGTACTCGTTCTTGCCTCGAACCGCGTCGTACGACCCGCAATTCGACGCGTGGCGCATTCAAGTAGCCGCAGACTCGACGCGCGTCTTCGACCCCGATGGTGCCGTGTTCCTGATTTCGCTCACGAAGATGATTGGCGACACGCTGCAATGGACCGATGTCGCCGGTCCCTGCACCGGCGTCGTTTCGCGCTACAAGCTCGTGCGCGACTCGATAGGCATCGGGTTCGATCTCATCGACGACGCGTGCACAGATCGCGCGACGGCGATCGTCACCATGTACTTGGTACCGGTGAAGAAAGCGAATGATGAGTCTCCCGCCGATCGGGCTCGTCTCCACCCCGCGCTTCTCCACTGAGCTTCCCATCGGCACCGCATAAACGCGCCGGTCTTCAGCCGGCGCGTTTGTGTTTACGCTCCGCGCTGATACCTTGCACGCCACCTCTCACGGAGACTCGGTAAATGGGCAAGGGCGACAAGCGCACGAAACGCGGGAAAATCTTCCGCGGCTCCTACGGTAAAACGCGGCTGCACAAGAAAGGCGGAAAATCAAAGACGGCTAAGAAGCAAGCCTCCTGAAACGTCCGATGTCGGAACCGCGACCCCCGAAGGCCGAAGGTACCATACCTATTCGTTAGGCTCGAAGACCTCCACGACATTCGTCTGCGCGAAGCCCGCCTGCGGCCCGCCGCCGATCGCGTAGATCTTGCTTCCCACGACCGCCACCCCAAGCCCGTGCCGCGCCGTCGGCATCGCGGCTTCCGTCGTCCACGCGTCGCGCGCCGGATCATACACTTCGTGGTTCGCGAAGACGCCCGGGTTTTCGCCGCCTAACGTGTGAATACGGCCGTTCAGAACCGCGGCGCCTAGCCCACCACGCTGACTCGGCATCCGCGCGCGCGTGGTCCAGCGATTACTCGTTAGGTCGTACGCTTCGACAACGTCGTAGTTTGGACCGTTGCGCCCGGCGATCGCGTAGAGGATCTCGTTGACGACGCCCGCCGCGAGATGATCCCGCGGCGTCGGGATCGGCGCTCCCTGGCGCCACGAGTTTGTCGCCGGATCGTAGATCGCCACCGAGTCCACGCGCGGGCGGTCCGGACCGACACCTCCCACGACTACCAAGCGACCGCGAACCGCGCCAACGGCCGAGGCCCCACGGCCGGTCGGTAGCGGCGCGCGCTCCTCCCATACGTTGAGAGCCGCCCGGTACAGCCAAAGGTTGGCCCTCCCACCGAAGCCTCCCATGTATCCGCCGACTGCGTAGAGCGTGTCGTTCAGAACAGCGAGCGGCATGTGATGCCGCGGCTCGGGAAGATCGGCGATCCGCTCCCAGCGATTCTGTGCCACGATAAAGCGATACGCGCGACGTGATTCCGCTGCCGAAGAGTCGAACCCGCCTGCCAAATAGATGTCTCCCTTGAGCGCTGCGGCATGCATCTCTTGCAACCGTTCAGGCAGCGGCACACCGACGGTCCAGCCTGTCTGCTGGCTCGGGGCCTCGATCGAGGGGTCGCCGCTCTTGCACGCCAGCAGCGCGACGTAGGAACCGCCCAGTGCCAGGCGTATCTTGAGCATATTCGTTGAGCGCGGGCGACGGCCCTTGCCGACGTTCCTGCTGCGTTGGCGAAATTCTCTCCGATACATGGCTCCTCCACGTTCGCACGGCTGGTCGTGCGTTTCGCAACCGGCTGCATCTCGTCGTCCCGATCGCCAGTCGCTTTCCAATCTAGGCACAGCGACCGCCGCGTCGGTGATCCGCATCGCGCGCTAAAGAGTGATCGCGTCCGGCTCTGATACCGCGCTGCGGCCGTTTCATCCCGTCGTCCGCCGCTGGTTCGGCGAAGCGTTAGGCACGCCCAGCGAGCCGCAGCGGCAAGGGTGGCCTGTCATCGCGGGCGGTGCGAACACACTCATCTTGGCGCCGACGGGGAGCGGCAAAACGCTCGCGGCCTTTCTCTGGCAGCTCAACCAGCTGATCCTGCAGGGCCTCAAGTCGCCGCTGCCAAACGCGGTACAGCTACTCTACATCTCGCCGCTCAAGGCGCTCAATAACGACATTCAGCGCAACCTCACGCTCCCGCTCGCGGAGTTGAAGTCGCGCTTCGAAGCCGGCGGTGAGCGCTTTCCCGAAATCCGCGTGGACGTCCGGACGGGTGACACGCCGCAGTCGGCGCGCAATCGCATGGTGCGCAAGTCACCGCACATTCTCATCACCACGCCCGAATCGTTGCATATCATGCTCACGACGGTGCGCGGACGCGGGATGTTCAGCGGCGTGCAGGCCGTGATCGTCGATGAGATCCATGCTGTCGCCGGCGGCAAACGCGGCGCGCACATGGCACTAACGCTGGAGCGACTCGAGCATCTCGTCGGCCATCCAGTGCAGCGCATCGGACTCTCGGCGACACAACGGCCGCTCGACGAAATCGCGCGTTTTCTTGGCGGCGGCGAAGCGTCGAACGGCAGCTGGAACCCGCGACCCGTCACTGTCGTCGACTGTGGGCTCGTTAGGCGCGCGGAGTTGCGTATCGTGTCGCCAGTCGAGGATCTGCGCCACGTCGGCGAGTCCGTGTGGCCGGCGATCTTCGAGCAGATCGCACAACACCTGCAGCAGGCGCGCACGACGCTCGTCTTCTGTAATAACCGGGCGCACGCAGAGAAGGTCGCTACGCGCGTGAACGCGATCGCCGGCGGCGAGCTGGCGCATGCATACCACGGAGCGCTTTCGCGCGAACGGCGACTGCACCTTGAACAGCGTCTCAAGGCCGGCGACCTCCGCGCGCTCATGACGACAAGCGCGCTGGAGCTCGGCATCGACATCGGCTCCGTCGATCTCGTCATTCAGATTCAAAGCCCCAAACGCGTCACCAGCGCCCTGCAGCGCGTCGGCCGTGCCGGGCACGCGTTAGGCGCGACAAGCCGTGGCATCTTTCTCCCCACGCATCTGGACGATGCGCTCGAGACGCTCGCCGTGGCCGCCGCCGCACGCGAAGGCGACGTCGAGCCGACGCAGGTACCGCAAAACCCGCTCGATGTTCTCGCGCAGATCGTCGTCGCGGCCGTCGCGGCCGACCCATGGCAAGCAGACGATCTATTCCACCTCGTTCGCCGCGCGTACCCGTTCCACCAGCTCACCCGCAACGCCTTCGACGAAGTGCTCGCCATGCTGTCGGGGAAATACTCACCCGAGCTGGCCGCGGAATTGGCGGCGCGCGTGCTGTGGGACCGCTCGACCGATCGCTTAGAGGCGCTGCGCGGAAGTCGCCAGACGGCCATCGTCTCAGGCGGGACAATCCCGGATCGCGGCTACTACGCCGTGCTGCTCCCAGATCGCACGCGCATCGGCGAGCTGGACGAGGAGTTCGTACACGAGTCGCGAGTTGGCGACGTCTTCTTGTTAGGCTCTTCCACGTGGCGCTTCGCCTCGATCGAGCACGACCGTGTGATCGTCACGCCTGCACCGGGACTGCCGGCGCGCATGCCGTTCTGGAAAGGCGAGTACATGGCGCGATCGGCACACTTGGCACCGCGCATTGGGGCCTTGCGTCGCACACTCGCCGAGCTCGATACCGACGATGGCGCAGCCGTCGCTCGCCTCGCAGAATCGTTAGGATGCGAGTCCAAGCTCGTCGTGGCGCTCGCAGCCTACATGCGCGAGCAGCGCGCCGTCGCGGGCGTCGTGCCGGATGAACGCACGCTGCTGCTCGAGAGCTTCCGTGACGAGACAGGCGCAGCATACCTCGTGTTGCATTCGCCATATGGCGGACGCGTCAACGCACCGATGGCCATGGCGCTTTCCGCCCGTCTGCGCGCGCGCATGCCGACGATCGAGCAGCAGGTGCAGACTACCGACGACGGTGTGATGATCCGGCTCGGGAACCTCGGCGCCGCACCGCCGCTGGACACCGCATTCGGCTTGTCATCTACAGAAGCCGAACAATCGGTGCTGCGTGAAGTCGGCGCGTCGCCATTGTTTGGCGCGCACTTCCGCATGAGCGCTGGACGTGCGTTGCTCTTGCCGCGCGCACGCCCGGGCAAGCGCATGCCTCTCTGGCTGCAGCGGCTCAAGGCACTCGACCTGCTCGATGTTGTCCGCGCGCACCCGTCGTTCCCTATTCTCTTAGAGACATACCGGGAAGTGCTCAAGGATGCGTTCGATTCACCGTCGTTCCTGCGCTTGCTCGATGACGTCGAGCGCGGAACGGTGCGCATTCGCACGGCGGAGCTTGGCGAGTCGTCGCCTTTCTCGCGAAGCCAGCGCTTCGTCTTCGTGATGGATTGGCTGTATGTCGACGACTCGCCGCACGCAGAGCGGCGAGCCGCGGTGTTGTCGCTGGACACGGGGCTGCTGCGCGATCTGTTAGGCGCGGCGCCCGTCGAAGACGACACCATGGCGGCGCTGCTGGAATTGGTCGCGGAGCGTCGTGGAACCGCGTCCGGCTTTCAAGCGCGTGACGCCAACGAGCTCCTGCTGCTCATTGGCCGTGCCGGTGATCTCACGCGCGACGAGATCGACGAGCGCCTAACAAGCGAAGCGCGCCACGCCGGCGTGGTGGACGAGCTCATAGCCGGTGGACACTTGGCGGCCGTTCGCATTCCTACCGCCGGTCGACGCGCGATGCGCTACACGCTCGCCGAGCTTGCCCCCGAGTACCGCGCCGCGTTCGCGCCGCCCAGGAGCACGCCCGCGCGGCAACGGGTGGTGCACGCCACACTCATCCTCAGACGCTTCTTGTCGACGTCGCCTCCAGTGAGCGTGGCTGAGCTTCGCCAACGTTACGCATTTCCAGAACGCTGGCTTCAGCGCTTTCTGGCTGAGGCCGAGCAGCGCGGTGAACTGCTGCAGGGCCGCTTTCCACCTGGCCAAGGCGCCCGCTGGTGCTCACGTCGTCTCTTCGAACGGGCTCGGCGCCGAGCGTTGGCCAAAGCGCGCCGTGCAGTCCAGCCAGTCCCGCTTTCTTCGTACGTCGCGTTTCTCCAGCGCTGGCAGCACGTCGACCCGCGCGACACCCTCGAAGGTGAGGCTGGCTGCGAAGCGATTGTTAGGCAGCTCGAAGGCGCGATGCTTCCGGCGGACGCGCTCGAGCGCGAAATCCTGGGCGCGCGGCTGACACGCTACGATCCGGCGTGGCTCGGGCGCCTGGTAACGGCAGGTGAGCTTCTTTGGACCGGCGTCGGACGCAAACGTCAGGACGGTTCCACCGTCGCCCTGGCGTCCGTTCGCCTGTTGTCACGCGGCAACGAGGATGTTTGGCTCTCCTCGGCCGACACCACCGAATCGTTAGGTGGCAACGCACAGCGCGTACTGGCGACTCTGCGCTCCTCGGGCGCCCGATTCCTCTCTGACTTGCAGCGCGAGACATCGCTGTCGGGTCACGCGTTGCGCGAGGCGCTGCGCGAGCTCGTGGCCGCCGGGCTCATAACAGCAGACGGCATCGACGCATTGCGCGAAGTCGCGCGTTTACGCCCGCTTCCAGCTCACGATCGCCAAAGGCCGGATCCTGCGCGCTGGCTCCCCGCGGAGTTTGAACGCCAAATGCCGGTTGTCCAACGGCGGCCCAGCGTGACACGACTCCCCCGTTGGCGGCGGCCTGATCGCCCGGGGCGCAGCGATGGCTGGGCCGGACGTTGGGCTGCTCTGTCGCTGCCTAACGCCACTTATGTGCCGCGTTCAGAAGACGAGGCGCAAGCCGCCCGCTACGTGGCGCAAACATGGCTCGAGCGCTATGGCATCGTCGCCCGCGACATTCATCGTGGCGAGCAGCCGAATGTCGCCTGGCGGGCGATCTACGAGCAACTGCGCGACATGGAGCTACGCGGCGTGGTGCGGCGCGGCTATTTCGTGCAGGGGCTCCTCGGTGCGCAGTTCGCGCTTCCGGATGCCGTCGAGCGTTTGCGCGAGATCGCCAACGAGCCGGACCCGCCAGCGGTCGCTATGGGCGCCCGCGACCCGGCCAACGCGTACCGCTGGGCGCGTGCCGTACGCAGCGAGGTCGCCGAGTCGCTGCCTCCAGCGCTTCGCGCGCGTTCGCTCGTCGTCACGCGTGGTGGGCGTCCCATCCTGACCGCCGAAGCACGGGCGGAGCGCGTCCGCATGCTGCCTAACGTGGCCCCGAGCGACGTGTCGGCGGCGGCGTTAGCATTTACGCGGCATCTGCGCCAACGGGCCGCGAACAACACGGCCTCGTTGCGTGAGTATCGTATTCGCCAGATCGACGAAGGCTCCGCCGTTCGCAGCGAGGCAACGGATGCCTTTGTCGCGGCGGGATGGCGCAAGGTCGGGCTCGAACTCATCTTCGACCCGCGTCGCGATGCGCGCTCGCCGTCCGGAGAGTCGCGCATGTAGCTGTTGGTCGCCGTTATCTGGCGTTCTGCTCACTCACAAGACATGAGAAACCATTCGATGTTCGGCGCTGGCATTCTGCTAGCGACGCTGGCCGTCGTTCCCCAGCGCACGAACGCGCAGACGGCCGCCACACCTCAGATCGAAGAGATTTCGATCGCAGACCTTGAAGCCGCGCTCACTGCCAAGCGCCTAACGTGCCGCCAGGTCGTCGAACACTACATCCGCCGCATCGACACGTACGACAAGAATGGACCGGCGATCAACAGCATCATCCTGATCAATCCGCGCGCCCACGCCATCGCCGATTCGCTCGACGGCGTCCTGATGCGCGGCGGTGTGCGCGGCCCGCTTCACTGCGTTCCGATTGTCGTGAAAGACAACTTCGAGACGGTCGACATGCCGACGACGGCTGGCTCATTGTCGCTCGCCGGCTACATGGCCGCGAAGGATGCCTTTCAGGTGAAGCGCGTACGCGACGCCGGTGCAGTGATCCTCGCCAAGTCCAACATGGCAGAGTTCGCGTTCTCGCCGTACGAGACAGTCAGCTCGATTCTTCCCGGCTACTCCAAAAACCCTTACGCGCTCGATCGCGTGACGGCTGGCTCCAGCGGCGGTACAGCCGCCGCCGTGGCATCGAGCTTCGCCGCGGTCGGACTCGGCAGCGACACCGGCAACTCGATTCGCGGACCCTCGGCGCATCAGGCACTCGTGGGCATTCGCTCCACGATGGGCCTAACGAGCCGCGGTGGGGTCGTCCCGCTCTTCATGGGAGCCGACATCGCTGGGCCCATGGCCCGCAGCGTCGCGGACGCCGTCGCCGTCTTTCAAGTCATCGTCGGGGATGATCCAGATGACAGCGTGACGGCGCGCAGCCGCAGGTTAGCTGCCATGCCTAACTACAGACAGTCATTGGACCCCACTGGTTTGCGCGGTGCGCGCATCGGCGTGCTGCGCCAGGCGTATGAGTCGCCAACCACAGACGCCGAGGTCGTACAGCTCTTTCAGCGAGCGCTCGATGATTTGCGGAAACAGGGCGCGACGATCATCGATTCGGCCATCGTCCCCGAGCTCGATTCTCTGCGGCGTCAACAAACGGGCGCGTGCAATACCTTCAAGCATGACCTGAACGGCTTTCTAGCCGCCCGCGGCGATCGAGTTCCCGTGAAGACTGTGGATGACGTTCTGCGTTCGCGCCGCTTCCACCCGAGCGTCGAGAAACGGCTGGAAACAGCGCAGGCTGTCGAGGGAACGCCTGACGACAACCCCGGCTGCAAAAGTCGCGACGCATTTCGCGCTGGGTTGCGCGACGCAGTTACGAGAATGTTCGACAGGCTGCGCCTCGACGCCGTCGTGTATCCATCCTGGTCGAACCCGCCGCGCCTGATTGGTGACCTCAACACGCCGCATGGTGACAACAATCAACTGTTCTCGCCAAGCACCGGTTTCCCGGCGATCACGGTGCCGATGGGATATCTACGCGGCGGCGTTCTTCCTTCGGGATTGCAGTTCTTCGGTCGCGCCTGGAGCGAGCCGACGCTGATCAAGTTAGCCTATGCATATGAACAGGCGACACATCATCGCCGGCCACCGACGTCCGTTCCACCTTTGCGTTAGGCAACCAACTGCTGCTGACAGCACTCGGCTGACGGCTGACAGCTAGCTAACGCCGCCGACGACTCGTTTCACGAGTCTACCCTGCTTTAGGTTCGTCCCCGTCGGCGCATCGTTTATCAGCTTCACCTCACCGTCAGGGATCGAGCTGCGATATGTCTGAATGAACGTGTCGATCGTCATGTCGCGCGGTAGCGTGACGATCTCGATCCGCGCCGGCTGCACATTGAGCGCGCTCTGATCGGTGAGTTGCTTGAAGCTTCCGATGCTCGTTCGGAAAACGTTCTGATACGAAGCGTACCGCTGCACGGGCGAGTAGCCCAGGATGCCGTAGGTCGTGTTGTTGTAGCGAATGAACGCGATCATGCCGCGCACAGTCCCGCTCTGCGTTTGCGCGTCGAATTCCCCGATCGCGGCTTGATTCCCGTTGACTGTCGTTGTTCCGCCCGATACCTGCTGAATTCCTTGCTGCGCAAAGAAGGCGCGCAGCGCATCCACGACGGAGGCCGTCTGGCTTACCTGGAGCTGAATAACGGCATCCTTCGCGGGTGACTGACCTACCACCGCATCGGGGAGGTTCGCCGTCTGCCAACCGTTAGGCAGCTGCCACTCGAAACGTAGATCCGGATGCAGGAATGTCGTGCCGCGGAAGAAGCCGAGCCGAGGATTATCGCCGTACACCATGCCGTTGAGCAGGCGCAGAAAACTGTCTTCGTTGATGGTGAGGCCGTTGAGCGACCCAGGTGGTAGAGCGGCAATCCGCTGCCGCACGGCCGTAAGGCGATTCCCCGGATCCGGGTGGGTGCTCTGCCACTCCGGCAACTTCCCTCGGCCCCCCGCGCCAAGGGCCTGCAGCATCTCGTACACGTCCACAGCTTCGCGCACGTCGTATTTCTGAGCCAGCGAGTACTTGAAGCCGAGCTCGTCGGCCTGGTTCTCGTCGTCGCGGCTGAACTTGAGGAATGCCAGGGAGAGTCCGGTCTGCAGCACGCCACCTAACGAGGCGACCGTACTGGAGAAAATCGATCCGACACCGAGGCCGATCGTCGCGATCTGCGCCTTGCTCAGCTGCGAGACGCTGTGTTTCGCGGTGACGTGACCGATCTCGTGACCGACCACCTGAGCGAGCTCCGCCTCGCTGTTGAGGTGTGTCACGAGCCCACGCGTAACGAAGATGAAACCGCCTGGAAGCGCGAATGCGTTCACGGTCGGGTCGTCCAGCGTATGAAACTCCCAGGGAAGGTTCGGTCGCTCGGAAGCGCGGGCAATTCTGAGTCCGATGCCGCTCACGAGTGACTTCATTCCGGCATCGGGGATTTCGGGCATGCTCGCCAGCGTTTGCTGCGCGGCCTGCTGCCCCATCTGGATTTCCTGCGATTCTGAAATGAGCGACAGCTCACGTCGTCCCGTGACGGGATTCGTCGCACATGCAGCTCCGAGTGCGACGAGCAGGATGTAGCGCAGATTCGTTAGGCTTGCCATTCGTGCTCCTTTCTCACCGTGCTTGTCTATCCCCTATCCCCTATCCCCTATCCCCTATCCCCTATTTCCCCTGTTTCACCTTCCACACATACCACGCGAGATGCTGAGTCAGAATCGGCAGCGGCAACGCGCCTACGCGAAACAGCTCACGCTGCAACGCACCGTCGTCGAACTGCGCGCCTAACTGCCGACGCACCCACGCTCGTTGTCCCGCCAACTCACGACTTCCAATCTTCGCTGCAACGGCACGCGCCGGTTCCGCGATCGCGATGCGCAATGCATCGCTCGACGCCGAGCCCGGATCGACGCTATGCAGGCGCAAATAGCGGACCGCCTCAGGGTATGTCCACCCGTAATAGTGCACGCCGATGTCCGCCACCATTCGTGCCGCCGCCTCCAACTCCAGCATCAACGCGCCGTACGCATGCAGACGATCGGTGTACAAGCCGAGCTCGCCAACGAGCGCGCGCGCATGCTCGCTCCATCCATCGACGAAACCGGCGAAGCGCATGAGCTGCCGAACAGTCGGAAGCGAATCGTCGTGCACGACTCTATGCAGCAGTGCGTACCGGCCGGGCCAGATCTCGCGCGCTACGAGCGCCGGAATCACATACGCCGGCACGCGCGTGACTCGATCCGCTGCGTACTCGAGTCGCCAGCGCTCATCGATCGCGTCGCGCTCACGCAGGTTCAAGATCTCCGCGCCATCGAAGGGCTGCGCCGCTCGCGGCACGAAGCTAAGGGAATCGGGCGCGTCGATCGTGAAACGCGACCCCAACGTATCCCGCATCACGCGCAGCGCGTCCTGGACACGCTGCCAGAACTCGTTAGGTGAATCGATGCGGTACTTCGCATTCTCGTGCAACGATGCGCGAAACGCGGAATCACTTCCGGCAAACCCCATCGTCGCGCGCAGCACGCTCATCGCGTTCGCGATCCGCTCCACTTCGCCGGTGCCGTATCTATAGAGATCGGCCGGCGTGACCTCGAGCGTCGTCGAGCGGCGCAACAAGTACTGATAATATTCCCTTCCACCTGGATAGCGCCCAAGACCGATCGCTGCCGCGCTTGCCGTGTCGGCGAGTTGTGCTCGATACGGACCGTCCAGGTACCCGATCAGACTATCCAGATGCACGTTCACGTCGCTGTCGATCCGCTGCGCGATCGCGGCGGCAATACTTGGACGCGTGAGTGAATCGATGTGCGTTAGGCGTTCGTTCGTGAGCGCGAACGGACTCGCGCTGCCGCTTTGGCGAAATGCCCTGAGGAACGACACGACGCTGTCGAGCGCGATCCGCGGAATCGTTATGCCGGCCGCCGCTTGCTCGATCAGTAATTGCCGCTTCTCGAAAAAGAAAAGTCCGAGATTGCCCAATAGATACAGATAGCGCGCGACATCCTGCTCCTCCTCGATTGGATGCAACGCCATGGATCGCGCGATCGCTGGGATGGGCGACGCTCCCGGCACGACCCCGGTGAAATCGAGCCCGCGATAGATCGGTGCCTCGCCGTCATTGGACAGGTCCCAATGCACCGCGAGCAACGTGAGATAATTGTCCTGGCTCAGCGCATCGTACCGCACACGCTCGAGATCGCGTTGGACAGAACGTGCATATCGCGCGTCCTCACGTCGCGCGTCGGCATAATTCGTCGGCAAGCGATCGAGGCGCAAACCCAGCGCGAGACGCAGGTCGCTGTTGTGTTCGAGCACACGCCGTGTGTGCGCTACGATTGTCTCGTCCAGCAGCGTCAAGGCGAGCAGCGAATCGGCCGCGCTCGGGATCCTACGAGTAGGAGTGATGCTCACGCACGCGCTGAGTCCGAGCGCGAGACATGTTGCCGTTAGGTAGCGAGGGCTCTTCGTTCGGCCTGCCATGAGCGCAGCGGAAGGTAGCACCCTGTCCCCGAGATCGGTTCAACCTGGTGACAGATACGGGCGCCATTCTTGCGCCGGTGTGTGACCCGACGCACGGTTCCGAACCTCTTAGCGCTCGCACTGTTCAATGCCGAGACTGCCGTCAGGTTCCATGGTCTGCATCGTGCCGCTCCTGAGTGTCCTTATGCTGACAATCAATCGCTCGTTAGCGCCTTGGTTACTCATCGGTTCAGTCGCGTTCGCCTCGTGCGGAAGTGACCCCGACTCGCTCGTCGTGCCAGCACCGGGGCCGGGTGGGGCCGATTCCATTCTCACTGAAACCGTCGCGAAGGGATTCGATACGATCTGGGAGCTGGCCTGGGGGCCGGACAACGCGATCTGGGTGACCGAGCGTCCGGGCACGATCTCACGCGTGAATCCGACGACCGGCGCCAAGACGCCGATCGGCCAGATCAGTGTCACGGAAACCGCTGAGGGCGGACTGCTGGGCATGGCATTTCACCCCGACTTTCCGCAGCAGCCGTTCATCTACCTGATGCACACGTTCACGGCCAGCAACGGCGGCCTGCGCAATCGCCTCGTGCGCATGCGCTACAACGGAAGCTCGTTAGGCGCACCCGAGACGCTCCTGGACAACATCCCGGGCGAACGAAATCACGACGGCTCCCGCATCGCCATCGGGCCCGATCGCCTGTTGTACGTCTCCACCGGCGATGCGTCCACCGAGCCACTCGCGCAGGACCGCAACTCGCTCGCGGGCAAGGTATTGCGCCTAACGCTCGACGGCGCACCTGCGCCCGGGAACCCCTTCGGCAATGCCACGTATTCCTACGGACATCGCAATCCCCAAGGCCTGGTCTTCGACCGCACCCGCGGATTCCTCTATCTCACCGAGCACGGGCCGTCCGACAACGACGAAGTAAATCGCATCGAGATGGGCCGCAACTATGGTTGGCCCACGGTGCGAGGCAAATGCGATGGAGACGCTGGCTCCAACGAGATTCCGTTCTGTCAAGCAAACAACGTCGTCGAGCCGCTCGCTAACTGGACGCCCACAATCGCTCCCTCGGGCGCCGACCTGTACACATCCTCCGCGATCAGAGGATGGCAGGGGAGCCTTCTCTTCACGAGCCTGGTGGGCCGCGCATTGTATCGCCTCACGCTGTCGTCCGACGGCCGCCGAGTGGAGTCCCAGGAGCGTCTGTTCCACAACACCTTCGGCCGTTTACGCGACGTTCTGGTCGCTCCTGACGGCGCTGTTTACCTCGGCACCAGCAACCGCGACGGCCGCGGATCGCCGACGTCGGACGACGACCGCATTATCCGTATCCGCGCTCGTTAGGGTTTCTTAAGAGACTTGACACAGCGGGCGCGGAGACAACCTGCCCGCCGAGACCGCGGAGGAAAGCGACTCCTGGAAGCCCCACCGTCCACCTCTGAAAGCGCAGGAGGGTGCACACAGTCGTCCTCTGTGTTCTCGGGTGAAGAGGTGTGGGACTCTGTGTTCTCTGTTTTAAGCTTTTGATCTTGCTGTAAGCCGTTATTCTGCCTGCCTAACGGGCTCGTTGGAGTTTGAGCTTAAGCACCGTGAGAGGAAGCGCGCCGCTCTCGAGCACGGCTGTGTGAAATGATTTGAGATCGAAGCGTGAGCCTTCCTTGCGGCGCAGCTCATCTCGCAATCGCGCGATCTCGAGGGCCCCCATCTTGTACGCCAGCGCCTGGCCCGGCAGATCCACTGAATAGCGCAAAGTCTCCGTGCCGATCTGCGTCGCCGACTCCAGCGAATGCTCGCGCATGAACTCGATCGCGCGCTGTCGCGTCCAGCCGAAATAGTTCATCCCCGTATCCACAACGAGCCTGCATGCGAGAAACATCTCCATCCCAAGTCGCCCGTATCGCTCATACCCGTCCGCGTACATTCCGATCTCGCCGGCAAACCGCGATGCGTACTCACCCCAACCTTCCGTATAGGCAGTGAACGTTAGGTCGCGACGATACCGTGGCAACGACGGATTCTCGGCTGTCAGGTTGAACTGAAAGTGATGACCAGGAATGAGCTCGTGATAAACGAGCGGCCCTGCCATCAGGAGCGATCGTTCCTCGAGCCTCGACCCATTGTAGTAGTAGTGCCCCATCGAGTCCGTCGAAGTGGGAATCTGGTAGTACCCGTACGTCATCGCCGCTTCGAAGCGCGGATCGAGTCGCCGCACGTCGCCCTGCGCTCGAGGGATGCGTCCGAAGAACTCCGAAACGCGCGGCCGGATGCGCGCATCGTACGACATGAGCTTGGCGCCGAATTCCTCCGGCGAGTTGGCGTAGAAGCGCGGATCTTTCTTGAGCGTCGCGTCGAACTCGGCTTTGCTCCCCGCGAAGCCTAACGACTTGCGAATCGCTGCCATCTCACCGTCGATGCGCGCGACTTCCTTGAGCCCGATCTGATGCACCTGTTCCGGCGTGACCTCGAGCGTGGTGTGCAGTCGCACGAGGTAGCGATAAAAATCCTTTCCCTTGGGATACTGCCACTGACCAACGCGATCGGGAGCGCCGCGTGCGTAATCCCCATTCAGATACCCGAGCATTCTTCCGAACGCAGATTGCACAGAGCCGTTCAGAAGCCTTTGCAGATCGGCGGTGAATTGCGAGCGCGTCGCCGGTGGCAAAGAGCGCAAACGCTCGTCGCCTACCCAGAATGGACTCTGCTGCGCCGTCACGTCGTACGAGCTGAAAACCGCGCGCACTAGCGGGAGCTCGTCACTCGGCAGCCGAATACCGCGGCGTTGTCGTTCGCCGAGTCCCGCCCGAATGCTGTCGAGCCAAGCTGGCAATTCTCCAACGAGCGCGAGATAGCGCGTCGCGTCAGCGGTGTCTGCAAAGCGATACGCGCCAAAGACTCGCTGCACACTTTGCAGTGGCGTCGAATACGGCGTCACGTCGCTGAAGCGATGCCAGAAGTACGGCGCCCCGTCGATCGTAGCGTCGAGCTCCCATCTCAGCGCGGAAGCGCTCAGTTGTTCCTCGAGCGTCAGCTTCCTCGTGTCGATCTGCTGCAGCCTCCCTTTCAATGCTCGCGCCTGCGCCGCCTCACGTTCTGTCGCACGCATGGACAGATCGGGTAAGTGCTCGATAGGCAGTCCGTAGCGTTGCCGCGCATCGATGCTCGCTTCGACCTTGTAGCGTTGCGCATCGTCCAGCAGTCTCGCCAACGCCCGCGCCGCAGGCGTAGAGTCAGCCTGCTGCAGCAATAGAAGAAGGAGAAGTCGCATAGGTCGCTGTTACTCGCGTCGCACGCCGCCCTGCTTGGGTTGTTTCATCGTCCGCTGTGTCTCGTACCTGAGAGTGCGGCCACACTCTGTCGCAGGAGATCACGCTGAGTCGCCATGACAAGCGAAGATGTAGCTCGTGCGAGCTCGTCGAAAGTTGCTAGCCCAGTTCCGTTAGACTGCGAGGGTATCGAACTTCAGCAAGCATGTCGCCTCTCGAAATCAGCGCGGCCGTCTTCGGCGCAGTCTCCGTCTATCTCAGCGCGAGAGAGAACATTTGGAGCTGGCCGACGGCGATCATCAACGTCGGGCTGTACACAATTGTCTTCTACCAGTCGCGGCTCTATGCGGATATGGGCCTGCAGGTCATCTACCTCACTCTCTCGATTTACGGTTGGTACAACTGGTTACATGGCGGCGAACACCGCACGGTGTTGCACGTCTCGCGAACGACGCCGCGCATGCTTGCCGTGCTCGCGCTTCTGGTAGTCGCTGGTTCTCTCGCACTCGGCGCCACGCTCTATACACACACCAATGCAGCCATACCCTTTCTCGACTCTGCGCTGGTCGCAACGAGCCTCGCC
>DASYRX010000379.1:0-16133 GCA_036003845.1 Gemmatimonadaceae bacterium | reverse complement strand
ATACATCTTGCCGACCGCATCGATTTCTGCGCCGGCGTCGAGCAATCGTTCCGCGATCGCCACAGCGTTGCGCGGAGTCTTTTGACGATACCACTCCACGCCGTTCGCACCTGAGTAGATGAGCAATGTCGCGCGATGTCCGCGCAGCGACTCTTGCCGAATCAGCGACGGGTGCTCGCGCAGCAAGCGATCGAGCGTGTCGATGTCGCCAGAGACGATGGCTTCCACCGCACGTTCGAAAGGCGCGACCAATGAATCGGCGCGATCGAACTCGGCGAGCCAATCCTTGAGCGACGCCCAACTCTCGAAGTGATACCAGCGCGCGATGGCCGCGCGTGCCTCGTCTTCACTGATCGTTCCTGTCGCGCCGCCGGTGCCCAAATAGTCGAAGCCGGCCGCGATGCCTCTCACGAAGCCGACCACATCGGCGTCGTTCGTGCGGCTGGCGTCGAGCACATCGCGCGCCTGTCCTTCGTACTGCTCGAGCCTCGAGCCTAACGGCAGTGGCTCGATATTCATGACGCCGGTGCGGTCATCCTGACGTCTTCCGCGCAGGGGCCAACTGACCTAACGAGCGCGTCGGTCCGATGCGCCGAGCCTCGATTTGCAGGTATTCCTTCTGCCACGTCTTGCCACCGTCGGGTGAGCGGTCCGCCGTCCAGGAGAAGCGATCCGGCTGGATGTTGTAGTAGCGGATGCGCCAAAGGAAAGGCTGCGGACTCATCGAGCCGAAGGTCTGTTCGATGTGCATCTCCTTGCCGACTCGACGCGCCGTGCCGAAGTCGTGCAATCCGCGGCCTTGGTCCACCGAGATCAATTCCCATTGATCGAGCACGGCATTGTACCCACGGAATGTTGACGAGGCATACCACGTCTCGCCGCTATCGCCGACGATGCGGAATTCGTCGAGAATTTCGGGGCCCTCTGCCATGCGCACCGCTGTCCAGAAGCCGCGTCCCTTTCCGAACTCCTTACTTACCGATGTGAACGACCAGTCGCCGAGGAGGTAGTCGAAGTCCTTAACGTGCTCGTCATAGGATGCTTTCAGTTGCTCTTCGGTGCGCTGAGGCACTTTCTGCGCGCGCAATGGAGTAACGGCGATCATCGCCGCGAACGCGGCAAAGAGAAGTTTGGTCTGCATAACGACCTCGCTAGAGAAAACTGAGCCAGCGGTTACGCGACTGTGCCTTCACGCGCGCATACCAGCGGCACGGGAAATAGAGAGCGATGACAACGAGTGCAGTTACGAGATACAGCTGCCACAAATTCCAACGATACTCCGGCGGCATTTCGGGTGGCATGAGCGGAAAGTTGCCGATCAAGAGCCCAGTGCTCGCCGGCGTGCGCACGAGCGAAATCAACACGGCGACGAGGTGTATCAGCGGGATGTGCAGCACATAGTAGAAGAACGGCACTTGTCCAAAGACTGAGAGCCATCGCGTCACGTGCCCGCGCGCGTTCTCGAGAAACGGCAACACGATGAGCACGGGCCCTAGCGTCATCAGAAGAAACTGCAGCGAAGCTGGATACTTGGACGTGTTCAGGAAGGCGAGCCAGGACGGCATCGGTCCGTCCTGCGGCGGCCACGGCCGCGGATCCCCATAAACGCTCGTCACGCGTAACAGGACGAAGAGGGTCACTGCGCTGATGCCAATCGTTAGGCACAGACGCTTCCGCTTGTCGTCCGGCATGCGGGTGATCACCCCGAACCCATACCCTGCCGCCATCACGCCGATCCACGGCAGCAGCACATAGAGGATTGCCACCTGCAGCCCTGCGACCTGGAACCCGTCGCCCGCGTAGAGAATGCGCGACAGCGGCGACGCGGACTCGCCGCCGAAGATGCGCCCAGCGACTGCATTGTGCGCAACGATGATCAACAGGCCAATCGACGCCACGACGGCCGTGGGCAAGAACACCAACCCCGACAACACGACCATCGACCACCCGATCGCCCAGATCACACCAGCGAACGTGAAATGCGCGTAGTCGAAGTTGAACGTCCAGCCGAAGCGCAGCAGCGTAAGCTCGAGCAGGACCAGCCACAAACCTCGCGTTAGGAGAAACTTCGCCAGCTGCGCGCGCGAGTCTTGCTTTTGACCGTAGAGATACGCAGCGGTCCCCGCGAGGAAGATGAACGCCGGGGCACAGAAGTGCGTGACCCACCTCGTGAAGAAGACCGCCGGCGTTGGACCGCCGGCAGGAACGCCCGCATAGACGCGCACATGGTCGATTGCCATCAGCACCATGACGGCGCCGCGCACGACGTCCAGCGAGACGATGCGCTGACGCAGCGGCTTCGCGTTAGGCGGCGCTTCGGGCGCCGCCGGCTCCGTACGCGATGTGGGGACAGCTGTCGCGCTCATGCGGCATCCTCCCCGGAGGGGTCGTGATCGCTTCAGAAGTGCACCCACTGAAGCTCCGCGGCAATGCACGATCAGCGAACGGCGGCCGCAGCGCAGTAAGCGGCCGGATTGCGGCACAACAGTCGCGCTTCGCTAGCCGCGCGATACGTTCTTGCCACATGATGGGCTTCCTGATGCGTCGCCCGTGGCTCCTCATGTCGGCTGCCTGCCTCGTGCCGGCAGTGCTCGACGTATTGCAATCGTACCTTCAGGGACGCATCGATCCGGAGAATG
The DNA here is from genome assembly GCA_036003845.1 of Gemmatimonadaceae bacterium. Taxonomy (GTDB): domain Bacteria; phylum Gemmatimonadota; class Gemmatimonadetes; order Gemmatimonadales; family Gemmatimonadaceae; genus DASYRX01. The sequence continues at coordinate 13,494 of DASYRX010000379.1, read as the reverse complement.
CGCAGCCGTGGCGCTGGATGATCTGGGGCGGCTTCGAATGGATCATCCTCGGTGCACTTATACCGATCACGTACTTCCTCGGGCGCCGCTACCCACTCCGACAGCCGAACCTCGGCAAACACATCGCGATTCACGCTGCCGGCGCGATGATCCTCTGCGTTGGTTGGGCGGGGATGGGGCTCATCGTCGGCGCGTTACTGAACACGATACCAGCCAGCGTGTCGAGCTGGATGCTGCGCACGATCCCGTGGTCTGTCTTCATGTACTTCACGACGCTCGGCTGTGTGCACGCGCTCGGTTATTTCGCCGAGGTGCGCGAACGAGAGGCACAAGCGGCGAAGCTGGCGGCGCAAGTGGCCGAAGCGCGCCTAACGGCGCTGCGCACGCAGATCAATCCGCATTTTCTATTCAATAGCTTGAACGCGCTGCTCGTGCTCATCCGCGACAAGGACACGGCGAACGCGGAACGCATGCTGGAGTTGCTGAGCGAGCTGCTGCGGCAAGTGCTCACGAGCGACAATCGGCAGGAGGTGCCCCTCGATGAGGAGCTGCGTTTTCTCGACGGCTATCTCGCTGTGGCGCAGATCAGATTCAGCGACAGGCTCCGCATCGTTCGTAACATCGATCCTCGCGTCATGGACGCGCTCGTCCCGCAGTTCGTTCTGCAGCCGCTCGTCGAGAACGCTCTGCGGCACGGGATAGGCGAGAGCGTCGCAGGTGGCACGATCGAAATCGCGGCGCAGCTGGAGGGCGCAGATCTCGTTTTGACTGTCGGCGATGACGGCCCCGGCATCTCGAGCACGCCTAACGGCGGAGGAGTGGGTCTGCGGAACGTGCGCGAGCGGATCTCCACACTCTATGGAGCAGGCGCCCGCCTCGACTTGCGACCGCGCAGCGGGGGAGGAACCGTGGCGCGCGTTCGCATTCCTTATCATCCGGCGATCGTTCCGCCGCCGGCATCGACCGCGTCATGACGACGATCGCCACGCTCATCGTCGACGACGAGCCGCTGGCGCGCAGAGGCGTTAGGCAGCTCCTCGAGTCGTACGCGGAGTTCGAGGTCGTCGGTGAATGTCGCAACGGCCGCGACGCCGTTCGGGCCGTGCGCGCGCTCAAGCCCGGGCTCGTCTTTCTGGATATTCAGATGCCGGGGATGAGCGGCTTCGACGTCGTGCGCGAGATCGGACCTGACGCGATGCCGGCTGTCGTCTTCGTCACGGCATTCGATGAATTCGCCGCGCGTGCGTTCGAGACGCATGCGCTGGACTATCTGGTAAAGCCAGTCACACAGGAGCGATTCCGCTCCACACTGAAACGAGTCGTTGAACGGCGCCGCGATCGCGAAGCAGTTGCGCTCGCGGACCGACTACGGCGTTTGCTCGCCGCGCAGCAGGCGACGCGCAGCAGCATCAGCGTGCCGACAGCGAACGGGATGATCGTGGTCGACGCCGCCGAGATCGAGTGGATCGAGGCAGACGACTACTACGCCGTGATTCACACGCGAGGGAAACAGCTGCTGATCCGTGAATCGCTTGCTTCATTCGAAGAACGCTTGGACAAGACGCGCTTTCTGCGCGTGCACCGCTCGGCGATCGTCGCGTTAGGCAGGATTCAAGAGCTGAAGTCGGCGATTGGGTCCGGGACCGTTGTTATTCTGCGCGATGGAACGCGCGTCCCGGTCAGCCGCCGCCGCAAGGAAGCTGTCGCGGCCGCGCTGCGACGCGGTGGAGCTTGATTCGTTCCATGCTCCACCGCGTCACAACGATCTGTTCATACAGCTAACGTGGACGTGTAACCCGTGTTGAACGGTGCGCTGCGTTGTCGTCCACGATCAACGTGCGCAACATTCGCGTACAAACTGGGTCGAGCGCATTCCACTCACGGCTCGGCGCGATACAAAGCGCGTACAGCACGTGACCGTCTGCTAGCTCACGTGTATACGCCGTAACTCGCTCATCCTCACCAGTGGTAGGTGATCGGCCGCTGAGCAGAACGGAATATCCCCTGGCACCATCGATCTCCTCGGCGCGTGCGGATCCCGCTTCTGCTGTCAAATAAGTATTCGTTGCCAGAATCTGATAAATCAGGTCGTCCGTCGCTTCTTCGAGCGAACCACGCGTCGCGTTTTCTCTCCTGTCTTCGAACGGGGCGTAATTGCGCTGCAGGCTGTTCGAACGGCGAGCATACTCCCCGTTGAACGGCGAGTAATGGTTGATGATTACGCCATACACCATCACTGGCGTGCCGTCGGTGTTTTCAACCACGCCGCCTTCGGGCGCCATGGACACGGCGAGGTTTGTCGTGGTCGCATACGTGCGCCAGTTGCTCGGATACTGAATCGAGAAGAAGCCGCTGGGGTGGTCGAACTTAAGGAAGCGTGACGAAGGCGCCGGCACGCTGACCCTGATGTTTGCGGGGCGTGCGACTGTGCCTGTCGACGTTGTCGTCGGCCACTGCGTTTGTGAAGTTGCTACCGCGACGCCGCCCAGTCGCGATTGGATCGTCGCGAGGCCACCGACGTCATGCGTCTGCACCGGTCCCAGGGTGGCGGCTAGTTGCCGGATGCGATTCTCGCGATCGGCCGCCGGTGGGTGGTCGCTGAAGAAACGCTCCAACTTGCTCGGATCGCGCCCCTGTTGTTCTCGCAACAGCGCGAAGAAGTCAGCCATCGCGACGGGGTTGTATCCAGCATCCGCCATGATCTGTGCCCCAGTCGCGTCGGCTTGATACTCATAGTCGCGGCTAAACTTCAGAAAGGCCGCGTTGAGTCCAAAGCCGCCGACTGCATTCACGATCTTTGCCGTGCTGCTCCGGCTGCCAAGCAGTCCGCCAAGAATGCCAAGCCCGCTCTGAGCGAGATACGCCTTGGAGGCTTGGGTGGTGCCGTGTCGCAACGCAACATGCGCCATCTCGTGAGCGAGCACGCCGACCAGCTCGGATTCATTTCGCGCGGCTGAGATCAGCCCGCGATTCACATACATTGGCCCGCCGGGAAGCGCGAACGCGTTGATCTCCGTGGCGTTCACCGCTTTGATCGAGTAGGGATAGTCCGCGCCAGGCGCTACAGCTGCCAAGCGCTGTATGATCTGATTGAGGTATCGCGTGGTGGCGCGATCGTTCAAGATCGGGAGCTGCTGCTCGGCTTCGGCTGCCGCTTGACGACCGATTTCGACGTCCTGTTGCGTTGAGAACAGATTGAAGCCGGACGGAGTTCGCCTAACGGTTGCCTGCGCATCGATAGGCGTACTCAGCGGTGCTATTGTGATGGCACCCGCGAGCAATAAGGCGGGCGCGGCAATGAGTCTATGCATAGTTGCCTCCTGGAAAGCACTAAGGGGCAACTTTCGAGCCTGCCTTCTACTAGTGGCCGGCTGCCATCCCGTCTTTGCGCGGATCGGACCCAGCCGCGTAGCCACGCGGCAACCGGATGATCGCCTGCGCTCCGCCCGCCGACCACGGCGGGAGGACCTCGACCTCATGGCCGAGGGCACTGAGTGCCCGCCTAACGCTGTCAGCTATCGGTGCTTCCAGTGCGACGCGGCTGCCAGCCAAGTGCCTGAAACGAGGGGCGTCGAGCGCCTGCTGCAGGTCCATGCCGAATACGAGCAGGTTGAGCAGTACCTGGACGTGTCCTTGCGGCTGCATCGCGCCGCCCATCACTCCATAGCTCATCCATGGCTCTTCGCGGCCGTCGCTTACGCGTGTGACGAACGCAGGAATGATCGTGTGGAATGGCCGCTTTCGCGGGCCCACCGTGTTAGGCAGTCCTTCGGTCATCGTGAAGCCGGACCCGCGGTTCTGCAGCGCGATGCCCGTCTCAGGTACGACGACGCCGGATCCGAACAGGGATGAGAGGCTGTTGATGAACGAGACCATGTTGCCGTCTTTGTCGGCGGCGGTGAGATAGATCGTCTCGCTGGAAGTGAGAGCCGGTCCCGGTTCGGCGCGCGGCGTGGCGCGGCCGAGATCGATCTTCGCGCGCCGCGCGGCGATGAATGCATCAGAGAGCAGATGCTCGGCGGGAGTTTTCATCGCGGCAGGATCGCCGACGAACTGCGACAGGTCGGCATAAGCGAGCTTCTTCGCCTCGATGAGCACGTGCAGGTAGTCGCGCGTATTGTGCCCCATGGCTTTGAGGTCGAATGGCTCCAGGATTCGCAGCATCTCCAGCGCGGCGATCCCCTGGCCGTTCGGCGGTAGCTCATACAAGCGATAGCCTTTGTACGGCACCGACATCGGCTTGACCCACTCGGAGCGATGGTCGCGGAAATCTTCTGTCGTGAGGAAGCCACCTAACGCACGCACACGGTCGGCGATCTTGGCGCCGAGTGGTCCGCCGTACAGGAGGACGGGACCTTCCTTGGCGATGCTGCGGAACGTTGCTGCCAGATCGCGATTGGTAATCCAATCGCCGGTCTTGGGCGCCGCGCCGCTGCTCGTTAGGTAGCGCACGCTTGCGCCCGCATCCTGCTTTAATCCCTCGGCTGCCTCATCCCAGTCGCGCGCGATGACCGGCGTGAGTGGGAACCCGTTCTCGGCGATCTCGATCGCTGGCGCTAATGCCTGAGCGAGCGATATGGTGCCGTACTTCGTGAGCAAGTCGCTCCATCCAGCGAGCGCACCCGGCACTGTGATCGACTCGGCGCCGGAGCCCGGCATGCTGGTGCGGCCGCGTTCGACGAGCGCCTGACGCGTGAGCAGAGAGCCAGAGCGTCCGCTGGCGTTGAGGCCGACCAGCTTCTTTTCTTTGGCGGACCAGAAGAGCGCGAATAGATCACCGCCGATTCCAGTCATCATCGGCTCGACGACGTTGAGCACGATCGCAGCTGTGACGGCGGCGTCGATCGCGTTGCCGCCATTCTGCAGCACTTTGAGGCCGGCGGCAGTTGCAAGCGGCTGGCTTGTCGCGATGACCCCGTTAGGCACGTAGACAGTGGAGCGGCCAGCCATGGACTGCTGGGCGCGCGCCGGCTCGCTGCTGGATAGGAACATGAGGACTCCTGCAGCGAGAATCGCTTGTCCGTGTCTTAAGGTCATGGGTGCACCGTCAGCTGTAAGGGCTGCTCCGACAACATGGTAGCGCAGCGCGATAGGCGCAGCGAGAGTGTCAGTCGCGCCCGAATCGGAACAATTGACCGCCGGGCTGATGCGGTGCAGGTTCTTCACGGCTGATCTGGCTTCCTATGTCGCGCCTGGTGTTCGCGGCGAATCCCCCTTCGCGCTCGACGAGCACGAACTGAATGGCTGAGCACATTTCTCAAGTTCAGCGTGCCTTCAGCGCCTATGCCATTGAGCGCGCCGTCGGCAGTGGCGGGATGGCAACCGTTTACCGCGCGCACGATAAGAAGCACAAGCGAAAGGTCGCGATAAAGGTCTTGCATGCCGAAGTCGCTGCGCTCGTCGGCTCGAAGAGATTCCTGCAAGAGATCAGAATTACAGCCAAGCTTCAGCATCCCCACATTCTGGGGCTGATCGATTCAGGGATTCTCGGCGAAAGTGCGGGAGAGCTGGCCGGCAGGCCGTATTACGTCATGCCATACATCGACGGCGAATCGCTCCGGCAGCGACTCGACAGAGACAAACAGCTCCCAGTCCCCGACACCATACGGCTTGTAACTGAGATTGCGAGCGCCCTCGATTACGCGCATAGACACGGCATAATCCACCGAGACGTCAAGCCGGAGAACATTCTCCTGCATGACGGCAGCGCGATCGTTGCTGATTTCGGAATCGCGTTGGCAGTGACGCAGGCTGGTGTCTCACGGCTCACTGAGTCAGGCACCACGCTGGGAACTCCGTTCTACATGAGTCCCGAGCAAGCGATGGGCGAGCGAACCATCACAGCTCGCAGCGACGTCTATTCGTTAGGCGCTCTCTGCTACGAGTTGCTGGCTGGTGAGCCACCCTTCACTGGCAAGACGCAGCAGGCGATCGTCGCCAGGATCATCACGGACGAGCCACGCGCGCTCAGCACGGTGAGGCGTAGCGTGCCGGCGCACGTTGCGTCTGCAGTGTCGAAGTCGCTCGAAAAATCCCGGCCGATCGATTCGCGACCGCGCACGACTTTGCAACGGCGCTGAGCAATCCCGCGATAACACCGAGCGCTCCGCTGCCCGCGCTCGAAGAATCCAAAGGAATCGCGGGAGTGCGTGGAGTTGCGGACGCCGCTCGCTCCAACCGACCGCTGTACGCAATGGGCGCGCTCGCGATTCTCATGTCAGTTATCGCCCTCTGGGGTTGGTTGCGTCCCAGGCCAGCGAGCCCGGTGTTGGGTTACAGGCTCGTGTTCGATTCCACCGAAGCGATGGTGGCAGGCGGATCGTACACCACGCGTCTAGCACTCTCACCAGATGCTTCGCGGCTGGCCTACATCGGCGGTCCCAAAGCGCAGCTCTTCATACTGCCGCGGAATCAGTTGCGTGGCACGGCAGTGCCGGGCACCGAAGGGTTGAATACGCCGTTTTTCTCGCCCGATGGGCGCTACCTGGGAGTCATGGCCGACAATAATCTCCAGGCGTTTTCGCTCACGGGCGGTCCACGAATGCACGTGACGGACACGCTCGTCGGAGTGGCCGGAGCCTCGTGGGGACGCGATGGTTTCATTTACGCCGACGGCGCGGGGTTCGAGCGCCTCTTGCGCATTGAGGCCAAGCCTAACGCCGTGCCGAAATGGTTTACAACGCTGGACACGGCCAGCGGAGAGTTCGATCACTTGTGGCCCGACGTGCTGCCTAACGGGAAAGGGGTCCTGTTCACCGTCGCGTCCCGCGTAAAGAACTCGACGCTCAATACATGGGCGTTCTCCATCGCTGTAGCCGACATCCCTTCAGGCAAACACCGCGTGCTCGTGAACAACGCCAAGTTCGCGCGCTATTCGCCTTCGGGGCATCTGCTCTATGTGACGAGCGACAGAAAATTGATGGTCGCGCCCTTCGATCAGGGCTCAATGAAAGTCACTGGCGAGCCGTCGCTGCTCAGCGAAGGCATGCGGGTCGGAAATCTTGGCTCGGCGGACCTCACTGTTTCGGCGACAGGCACGCTTCTATACGGAACGGGCGGCGGCCAACCCGCAAACCAACTCGTTTGGATCACTCGAGATGGTAAGGCGCAGCCAGTCGATTCAGCGTGGACAGGTCTATTTCGCAGCCCCGCAATTTCGCCGGACGGGAACCGACTCGCTGTCGAGCGCGGGTCGGAAATCTGGATCAAGCAACTCGATGGCGGGCCTTCCCTGAGACTGGCGTTCGAGGGAACTGAAAACACGTTTCCTTGGTGGACGCCCGACGGCCGATCGATCACGTTCACCTCGACGGCGTCGAGCTCCTACGATATTTGGACGAAGAAAGCCGACGGCAGCGCGCCGGCGGTGCGCCAACTGCACATGGATCGCGGAGTCTTCGGCCCTGTTTGGTCGCCTGACGGGACGTGGCTCATCGTCCGGACAGATGCAAGCGCGACTGGTGCACTCGGCTCACCGTCAGGAGTCATGCCGGACATTCTCGGAATGCGACCAGGGATCGATTCGGCACCGCAGCCGCTCGTGGCGACGAAATTCACAGAGGAGGCGCCAGCCTTCTCTCCCGACGGACGCTGGCTCGCGTATTCGTCCGATGAGTCAGGTGAGAAGGAGGTCTATGTGGTCCCCTTCCCAAATACTACAGCGGCGAAATGGCCCATCTCGAGTCGCGGAGGTCGAGAGCCGCAGTGGTCTCACAGCGGTAAGGAGTTGTTTTACCGCGACGACGCCGGGAACATGGTCGCTGTCGCGGTGCAGACCACTCCGACATTCTCACCCGGCCGCTCAACGGTGCTGTTTCAGGCGCGCGGATATGTCGCGCGAGCATTCCCGCCGCAGTATGCCGTTTCGCGCGACGACCGGCGCTTTCTGATGATTCGACCGCTGCCTATCGCTCCCGACGAATTGGTTGTCGTCGAAAACTGGTTCCAGGAGCTGCAATCGAAGACTGGAAAGTAGCAATCGAAGATTGCTGTCCTCGTCCCAGTCGATTCGTTAGGCGCAAGTTCCATCCGCACATGCCTTGTCAATGGGCCGTTCGCGGCTCAGAATAAACGCAGTTCAGGAGTCCCCATGAAACCTGCCTCACTTGCCGCGGCCGCACTTCTCTCTACTCTCCCCGCGTTCGCCGCCTACGCGCAGCAACATGCTCACCCGCAAGAAAAGCTGGGCACGGTTCACTTCGCCACCTCGTGCAGTCCAGCTGTCGCACCGCAATTCAATCGCGCCGTCGCGTTGCTGCATTCCTTTGAATTCGGCGCGTCTATTCGCGGCTTCAACGAAGTCATCGCGGCCGACTCCAGCTGCGCGATGGCGTACTGGGGAATCGCGCTCAGTCGCTGGACCAATCCGATGGTCCCTGGCACACGCCCTGTCACGCTGCTGCAGCAAGGCAAACAGGCCAGCGACGCCGCCCTGCGTCTCGCTGATCGCGTGAGCCAGCGCGAGCGCGGCTACATCAACGCTGTCAGCAAGCTGTACAACGACTTCGAGAGCAAGGATCAACGCACGCGCGTCCTCGCCTACGAGCGCGCCATGAACGACCTCGTTGAGCAGCAGCCGGCGGATACTGAGGCCAAGATCTTCTACGCGCTCGCGATCAGCGCGGCCGCACCACCCTCGGACAAGACGTACGCGAACCAGCTCAAGGCGGCCAGCATCCTCGAGCCGCTCTGGGCCGCGCAGCCGAACCACCCCGGGCTCGCGCACTACATCATTCACACGTACGACTATCCGCCTCTGGCCGACAAGGCTCGCGCAGCCGCCAAGCGATATGCGAGCATCGCGCCGTCAGCGGCCCACGCGCTGCATATGCCGTCACACACATTCACGCGCGTCGGCATGTGGCAGGAGTCGGTGGACGCGAACCGGCAGTCCATGACCGTCGCGTTAGGCAACGGTTCGATTGGAGAAGCATTGCACGCCGCGGACTACCGCATGTACGCCTACCTTCAGCTGGGGAGGGAATCCGACGCAAAGGCGATTCTCGACTCGCTTCCCGCTATCGCTGCACGCTTCGATCCAACGGCCATTACCGGCGCCGCTCCGCCCTCCGCGGGCTTTTTCGCGATCGCCGCCATCCCGGCGCGCTGGGCCCTGGAGCGCAGCGCGTGGAAAGAAGCCGCGGCCCTCGAGCCCAGGGCGACCCCCTTTCCCTACACGGAGGCGATGACGTACTTCGCACGCGCGTTAGGCGCGTCCCATCTGCGTGACACTGCAACCGCACAGACGGCTGTCGACTCACTCGCGTCCATCCATCAGGCGCTGAGCGCGAAGAATGAAGCGTATTGGGCAGAACAGGTGGCCATCCAGCACCTCGCGGCTCAGGCCTGGCTCGCCCTCGCCCAGCGTCGCGAGGAAGAAGCGCTGCGTCTCATGCGCGAAGCTGCTACTCGCGAGGATGCGACGGAGAAGGCGGCCACGACACCCGGTCCGTTGAAACCTGCGCGCGAGCTGCTCGGCGACATGCTCGTGGAGCTCAAGCGCCCCGACGAGGCACGGGCGGAGTATCGCGTGACACTGAGCAAGGAGCCGAATCGCCGGCACGCACTGCGCGGCGCCGGCCGCTGACGAACATCACGCAGGCGCCACCTAACGACACTGTTGTCGGGACAATCAAAACTCTTCGATAATCTTCTTGGTCTTCTTGGGATTGTCACTGACGATCGCGAGCTCGACCAGGTCGTCAGCGATGCCGGTTACGTACAGAGCTTGGAGGTTGACGCCGGCGTCGCCGAGTCGCTGCGTCATGTTCGCCAGTACGCCGGCTTTGTTCTCGAGCAACACGAGATTGACTTCGCTTTCGATGAATCGAACGTGGGCCGCTTCGAAGGCGCTGCGCGCGACAACGATGTCGTCAGGCAAGATGTGCGCGATCGACGCCCCGTCCACGGACACGGCCGCGAGTGCTTTGATGTTGACATTCCGTCGAGCGAGCGCTTCTGCCACGCGGGAGAGGTCCCCGGGCTTGTTCGTGAGCTGCACGGCACAGTCTTTCATGTGACCCTCGTTAGGCGCCCTATTGGCGCGGTCATAAAGGTTTGCTCATGCGCACGAGAGGGACTGCTGCGCCGCCGCGGTCGTCCGTAACTCTCTCGTGAGGCTGATACCCGAAGCGACTGTAGAGCGGCTCGCCGGCCATTGTAGACATCAACTCCATCCTGCTGAAGCCTTCGGACCGCGCGGCGGCTTCGCATAAAGAAAGGATGAGTCCTCCAACACCTTTGCGGGCGTGATCTGGATGAGTGTACATCGCCCGAATGCGCGCCGCATCCTTCGTTGGATCGAGCAAGGCCGTGCTTCTCCCCGGCGTTTGGTCGCTGCCGTACAGAGTCGCGCGGCGGCTCCAGCCGCCACAGCCGGCTAGCTCGCCATCGACTTTCACGAGGAAGTAAGTCCCGTCGTCGATGAGCTGAGTGTCCAGGCCCATGATCGCGCGACTGGACGCGATCTGGCTTTCATCGAGGAATGGCTTTTGGAGCTCCGCTATCGCGGCGTCCATCAATTCTCGCAGCGCCTCGAGATCCTCGCGGCCTGCAACCCTATGAGTCAAAGTTGGAGTTGTCATGGCTCCGTTTCCTAACGTTCTTTAGATCTTGCGCCAACGCGCCGCCAGGGCAGGGAGCGAACGTGTTTCGGAACTGCGGCCAAGGTATCACTGCGCTCGGCCTGGTCCTCGTCGGCGCATTCGCGTGCCGCACTCAGCCCGGACGCGCAGCAGCGGCGACGTCGGTGCGCGAGGGAGTCTTCGACTACCGGGCAAACGCGCAGCGTTATGAGCTGCGCGGCATTGTGCGATTGACGGCTGACACAGTCGTGCTCGAGCCGAGGGACGGTACGTGTCGGCCAGCTATCGCGCCGCGCGATCGACAGTTCGCCCTTTACGAATGTGCCGGTCCTCCAGAGCTTGGCCAACTCGAGCTGCGCATCGACCGCCAGAATCCGCAGTTGGCGTCCAAATGGCGCGCGACGTTCAAAGTGCAGCGGCAACGCGTGGTCTGCGCGAAGGACGCCGTGACCGAGGACGGCCAGCGGATCTGCATGAAATCTGAGACTGAGAACTATGAAGAAACGATGACCCTTACCGGTCCGCTGCGAATTCGCCCGCGGCGCGGAACCGGCTAGCGTGCCGAACGCTCTCATCTGCGCTTCGCTCGCCGTCGTCTGCATCGCTACGCCAGCAGCTGCGCAGCGTCCGGCCACGATGGGCGGCGCACCGGCCGCGCGCTGGATCGCCGACAGCTCGGCGTCGCCTAACGACTTCGGTGTGTACCATTTCCGGCGTGTGTTCGACCTTTCTTCCAAGCCGGATCGTTTCGTCGTCAATGTCTCGGCGGACAATCGCTACCGGCTGGTTGTGAATGGGCAGCCGGTCTCGTCAGGGCCGCAACGTTCGGATCTCGCGCATTGGCGTTATGAAACTGTTGACCTCGCGCCCGCGCTTCGTGCCGGACGCAACGTGCTCGCCGCGACTGTGTGGAACTGGGGAGTCGATCGGCCGGTGGCGCAGGAGAGTCGCCGCAGTGGTTTTCTTCTGCAGGGCACGACCGAGCAAGCGTCTGTTGTGAGCACTGGTCGGCCAGGGTGGCGCGTGCTGCGCGACGTCGGCTATGCGCCGCTGTCGGTCAACTCATCCGATTTCGGCTACTATGCCGCGTCACCCGGCGAGTCGCTCGACGCCAAGGTCTATCCCTGGGGATGGGAAGACGCGGCGTTCATAGATGCGGCGTGGCCGTTGGCCGGAAGCCTCGAGCTCGCGCAGTCGAGCGGGACGGACGCATACGGCGTCGTCACGACATGGCAGTTGGTGCCGCGCAGCATTCCGCCGATGGAGGAGACGACAACCCGTTTCAGCTCGGTGCGGAGGGCCGAAGGGATCACACCTAACGAGGCATTCTTGCGCGGCGCGGGGGACCTCGTGGTGCCACCCCGTACCCGGGTCACACTGCTGCTCGACCAGGGGTTCCTAACGACGGCCTATGTCTCTCTGGAGACGAGTGATGGTGCCGGAGCCATCCTCGCGATGTTGTACGCCGAGGCGCTAGTTGACGCGAATGGGCGCAAAGGGAATCGCGCAGCTGTAGCGGGGAAGCGCGTGCTTGGCATACGCGACGAGTTCAAGCTCGATGGCGGCGCTCATCGACGCTTTCGCACGCTCTGGTTCCGCGCGTATCGCTTCGTGCAGCTCGATGTGCAGACAGCGGACGAGCCGCTCATCGTGCATGAGGTTCACGGGGTGTTCACCGCATATCCGTACGTCGAGCGCGGGCGCTTCGCGAGCGACGCGGCGTGGATCGACAGCGTGTGGGCCATGAACTGGCGCACGGCGCGCGTGTGCGCCAACGAGACGTACTTCGATACGCCGTACTACGAGCAGCTGCAGTACGTGGGCGACACGCGCATCCAGGCGCTCATTTCGCTCTACGTCGCCGGCGACGATCGGCTCGTGCGCAACGCCATCGAGCAATTCGACTGGTCGCGCACGTCGGACGGCCTAACGGCGAGTCGGTATCCGTCGGCGCTGCCGCAGTACATCCCGCCGTTCTCACTCATATGGGTGATGATGCTGCACGACTACTGGATGCTGCGCGACGATCCCGCGTTCGTGCGACGCTTTCTCCCCGGGATCCGAGGCGTGCTCGGCTGGTTCGACCGGCGCATCGAGTCGACGGGACTCGTTAGGGCCGGCGAAACACCGTGGTGGGGCTTCGTCGATTGGGCGCCGCAGTGGGAGCGCGGTGTGCCACCGGGTGCCGAGTCGGGGTACTCGGTTGCCGTCAACCTGCAGTACGTCTATGCGCTCGAGCTGGCCGCCAAGCTGGAGTCAGCGTTAGGGGCGCGCGAGCTGGCGGCCGGTTACCGCGCGCGTGCGACGTCGTTGCGCGCCGCCGTTCGCGCTCGTGCATGGGACCAGGGGCGGCGACTCTTCCGCGACGCGCCCGACTCGGCGCTCTTCAGTCAGCAGACAAACGTGCTTGCGGTGTTGGCGGGCGCGGTGCCTGTGGCAGAACGGCGCGCGCTGGTGGAGCGGGTGCTCGCGGACACGACGCTCGTGCGCGCGAGTTACTACTTCACCTTCTACGTGCTCGAGGCGCTGCGAGAGGTGGGGCTTGGCGATCGTTATGTCGAGCAGCTCGCCCCTTGGCGACAAATGCTCGCGATGGGATTCACAACGACGCCCGAAGCGCCTGAGCCGTCGCGCTCGGACTCGCACGCCTGGAGCGCGCATCCCAACTATGGACTTCTCGCCACTGTTCTCGGCGTGCGGCCTAACGCGCCCGGCTTCCGTACAGTACTGATAGAGCCGCATCTCGGCCCGCTGATTCGGGCAGAAGGTCGTGTGCCGCATCCGCGCGGCGACATTGACGTAAGCCTAACGCGCGTGGGGGCGGTTGGATTGCGCGCGGTCGTCACGTTGCCGACTGGTGTGAGCGGGACTCTTGTTTGGCGGGGACGACGCACCGCGCTGCGCGGTGGGC
>DASYRX010000378.1:0-2599 GCA_036003845.1 Gemmatimonadaceae bacterium | reverse complement strand
TGGTTCGCGCAGGCCTCTCCAGTCGTTCTAGACCTGCCCGGAACCGTTTTCGCCGATCTTGATGAGCGTACCAATCGGCTCGCATTTGGAGTCGAGAACGCGAACGCGATCAATGGCGTGCAGCATGCTCTTACGGCGTTAGGCATCCCCGCCACGGAGTACACGATCCGGGTGACCGAGCCGATCCATCAAGTGGCGACGCTGCGCGATCGCTGGCGGCCCACGCAGGCCGGCATCCAGATCCACTTTGGCAACTTCCTCTGCAGCTTGGGCTTCAATGCGGACGACGGCGCCGAGCGGTCCATGATTACGGCGTCTCACTGCACGAACAGGCAGGGTGGCGTCGAGAGCACCGAGTACTTCCAGCCGACGAGCACCGTCGACCCAACCGTGATTGCCACGGAAGTCGAGGATCCGCGGTACTTCCGCGGTGGCGCGTGCCCGAAGGGTCGTAAGTGCCGATATAGCGACGCCGCGCGAGCGCTGTACAGTGCGGGCGTAGCCTCCGATCGGGGTTTGATCGCCAAGACATCGGCGCCTAACAATGGAAGCCTGGACGTGACGGGGTCGTTCACCGTCACATCGCAGGACAACGCGACGACGAACTTCGCTCTCGGAACCACAATCAATAAAGTGGGCCGTACGACCGGCTGGACGCAGGGCGTCGTCACCGCGACGTGCGTGCACACCAACGTGTCGGGAACCAACATCACGCAGCTCTGTCAGACCTTTGTTGAGAATGCGAGCGGCGCAGTTGTCGTGGGTGGAGGCGACAGCGGCTCCGACGTCTTCCGCATAACGAGCGGCACGAACGTCGAGATGGTAGGTATTCTTTGGGGTGGGAATGGGCCAGGCACGCTGTTCGTGTTCAGCCCATTCAAGCAAGTGCGCGACGAACTTGGGCCGATCAACGCGGTCAGGTAGGGCTGAGCTTTGGCGGCATTTCGCGGGGCGGGCTCTGCTCGCCCCGCTGCGCTTCTGGCGTCTGCGACCGCGATATGGAGTCTTCGCGGTACTTCCGTTCGTTGTGATATCATCTGTGCACGAACCTAACGAGAGCTCAACTGGGGCGAACGCCGAGCCCTTTGGTGGCCAGGTGCAGGATTCGCTGCACATGGAGCTCATCGCCCCCGACCGAGTTCGCGCCGGCGAGACCGTGCGCTTTGTGCTCCAGGTTCAGAATGTCAGCGCGCGCACGTTTGATCTGTACTTACGGGGGCGCGAGAGCACATTCGATATCCAAGTGACAGGTATGGCAGGTGACGTCGTCTGGCAGCGGCTCGCCGGAGCAGTTATCCCCGCGATCGTACATATCCGCGCACTCGCTCCGCGCGAGCGCTTTGCACTGATCGCCGAGTGGGATCAGCGCGATAACAAGCGGAGGCCGCTCGGCCCGGGTGAGTACGGCGCACGCGGCCTCCTGCTTGTCGAGGGCGCTCCGCTGGCGACGGAGCGCAAGGCTTTGACAATCGTCGCGCGGTAGACGCCCGCCGCTTACGGAAAGAGCGGCGGCGGAATGCGTTTCTTCGTCGCCTGCTCGAACGCGTACGCCAGCTCGATGAGCTTCGGCTCACTGCAGGCCGTGCCTGTAAAGCTGACATTGAATGGCGCGGGCTTGGCATCGAAGCCGGCTGGAAACGCAGCGGAAGCGCCGGCGGCCGGTGGTGGTGCGTTAGGCACGAAGCCGTACGGTACCGTAACAGTCGGATAGCCCGGCCGCGCACCGATGTTGGCCGAGCTCACGCCAGGAAAGAGCAGCGCGTCGAGGCGATTGGCCCTGAGCGTGGCGTCGATCCCGTTGGTCGCCGATAGCATGATGTCCTTGCGGCGGTCTGCCTCGTAGCGCGCGCGGTCGGACTGCACGTCCATCTCGTCGGAAATGTCGAGCTGCGCCTGAGCGTACTTGATCGCACCGGCGCGCTGATGCGCGATGTTCCACTGGCGCAGCTCGGTGAGCGACTTCACCGGTGCCTTGTCGCCTAACGATTTGAGCCAGGCGTTGAAGTCGCGCTTCATGCCGTACTTGAAGGCGACTGTACACTCCGCGTCGCGTCCCTTGGACTGATCCCCGCTGCACGGGTTCCAGTTGAGCAGGTTGTTCGCCGGATTCGTATCGGTGACGCTGGGGATGTCTGCCGGATCGACGATGACGGCGCCCTGCTGTTTGAGCACGGCAATCACTTCGTCCATGAGCTTCTTCTGGGCGTCGTTCAAGCCGCCGCGCGGTTCGGTACGCCCTGGCGCAGGCGGTCCGCTGCGATCGTAGAAGAACACACGTGGAATGCCGATGCGCGCACCGCTCAGGCCTCTTGCGTTGAGGAACTTCGTATAGTCGCGCCCTGCCGCGGGCGGACACTTGGTCGTCGCCGAATCGTTAGGGTCCGGTTGCGCGCTTTCCATGGCGCCGAACATGATCGCGGCGTCTGAGACGGTCCGTGTCATCGGGCCTGGCGTATCCTGATCGGCCGTGATCGGAATGACGCCATAGCGGCTGATGCGACCCACTGTCGGTTTGATTCCCACGAGCATGTTCTGGTTCGATGGACTGAGAATCGACCCCGAGGTTTCCGTGCCGACATTCCCTGCCCAGAAGCTCACG
>DASYRX010000377.1:0-22015 GCA_036003845.1 Gemmatimonadaceae bacterium | reverse complement strand
AACGGTCGCGTGCTGGACGGCGCCGGTAATCCCTGGGTACGACAGGATATCGGGATACGCAGAGACCGCATCGCGTACGTCGGTCTCATTTCAGTCGATCACCCCACAGCGCGAGATACTGTCGATGTCTCCGGGCTTGTGGTGACGCCCGGGTTCATCGACATGCACAGCCACGCGGATCTCGAGACCGACTACGGCCGCTCCGCGCTCGCGTTTCTCTTTCAGGGGATCACGACGGTCGTGTTAGGCATCGATGGCGGCGGCGAGAGCTCCATCCACGCAACGTACGATGGCTATCGTCGCACGGGCATCGGTGTCAATGCGCTGCGCTACGTCGGCCACGGAGCGGCTCGCAGCTCTGTCATGGGCGCGCAAGCGCGGGCGCCGACTCCGCCAGAGATGGCCGCTATGTCGCGCTTCGTTCGTCGCGGGATGCAGGAAGGTGCGATCGGCCTGTCGACAGGACTTTTCTACTCGCCCGGCACGTACGCGGCGACCGATGAAGTGATCGAGCTCAATCGCGTTGCGGCCGCGTTCGGCGGCATTTACGACACGCACGATCGCGACCTTGGCGCCGCGTACCCTGGCGTTGGCTACCTCGAATCAATGAAGGAAGCGATCACGATTGGAGAGCGCGCCGGCACGCCGGTGATCTTCAGTCACATCGGGCCGCAGGGACACGCAAATTTCGGCCGAGCGTCTGAAGCGGCACGGTTGATCGAAGAGGCGCGCGCGCGCGGCGTCAACGTGATGGCTGCGCAGCATCCATACACGGCGACGCAGAGCAATCTGCGCTCGTACGCCATTCCCGACTGGGCCGCGGCCGGCGGTCACGCAGCTATGCTGCAGCGATTCAAGGATCGTGAAACCGTTAGGCGACTCGACCGCGAGACGATGGAGATGATGGCCATCCGCGGTGGCGCCGAGAAGATCCGCTTCGTCGATGAGCGGAAGGAATTGAACGGCAAGACGCTGGCTCAGGTCGCCGATTCGCTCAAGCTGCCCGTTCCCGCGGCCGCTCGCAAAGTCCTCGAGGGCGGTAATGCGTCCGTCATGAACATGGATCTGTATGATCTAGCCAACATCCGGTATCTGGCGCGCATGGACTGGATGATGACTTGCACCGACGGTCGAGCCACACCGCCGGGGATCGAGATCACGCATCCGCGGCCGTATGGCGCCTTCAGCCGCAAGCTGCGCATGCTCGCGCTGGACGACTCCGTGATCACGCTGGCGTTCGCGGTGCGCAGCATGACGGGGCTCGCGGCGACGTTCCTGGGGCTGCAAGATCGTGGACTCGTTAGGCGCGGCTTCGCCGCTGACCTTGCCGTCTTCGACTTGAGCCGCCTGCGTGACAAGGCGACCTATGACGCACCGCACCGGTACTCCGAGGGGACGGTGCACGTCATCGTGAATGGGCACTTCGCAATTCGCGACGGCAAGCCAACTGAAACGCTGGCGGGCGAGCCGCTGCTGCGCGGTGGTGTCGTTTATCGCCCGGCACCACGAACCGACCGCTAAAGACGAGTCGCGTGCCTGCTTAGTACACGCTTCGTTAGGCAGCTTCCAGCACTGATTTGCTGGCCGCATCGGGCGAGTCGCTCCAATCGCCCCCTGTCAGCGCCTGAGGGTCCACGTGCGGGGGATACCGCTCGACGTGAAGAAACGACCGACAGCCCAAAGCTGTCCGGTCCCAGTCGCCTTCACGGCGTTCAGCGCACTCCCGCTTCCAGCATTCGGAACTGCGACCTGCGTCCAGGCCGTTCCGTTCCAGCGCTCTGAGATTCCCCACGTGGAGTTGTCGCCCACAACCCAGACGTTGTTTGCAGCGATGGCAACGATCCCGCTCCACTGGCTTCCCGTCGCATGACTCACTTCGCTCCACTTGCTCCCGTTCCACCTCTCGATGTGTGAGACGCTCGTGCACGCGTAAGTACAGTAGTACGTCCGGCCGACGGCCCACACATCGGTCGCCGAGACCGCCGCTACGCCATAGAAGTCGGCGTATTCCTCCGACGGTATCTTCGTCCAGCTCTGCCCGTTGAACTTGCATGTCGTGCCCTCGCCCACGGCCCAGATGTTCGATGCTGAGATGGCTTTGACAGCATAGAGCGCCACGCCGCAGCTATTGGGGAAATTGCTCCAACTGCTGCCATTCCAGTGCAGGATCAACGATTTCCTGGGAGATCCTTGGAACCCTACGGCCCAGATGTCATTCTGCGACACGACGGCCAGGCCGTGAAGCTCGTTAGGCATGCTGGCACCGGCCGGGTTCGGGCTCGGCACTATGTTCCACTGGATGCCGTCCCAGCGAACGATCAGTGTCGTGCTCTTGAACGAACCGAAGTCATTGGCGTGGCCCACAGCCCAGATCGAGTTGCTGGAGACGGGGGCAACAGCCTCGAGCGTTGAAAGATCGACTCCGGTCCACGACGCGTTTGGACTGGTGACGAGCTGCCAAGACGAGCCGTTCCAGTGCTCCACGAGGGTCCGTCGTCCAGTGGCTGTCGGCGGAACGCCCGGATTCCACTCGCCAACCGCCCAAATGTCGGTCGCGGAGAGGATGGCTAGATCCTTGAGCTCATTGGCAAGCGTCCCGCGGTTCGGGCTGGGAACCGTTGTCCACACCAGTCCGTTTGGCGGCGGCAGTGCGCCGTCATTAGCGGGATCGGCGCTGGTGAAAGCGACCTTGGTTGGACTCGTGGCCGCATCAGCGCAGGCCAAGAGGATTGTCGCCAGTGCGGCGGTTGCAGCCGACACGGCTTGTCGGACGCACGATGTCTGGAAACGAATGTGGCGCAACTCGGCGGTAAGCGTGCGTTTCGACATGTTCCACCTCGAAAACTGAGTGTCTGCGTGTGCCGAGGGAAACACGCGCCCTATGACTTGTGACGCCTCTTGCGAATTCTGTTCCGCATGTCGAGACGAGAAGCAGAGGATTCGGTTCGCGGCGGCTAAGACGAGGATCGACACGGCGCTTTGATATCACGCCGCATTCCTAACGGGTGTGGCCCGATGGCGCGTTCTGTTTCGTGGCGCGTTCCATTGATAATGCGTGTGTTTCACGAAACGGCCGTTGGCGGGCCAGAGCCGACGACACCCGGTAGCGGAAGGGCTACGATTCAGATTGCTGCAGCGATTCCGGGAGTCGCAGCGCCGCATACGCGCCCGCGATGCCGGTTAGAACTCCGACGCCCAAGATCGCGGCGCCCATGCCGAAAGCGTCACTCAGCGCACCCGCGACAAGCGCGCCGACGGCGTATCCCAAGTCACGCCAGAATCGGTAGCGACCCACGGCCGAGCCTCGGGCGGCAGGATGCGCAACATCACCGATCACAGCCAGCAATGTCGGGTAGACCATCGCAGTACCGATGCCTAACAAGGCATTTGCGAGGAGCCACGCGAGAAAGCTGTGCACGAATACGGTCGCCGTCAGCGCGACGCCTTGAAGCAGCATGCCACTCGCAACGAGCCACTTGCGGCCGATCCGGTCGCTCAACGCTCCAGTGAACACTTGCGCCACGCCCCAGGTCGCCGGGTAAATGAATGCCAGAAAGCCTATCTGTTTCAGCGACAGGCCGGCCGCCGCGAAGAAGAGCGGAAACAGGCCCCAGACGAGACCGTCGTTGAGATTATTGACGAGTCCGACCTGGTTCGAGGTAGAGAGGGCGGTGGCCGCCGATGCGGGGATCGTTCTGTATTCGCCGCTCTGTGTCGTCTCATGAAGAACGTGGGCCGTAGTATCTCGGACTGCAAACTGGGAGAGTGCCAGGCCTAACGCGGCGAAGGCGATGCCGAGGTAGAATGGCTCGGGGCGCAGACCGTAGTGACTCGCGATTTCGCCCGTGGCGAGCGCGGACAACGCCACGGCGACGTACCCCGAGAATTCGTTGAGACCCATCGCGAGACCACGACGCTGCGGCCCCGCCAGATCGATCTTCATGACCACGGTCATCGACCACGTCAGTCCCTGGTTGATGCCGAGTAGTACGTTGGCCGCTACGATCCAGGACCAGCTGGGGGCGACCATAACGAGAATTGGAACCGGCAGCCCGAAGAGCCAGCCGAGAACGAGCACTCGCTTGCGACCCAGCCTGTCGCCGAGTCGGCCCGCGACGAGGTTGGTTGTCGCTTTTGCGAGGCCAAACGTGAGAATGAACGAGAGTGCGGCGCTCTTTGACGCGAGCGCGAAGTCACGTTCAGCGATGATTGGAAGGACTGTGCGCTCCAGCCCCACCATCGCGCCGACAAACGCATTCACGAGCACCAGCAGCGAGAATTGCCTCCAGTTGGCCCGCAGGCCTAACGAAGGCTGACTCACTAGGTTGCGCTCGATCTCTCATAGAGTGCGCCGATCCACGGATATCCGCGACGCTCGTATCGCGGCGTGAACCCGGAGCGACGGATCGTGCTATCGATCGCTGTGTTCGAAAAGATGTACGTGCGAAACGCAGTGCGCCTCAGTGCAAACGTGGCGTTAATCGCCCTGCTGACGAGACGCACCCACCAGGCGTCGCGCGGGTACACAATGCCCAACAGTCTCGCCGCATGCGACGCGGATGCGTCGAGTAGGCGTTCCATGTCCGGGTAGCAACAGACAACCTTGTCGAGCGTGACCACGTCTGCGATGTCCACATCATGCGCGAGCGACGTGAAATCGCCGGTGAGCAACTTGAGTCGTTCGCTGCATTGGCGTCGTTCTGCCTCGTCACGAGCGGCGGCGAGATAGGCTGCGCTGCCATCGACGATGGTCGCACGGCCGGCACCGGCGGCGAGTAGCTCGTGCGCGATAGCGCCGACACCGCCACCTATATCGAGCAGGTGCGCGTCCGCGATGCCTGCCTGCCGAATGGCGGACACGAGTCGGCGCGTCGACGGACTCGGTCCTTTGCGCCGGTAGTTCTCGAGGTCCCGCTGCGCCACTCGGCGATCGAACTGCGCATCGATCGCGCAGCAGTGCGACGCGCACGTCACCTGCCGATCCGCTCGAGCGCGCAGAGGATCATGCGCGCCTCGCCAGTTTGCGCGCCGCCAGAGAGGCGGCTTGGCGGTTGCCTAACGCGGAGAGCAGGCCGCTGCTCCGCCACTCGGGGAATCCTCCGCTGGCACGGCGCGCGCGAAAGCCCTGCTTCCGGAGGAGACTCACTGCTTCCAGTGCGTACACGCAATAGGGTCCTCGGCAATACGCGATGATCTCCTTTCGTTTGGGCAGCTCTGGTGCGCGGCGTTTGAGCTCCGGAACGGGAATCGACAGCGCACCGGGGATGTGCCCGGCCTCGAACTCTTCGCGCGGACGAACGTCAATAACGGTGACGTGATCGTCACGCATGAGCTTGTGCAGCTCGTCCAGGGTCACTGGCTCTAGCTCATCGCGGTCGTGGAGATACAGTCGCGCCACTTTTTCGACTTCCGCCAGTCGTTGCCGGGCGAGGTCCTGAAAGCTGCGGACGAAGTCGGCGACGTCGTCCTCCGCCAATCGGTAATAGATGTAGGTCCCCTCGCGGCGCGTTTCGACAAGCCGAGCGTGATGCAAATCGCGCAGGTGTGCGCTCGTGTTCTTGAGCGGAATAGCTGCCTGCTCAGCGAGACCTTCCACCGTTCGCTCTCCCTGAGTCAGGAGGTCGAGGAGTTCGATGCGTTTTGGACTTGCCAGGGCGTGGCCGATGCGGGCGAACTGGCTATAGAGGGCGTCTTTGAATTCACGCTGTGACACGGGATCTTTACTCCTATTCGTTCGATCAGTAGAATATGCGAAATCCCACGGCGGTCAAGCGGCGTAGACGTGAGGCCACCTGTTTGTCCGCCATGAGCTCACCCAATGGAGGATCCATGCGCATCGTCGACTGCTCCTGCGGCCATCAGCTTCGCGCCGCGACCGATGAGGAGCCCTGTCACGCCGCTCGGCAGCACATCGTCGACCACCACCCCGGAATGCAGCGTACAGACGAACAACTGCGAGGAATGATCAGCGCACGCGCGTACGAGGAAGTCGAAGCATCTCGTTAGGCGGCGGGGTTCGTAGGGTTCGAGATAACGTGGCGCGGCGATGTGTTCACTGGCGCTCCGCAGGCCGGCAGCGCGGCGAAGTTTGGAACGCTAGGTAGCAACTTCCGCGCGCGTAAACCGCGCGACGACGGCGAGTGGACAGCCGCGCTGTCGAAGTTGAGCTGCGAGGTTAGGCCTAACGAACGACTCCCTCACGACATGGCGGCCGCCCAGGGGTACTGGGCCCACGGCAGCTCAGCCGGTGCGTCGTTCGAGGCGGGCGATCGCCCTTTCGGCTTCCGCGACGCGCGGCTGCAGCGCGGCGTCGCAATCGCGCCAGAGCAAAACGAAACGGCGATAGTGGTCGAGCGCCTTCTGACGTTCACCAAGACGCTCATATATCTCGCCACGCAGCAGATGCGTCGGCGCTAGGTAGACGATCTCGCTCGGAGAGCCCTGGAAGGACGTTTCGATCCAGCGGAGCGCCTCGTTGTTTTTCTCCTTCGCTCGCAGTTGCAGCACGTGTAGGTAGCGTGCGTGCTCGAGCGTGAACTCGCGCGCGTTGGTGAAAAGCCTCACGCTGACGAGTTCCAACGGTATCGCGCCGTGATCCAACGGCCCTGTTTGCGCGATGCGCCCGCTCTGGGCTGCGACGTCGGCGCGGACCGTCTGAGCGAGGCCGCGAATAACGTCGCGTGCTTCGCGTGGCGCCTCGGTTCGTTCGATCTCCGCGGCAAACCGCGCGGCGCTCGATTGATCACCGAGGCGGGCACTCAACAACCCGAGCAGGTAGAGACGCAGGTGCGGCTGCAGCCGGATTGCCAATCCTGCGTTAGGCTCCGCTGCTTCGGCACCGGGATTCCATGCCGCGAGCTCGGCCCGAATCGATTCGAGGTCAGACTGCGGCACTGCCAAAAACGGGAGCGAGGCAGCCATCGCCCGCTGTGTAATGAGCGGTGACGTTTCGTCGATTCTCTGTGCGGCGGCGAACGCTGCCTTGGAGGCGCCCCAATGGCCGCGGGCGAGCTCGAGCCAGGCGAGAAAAGTCTGAGCTCGCAGGCGAATGGGAAGTGACCTTCGCTCCTGCAAATCAAGCCGCGCGAGTGATTCAGCGGCGGCAAAGTCCCGGAGGAACGTAGCCACAAAACGAGCAGCGATCTGCGACTGGTGTGAGTCTAGGCCCCTCGCGCGCTCCACAATAGCAGCGCGCGCCGCCGAATCACCCTGTGCGAAAGTCAGCAATATCTGCATGGATGGTGGCGGAGATTTCATTCGGCTCACCATCGATGCCGCGGCCGCGTAGTCGTCCTCGCGCACGGCGAGGTCCCACATGGGTCATATTGGTCAAAGGAATCCGGGATCGACAGCGAGCACCTCGTTGAACGGTTCGCGCGCCTCCCCTCGTGGTCGCCCTCGTAGCGGATTGTAGTTGTACAGCACGTCGGCGAGCTGAAAGCGCGCTTCGATATCGTCTGGGTAGTCCTGGAGGATCGCGCGATACTGCCGTTCCGCATCATTCGCTGCGCCGCGGCGGAAGTCGACGTAAGCGGCCAGCAGCCTGCGATCGCGTGCGTTAAGCCGATCGCTCAGTGTGAGCGCGCGCGACGCGGCTGCACTGGAAAGGGCATGATGATCCGCCCAGCCAGCCGCCACCGCCATTCGGTAGTGCGCTAGCGCAAAAAGACTGTCCTCGCCCACGGCCTGCTGAAACAGCGCGATCGCGGAGTCGAGTTTTGGCACCTCGAGGCTTGCCGCGCGCAGCCGACGCTCGCCGTCGAGGTACGACTTCAGCGCGCTGAGAGACCGCGTCGTAATCGCGGCCGTCTCACCGAGACGCGATGCGAGCCCGCTTCCACGCTTTACCATCAACTGCCGGGATAGCTTGTCAACGAGATCGAAGAGCCGCGTGCTATCCCCCTCCACCGACGCTAGGGCTTGCGCACTGTCGCTGCCGCTGGACGCGTCGTACAACGCCGCCTGGAGGCGAACCTGCGGCCCCACCGAGTTCACACTGCCGAGCACGTACAATCCCGCACCAACTTGCCGCGCGACCCTTCGGCCGCGCCTAACGTCTAGCAGGTCATTACTGCCTGCGTGGGACACGGCGGTGAGTATCGTCCCCGGATCGACGGCGTGCAGATCGCCCGCACCGTCAAGGTCCCGGCTGAGCAGATCCACCATCCCTTCGGCCAGATAGGCGAAGCTTCCGCCCGATCGCACAGTGAACGGGAGCACCGCGACTTTGGCGGCCGACATCGGCAAATCGTTCGTCGAGATTCGCTTCGCAACGAAGATGGCCGCGGCAAGAATGAGCACGACGCCGGCCGCGACGGCACCCGTTAGGCGGAGCCGTGCTCGACTTCCGGCTGCGACTGGAGAAGTGGCCGCTGCGCCGCTGAGCGCGTCGGCGAACTGCGACGTTGTCGTGAAGCGATCCGCCGGCGTTGGGGCGAGCGCGCGAGCAATCGCGTGCTCCACGTGCTCGGGAACCTGTGGACGAGCCGCACGGACTGATGGCACCGGATTCGTCATCCGTCGCACAAAGATCGCCTGCGCGTTAGGCCCGTGGAACGGCGTTTCTCCGGCCAGCGATTCGTAAAGCACAGAGGCCAGGCTGTACAGATCGCTCCGGCCGTCGATGTGTGCAGCGCCTTCAACCTGCTCGGGGCTCATGTAGGCTGGCGTTCCGACGGAGAGTCCCGTGTACGTGAGCCTATCGCCGCCGGCAACGGAAATGGCGCGCGCGATTCCGAAATCGGCGACGAAGGCGTGCCCCGACTTGAGGAGGATGTTCTCCGGTTTCACATCGCGATGCACCACGCCGCACGAGTGCGCGTACGCGAGCGCATCGGCCACCTCGCATGTGATCTTGAGCGCCTCGTCCAGCGGAAGCTGGATTTCACGCTGAAGCCGATCGCGCAGGGACTCGCCCTCGATGAAGGGCATGACGTAGTAGAGGAGTCCGGCCGCTTCTCCCGAGTCGTGCAGCGGAAGGATGTGCGGGTGAGTGAGCTTGGCGGCGGTCTCGATTTCACGCACAAAGCGATCGGCGCCAATCGCCTCGCCCAGTTCAGGCCGCAGCACCTTGATCGCGACGGGGCGGCGGTGCTTCAAGTCTTGCGCGAGATACACCCAGGCCATGCCGCCCTGGCCAAGCTCTCGCTCAATGGTGTAGCGGTCGGCGACAGCGGAACGGAAACGCTCGAGCACGTCAGCCATCCATTGGGAATACCGTGCGTCCGCCTCCCGGTCAAGGATAGGACGACACCTTAGGCGCTACTGGGGGGAGGCGGATGTGCCTCTACGTTAGGCACGAGACTGACTGATCGCGCAACCGATGATGCGCGCGCAGCGCGATGGCCTCCACAAGAGCGAGGACGTCTCCAGCGCGTGCGCAGTGGCCCACTGGTTGAACGCGTGCAGCTTCTCGAGTTGCGTCGCACGCACGCGTTCGCCCGGACAGCTGGCTAACGTACTTTCGGCGCGGGTATGGTTATGCTTTGCGCCCTCGCAGAACGATGCTGTGCGCTCCGAACGAACCTGCGACTTTCCTGGTCTCGGCACTCGAGCTCGCGCTGAAATAGTCGACGCGACTGATGATTTCCATATCGCGAAGACCAGTCGTGGCGAATTCGTCGAGATAGGATTCAATCGTCGTGGCTCCGACAACGCACTCGGCCCACAGCTCGGGATGCGCGCGGCATGCCTCGGATGGCAAGGACTCGACGACGATGTCTGCCAGCTGAAGCCGCCCTCCGCTGGCCAGCACGCGTGCAATCTCACGGATCGCGCGCGGTTTGTCGGGGACGAGGTTGAGCACCCCGTTGCTCGTTACGACATCGACGCACGCGTTAGGCAGCGGTATCTCCTCGGCATTGCCATCCAGAATCTCGATGTTCGTCACGCCGGCGGCGAGCGCGTTCGCGCGCAGCTTGCTGCGCATGGCGTCCGTCATGTCCAGCGCAAGCACGCGACCGGTGGGACCGACCAGGAAGCTCGCGATGATGGCGTCGGTCCCGGCGCCTGATCCGATGTCGAGAACGGTGTCACCCCGTGCGATCACTTCGGCGCCAAAAGGGTATCCAACGCCGGCGAATGACTCGAGCGCCGCCGCCGGGACGGCATCGAGAAGCGCTGCAGGGTAGCCGACGTACTCGCCGGTCGTGCGGCCCGTAGGAAAGTGATAGCCGCGCTCCGGCTCCATCGCGACATCGGTGTACATGCGACGTACGGCATCGAGAATAACTTCACGCTGATTGGAAAGAATCGCGACCATCGTTCCTCCAAGTCTTACGCGTCGTGCGGTGCCTTACTTGTAGGCGCGGTGAACTGCGTGATGAGTTGACGAATCTGTTGTTCAAACCCCGGCCGAACGTCTACACGACCGAGGTGACTCAACTCTGTTTTCAGACGCTGCTCGAATTCGCTACGAGAAAAACAGCTGCGGCACATCTTGAGATGATGCTCCACGCTCGTGTGCTCACTCCCGTGAAGCTCGCCATCCAGGTATTCGGCGAGTAATCGCAGGGCTTCTTCGCAGCCGATCGTTTGCGTGTTCATGTCGCGTCTCGATTTCTTGGCTGTGGGCGCACGCCGGCGTCCCGTGCGTGTTCCCACAGCGCCTTTTGAAGCAGCGAGCGACCGCGTGCCAGTCGCGATCGCACCGTTCCGATTGGAACTCCAATGGTGTCGGCGATCTCTTGATACGAGAGACCGTGAACGTCGGCAAAGATGACAACCACGCGAAACATCTCGGGCACGCTGTCGATGGCGCGTTCGAGATCTTCGCGTAACAACTTGTCCAGGAATTCCTTCTCTGGGTTGCTCCACCAGAGCAGGAATGGCTGATGCAGCCGTTCGAAGATCGAGAAGTCGATCATGTCGTCAGGCAACGGCTCCGGCTCAGGTGAGCTCAAGCGATACCGCCGCTGGACCAGATACTCGTTCGTCAGAATTCGGAAGATCCAACCGCGGAAACGTTCTCGATCCTTTAGCGTCGCGATGGCGATCCACGCCTTGGCGACGGCTTCCGCGACGAGGTCCTCGGCGTCAGCTGCATTTCTCGTTAGGCGTTTGGCTGTCGCGACGAGATCTGGCAGGACGCCGAGGACGGATCGCTCGAACCAGCCGGCGAGGTCAGACGCGTTGGCGTCCACGACGCGCTCCCGTATGACGTTAGCTGCAGGCTCTAGCATTGCGACTGGCACGCAGACTACTGCCCTTGTTTCCGAGGGTCATCGGCGGAGTTCACGTAGGTGAGACTCCACGGTCCGATCCCGTGCAGCTGAATCACTGTTTCGCCTTTTGCTTGCGCAAAGTGACGCACTCCTGGAGCGAGAGCAGCAAACGTTCCGACTGGCAAATCAGCGAGCGTCGTAGCGTCGAACTTGTCTCCCATTCCGACGCGAAACGTGCCCTGGATTACGGTGACGTGTTCGACGAACGGATGGAAGTGCGCGGGAATTTTATATCCATCCGGCATGCGCAAACGCATCGTGAAGGCGGCCGCCACGGACGGATCTCCTTCGACAACCGCAAGGTCGGCACCGCGCGGGAGGATGGGCGGCGCCGGCGCCCATGTGATCTTACCTGGGAGCGCGATTACGGCGTGCTGTTCAGCGCCAGGCTTGCTTTGCGATTCGGCGACCGTGCTCACGAGGGAGAGGCCGATGGCTACGAGTAGGTACCGCATGATCGTCTCCTGGAATGCGAGGTGGAGAGCGGATCGGCCGGCCGCCGTCTATGAATAACGATGCATTTTCGGCGAAATGGTTCCCGCGCAGCGTGGCTGGAACCGCTCGCTGGTCTCATTCGTTGCAGCTTTGTAGCCGGAGAGCAGAACATCTCGCATGATCCCAGACATCGACGTACTTATCGTTGGAGCCGGGCCCACGGGACTGACGCTGGCCGCTCAGCTGGCGCAATTCGGCACGCGCTTTCGCATCATCGATCGTGCGAGCGATCGAGCGCACGAGTCGCGTGCGTTAGGTGTGCAGGCCCGCAGTCTCGAGATTCTACAGCGCTTCGGGCTGGGAGACGCGCTTGTCGCGCGCGGCAACAAGAGCGCAACTGTCACGCTGCACGTCGAGGGCCGCGTGACGCCACGCTTCTCACTCAGCGACTTCGGTGCCGAGGACACACGCTACCCATTCATCCTGTTCGTTTCGCAGGCGGAAACCGAGCGGCTGCTTACGCAGCACCTAATGGCAAACGGCGTCAGAGTCGAACGCGAGGTCGAGCTGAGCGAGTTCGCTGAAGACTCGTCAGGTGTGGTGTGTGTGCTGCGAGACGTCAGCGGACGTACGGAACGCATGCACACGCGCTACCTCGTTGGCTGCGACGGTGCGCACAGTACGGTTCGCAAGGGAGCGAACATCGCCTTCGAGGGGGATGCATACCTCCAGGACTTCATGCTCGGAGACGTCGAAGCGAACGCAGCGCCTAACGTCGCTTTGGCAAGCGATTCGATCCATCCGTTCGTCGGCAGTCAAGGAATCGCCATTTTCTTCCCGCTTGGGCATCCGGCGTCGTGGCGCGTGATTGCGATGTCCGCGCGCAGTGCGGCGCAGTCGCGGCGTATTCCGTCTGGGGACCTTCGGCCTGAATCGGATGAGCTAGCGCTCGAAGAGCTGCAGGACGCCATCGATGGCGCTTCGGGTGGCGCTGTACGCGCGCACAGTCCCGCATGGATGACACACTTTCGATTGCACCACAGACAGGCGGCTGAGTATCGTCGCGGGCGCGTGTTCATCGCAGGCGATGCCGCGCACATCCACAGTCCTGTCGGTGCGCAGGGCATGAACACAGGCATTCAGGACGCGTGGAACCTTGGGTGGAAGCTCGCCCTGGTGGCGCGCGGTTCGGCTGTTGAGCGACTTCTGGACAGCTACCACGCAGAGCGCTGGCCCGTTGGCCGCGTGTTACTGCGTTACACCGATCGTGCGTTCAGCATCATCGTGCGATCGCTTTCGCCTAACGCGCTCGCCCGCTGGTTGCGACGAACGATTCCAGGACGTGTCGTTCCTCTGGTTCTGAGTTCAAGGCGTTTGCGCACAGCCGCGTTCCGCTTCGTTTCGGAACTGGACATTCGTTATAGACGCAGCCCAGCCGTGCTCGAGGCAACTCCGAAGCTCAGAGCGGGCCCGCGCGCCGGTGATCGCCTGCCTGACGCCTCGCTCACCGTCGGTGAACGAAAGACCACCTTGCACGACGAGGTCGTCGGGGCGCGCTTTCACCTGTTGCTTTGTGGAGCGCCCGACCGCTGGCATCTCGCACCACTTCGAGCGGCGATGCTGCTCGACGACGGCCTCGTCGCCGTTCGCTACCTAACGACACATGCGAGTGCGAACCACTTGGTCGACTCGGACGGCAGGGTGATGCGCCTGCTGGGCGTTAAGGACGCTGCACAGTATCTGGTCCGACCCGATGGATACATCGCCTTTCGATGTGCCGGGCGTGACCTCAAAGGCGTCACGCATTACCTGCGGTCGTGGATCCGTCCGGTTCGCTTGCCAGCGCCGCAGTCGTAACGACAGCAAAAGCACGGCAGCCTACGACTATGGGTCAGTGAGTATTGCCCCCACTGCGCGCTGATTCAATTGCTTCGTTCCCTTCCTTTACAATAAGCGGGAGCATGAGCAGCGCTGCGACAGGATCGGCCCACCACCAGCCTAACGCCGCGTTGAGCCCGAGACCCAGCAGCAACGCGAACGACAGGTAGCCACACACGAACGTCTCGGCGGCGTCTGCGATCAACGCTCGGCTGCCCAGCGCTTTGCCTGTCCGAAGTTTCGCCCATGCGAGCAGTGGCATGACGACAAGCGACACAGCGGCAAGAGCGATTCCTAGAGGAGACGACTCAGGCGCGCTTCCCTTCATGAGCGACGTCACCGCGTCATAAAGAACGTATGCCGCTATCAGATAAAAGCTGATTCCAACGAACCAGAGTGCGCGTCGCTCGCTGGCTTCGCTCTCTGCCTCGCTCGCTCCCCTCAACTCAAATGCAAGCCTTCGGTAGAGCGCGATACCTGATGTGGATTCGATCACGCTATCAAGACCGAAGGCAACGAGCGCAACGCTCCCAGCGGCGATCCCGGCAGCGATTGCAACAAGTGCTTCGATGGCATTCCACACGATCGTTAGGACTTCGAGCCAGACTCCTCGGCCGAGTAGCCGTGACCGTTCGCTTACGCTCACAGTGCTCACGTAGCGCGCGCCCGTGCAGCCAACGAACTTGACACGCGTGCCTCCGGTTGCTTGAGCGCCCAGCGCTCCTCAATCCACGCGTACACTGTCGGCAGCACGAGTAGCGTGAGGATCGTCGAGGACACGAGCCCACCGATCACGACAGTCGCGAGCGGTCGCTGGATCTCAGCGCCTGCGCCCGTGGAGATCGCCATCGGAATGAACCCAACGCTGGCAACAAGCGCAGTCATGAGCACCGGCCGGAAACGCACGACCGCACCCTGGCGTACCGCGTCACCTAACGAGCGTCCCGCCACACGTAGCTGATTGATGTATGTGATGAGCACAACGCCGTTCAGGACTGCCACGCCGAAGAGCGCAATGAAGCCCACCGACGCACTCAGGTTGAGGGTGAGTCCGCGCAGCCACAGAGTCGCGACACCCCCCACGAGTGCAAAGGGGACGTTGAGCATCACGAGCAGCGCATGACGCACCGTCCCGAAGCTCGCGTAGAGCAGCCCGGCGATGAGAAGGAGGACGAGCGGCACAATCAACGCAAGCCGCCGCGTGGCGCGTTGCTGGTTCTCGAACTGACCGCCGTATGTAATGAAGTACCCGGACGGCAGCGGGACCTGCTCCGCAACCGCACGCCTAACGTCAGCAACGAAGCTGCCAAGGTCGCGTCCGCGCACGTTGCTCTTGACCACGACATAGCGCTGCCCCCCCTCATGATCGATGACCTCGGGCGCTTCTACCGTCCGCAGCCGCGCGACCTGCGACAGCGT
Source organism: Gemmatimonadaceae bacterium (assembly GCA_036003845.1). Taxonomy (GTDB): domain Bacteria; phylum Gemmatimonadota; class Gemmatimonadetes; order Gemmatimonadales; family Gemmatimonadaceae; genus DASYRX01. The sequence goes on along the minus strand of DASYRX010000377.1, from coordinate 7,061 downwards.
CACCACCCCTCCGTCCGGTGTGCGGATCAGCGTCTGGCCGACGGCCTCGGGCGTCGAGCGGTAAGCCGCGTCGAGTCGCACGACAATCGGATAGGTGCGGCGGCCGTGAACGACCTGGCTCGCCTCGCTCCCACCCACACCTGTCTCAACAGCCTCGCGCACATCAGCGACGTTGAGACCGTAGCGCGCGACAGCAGCGCGGTCCACGTCGATCTCGAGCTGCATCGCTCCGGCGCTTGCGCCAACCGACACATCCTCCGCTCCCTCAATCCTTGCAACGACGCGCTCGATCACTGCAGCTCTCTCCTGCAAGAGCGGAAGGCTATCGCCGTAGATCTTGATGCCCAGGTCGCTCCGCACACCGGAGATGACCTCTTCGAGTCGCATTCGCATCGGCGCGCTGAACTCGTAGTCCAGTCCGGGAATCTCCGCGAGCGCGCCGTCCATCTGCTCGATTAGCGCGTCAAGCGAACGGACGCGCCACTCTCGGCGGGGTTTGAGCGTGACGTACACATCTCCCAGGTTGAGCGCCATCGTCTCGGTTGCTTCGTGCGGGCGGCCGAGATTCGTGACGACGCCCGTCACCTCCGGGAATGTTCTCAGTGTCCGCTCGACCTCCTCTGAAACCGCGATGCCTTGCGGCAGCGACGTGCTCGGTACGCGTCGCGTCTCGATCAACAGGTAGCCTTCGTCGAGCTTCGGCATGAACTCCGTGCCCAGGAACGGCACTGACGCCAATGCAACGGCAAGCGCACCCAGTGCTCCGCCAACAACTCTGCGTCGATTCGTTAGAGCCCATTGGAGCGAATTCTCATAACGAGTGCGCAGCGCCACGAACCAGTGCGTGTCCTCGGCGTCAGTGACAGCGACTCGCCGCGGACCAAGAGCGAACGTCGCGACGGCCGGCACGTATGTGAGCGCGAGGAGTAGCGACCCGAGTACGGCGGCACACACGGTGAACGCCATCGGGCGGAACATGCGTCCCTCGAGCCCTTCGAGCGCGAAGATCGGGATGTAGACCGCCACGATGATGGCGACACCGAAGACGACGGGCCGCCCGACCTCGAACGCCGCCTCACGGATGAGGTCGCGCCTAACGCCCGGCGCAACGTTCGCTTGGCCATGCAAGCGCCGCACGAAATTCTCCACCATTACCACCGACGCATCGACGATAAGCCCAAAATCGAGCGCACCAAGCGACATGAGATTCGCCGTCATCCCGAAGCGCTTCATCGCCAGAAAAGCGAGAAGCAGTGACAGCGGTATCACGGACGCAGTCAGCAGCGAAGCACGGAAGGTTCGCAGGAAGAGAAAGAGGATCGCCGTGACGAGAAGCCCGCCTTCCAGCAGATTCGTGAACACCGTGCGTGTGGTGCGCTGAACCACATCTCCTTGGTTGTAGAACGGGCGGAGCGTGATCCCGGGCGGGAGGACGCGGCGGACCTCCTCGAGTCGGCGTTGCACGCGCTTCACCACCTCGCGACCGTTGGATCCCTTGAGAATGATCACGGCTGCGGACAGTGCCTCGCCTTGAGCGTCGCGCGTCACGGCCCCGTACCGCGGCGCGGCCCCGAGGGTGACACGCGCGACGTCGCGCACGTACACCGGCGTCGCGCCACGCGTCGCAACCACCACGTTCGCGATATCCAAGGTGTCGGCGACGCGTCCAAGCCCTCGCAGCGTTAGGCGCTCGCCACGATCCTCCAGGTATCCCCCTCCGAAATTGGCATTGTTGCGCTGCAGTGCCATCTCGAGGTCTTCCAGGGTGAGGGCGAAACCGGTCAGCCTACTCGGGTCCGCGAGCACCTCGAAGCGCTGCAGCAGCCCGCCCCAGGCGTTGACCGACGCAACGCCGGGAACCGTGCGCAACATGGGCGCGACCACATATCGCTGGATATTTGTCAGCTGCAGTAACGTGAGTGTGTCGCGCGCTCCACCCTCGGCCTCGAGCAGATACTGAAAGACCTCGCCCATGGCTGTCGCGGGCGGCCCCAGCATCGGTTCTACGCCGTTAGGCAGCGACATCATCGCGTCCTGCATGCGCTGCTGGACCTGTGTGCGCGCAAAGTAGAGATCCACGTCGTCCTCGAACGTCACCGTGACGACGGAAAGCCCTGACTTCGAGATGGAGCGCACTTCGTGCGTGCGCGGGAGGCCAAGCATCGCAACTTCCATCGGATACGTGACCTGATTCTCCACCTCGATCTGTGACAACCCTGGCGCCTCGGTCATGACAAGCACTTGATTCGGCGTTAGGTCCGGGAATGCGTCGGTGTGGAGCGTGGCGAATGCCCACACGCCGGCACTGGCGAGGACGAGCGTGGCGCCGATCACGACGCCGCGGTGTCGGATGGACGCGTCGATGAGACGCTCGATGAGACCTCGAGGCGCGCTCATCTCACATCTCCATCTTGGGCATCGCGTCCTTCTGGAACGCCGCCTTCACCGCGAATGCACCGGCGGTGACCACGACGTCGCCCGCCGCGAGTCCGCGCGTGATTGCGACGTGTCCGCCGGTGCGTGATCCCACCTGGACTTCGCGCCACGCGAAGCGAGCTGCTCCCGCAGAATCAGACCGCACCACGAACACGACTGTCTTCCCGTTGAGCAGTTGCACCGACTCGTCAGGCAGCAGCGCCGCGGCGACGGCGCGCCCACCTTGAGCGCTGACCGTTGCGATCATTTCCGGCTTGAGTCGACCGCCGCGATTGTCCACGGTTGCGCGAACGGGCAGCGTTCGGGTATTGGGGTCGAGTCCGGCGCCGACCGCGTCGATGCGGGCCGCAAACGTGTCGCCAGGGAAGGCGGACACAGAGAATCTGAGCGCTCCGCCAACGCGAAAAACGCCCGTTAGGCTTTCCGGTGCATCGATGGTGAGCCAGAGCCGCTGCGGATCGGTGACGACGGCGAGCGGCGCCCCCGCCTCGACGACAGAGCCGGGAACGGCGGTCCGCGCCAGGACCACGCCGGCGATCGGTGACCTCAGCGCGATCTCACCGCTGGCCGACGTGGCCGCACCCAGCTGTGTCGCCAATGTGCGCGCGCGTGCGAGCTCGGCTTCGGCCTGTGCAAGCGCGGCGCGCGCGAGCTCGTCGTCCGCGATGGCTCGCTCAAAGTCCTGACGCGGAATCGCCTTGAGCCCAAGTAGGCGCTCGGCACGATCACGCGCGCTCTTGGCATAGGCCGCCTCCGCGCTGCGAGAGGCGACGTCGGCGCGTGCTTTCGCGAGGTCCGACTGCGCGGCCCCCGCCTCCGGGCTCTGCATCGTTACGAGCAGATGACCGGCGGCAACGCGGTCGCCGGGCCGCACGCGCACTGCGACGACGCGCCCACGAGCCGGCGCGCCGAGGCGCGCCGTGCGGTCCTCGTTAGGCACTACCTGGCCTGGCAGTGTGCTGGCTGCGGCCGCAGTCGCCATGGTCACCGCCTGCCACGTGATCGCGCCGTGGCGGATCTGTTCGGCGGTGAGCCGCACCTCGCTCGCCAGTTTCGCGGAACCGGCACCAGCCGAGTCCTTGGATACGCCCATATCCATCCCGGCCATTTCGTCGGCCTTGGACGTGTCGTCGGCGGGAGCTTCCCCGCCCTTGGAGCAGGCCGTGACGAGGGACAGAAGGAGCGCGAGTCTCAGAAATGACATGGTCGTGATCCTCGTTCAGCGAGCGGCGAATGCCGGGAGTGTCGTGAATAGGTCGTCGCCGCGCGCGAGCAGCAGCATGGCGATGCTCTCGTGCTGCGCGTAGAGCGTGCGATAGAAGACGAGCCGCGCGTCGCCCCACGCCCGCGCGGCATCGATCACTTGGAGCAGTGGTGCTGCACCTTCGCGGTAGGCGCCTAACGCAATGCGGCGGGCTTCGTCGGCGCGAGCCAGGAATGCTGGCCGCCCCTCGACTGCGCGAGTCAGAAGCACTGCACGCGCGGTGAGCAGCCGAGCGGCTTCCTGCGCGCCCACGAGCTCGGCGCGAGCCTTGCGATCGAGTGCAGAGAGCTCGAACCCCGCGGCATCGCGCTCGGCCGAGGCGCGCGCGATCTCACCGCGGTTCGGATCGAACAGCGGCAGCGGCAGGCTGATTCCCGCGAGCATCGACGTCGTGCCCGCGCTCTGCTTCGTACCGAATGTGACGCCGAGCTGACGCACGATCATGCTGCGTTGTGTGGAGACGCCGGCTGTTGCCGCCGTTAGGCGCTCGCGCGCGGCACGTACGTCCGGGCGGAGAGACATGGCGGCGGCGTCCGGCGCGGCGAGCACCATCGCGAGCGGCGTGCTATCAATGACGACGGCCATTCTGCTACCTGGCAGGATCGGGCCGAGAAATGCCGCGAGCTCGGCAGCGGCACGTGCGAGCTCGGCCTCTTGTATCGTCGCGTCCGCAAGTGAGCGGTCGCGTTCCAACTCCGTGCGGATGAGGTCAGCTTCTGCCGCGACACCTTCCTCGTATCGCATGCGGTTGTACGCGACGACGGAATCGAGCCACGCCGCGATGTCGCGCGCAGCTTCGACAGCCACCTGGGCGAGGGCAGTGCGGTAGTACGCACGGGCGGCCTCGAGCGCGAGATGTTGTCGGTCGGCATTAGCCTCGGCTTCAGCTGCGCGAAGCTCAGCGTCCGCGCGCCGCGCGCGAGGAAAGCGCTGGACGATGCTCTCGAGCGGGAGCATGGCCCGGGTCATGTTCTCGCGTGACATGTGGCCAACAAGGGCGCGTCCAGGAAATGCAGCGTTTTCTACGTCGTAGCTCAACACGGGGTTGCCTAACGCGCCGGCGGTTAGGCGGTTTCCTCGCGCGGCGCGAACCCGCGCATTCGTCGCTTCGGTCAGTGGGTGCCGCAGCCGCACGCTATCGAGCACGGCCCGAAGGGTGGTCGTGACGCGGCCATCAGATACGGACTGCGCGCCAGCGTGTGCGGCGAGCAGTAGAAGCGATGTCACGAGGGGGCCCCAGGTGGTCACCCTTTCGACAAGGCGCCGAGCGGAGCAGAACTGCGGAAAGAGAGAAGGCATGGAGATGTCGCGAGTAAGCCTGCGTGGGTCCGTGCAAACCCGCCTAACGGCGGACCTGCACGGGCGAATTGGAGTGGCTTGGCGCGCGGTGCGAGCTTCGGCCGTGCAGCGGACGCTAGGCTGTTACGGCGAGATCGAGGCTGGGCACACGTCGCCTGTTAGGCGACGGCTTGTGGCGGCGGGACGAGCGGTGTTCGCTCGATGCTCGTTGGAGCTGCGAAGCGCCCCTGCAGATCATCGGGTGCCCGCTCCGTCGTAGGAGCGACCGCAAGAGCGGCGGGGGCTGGGGCGAGGCAACACTGGCAATCACAGGCCGCAGCACGGGCCGCGTCGCCGGTTTCCAACGGACGGACCGACCTGTCCTGATCGACGTTCGTCGCTGTCACAGCGCCTGTGGAACTATTACGCTGCGCCTCACAGTCCATCATAGGTGATCCGGTGAGCTGGGAAATCAGCGGATCGAAAGCCGAGCAGCCGAGACACCAGACCGTGAGAAGCGCGGCCAGAGTGCGAACGATGCGTGTTGGGCTCAGGCAAAGGCGCATGGCAGACGACGAATAGTAGCGCCCTACTGCGACAACTGCACGTAGCTGGCCCGCCGCCGTCGGCAACGACCCCCGACCACCGAGGCCCCTGGCTCGCGCAAGCGACGGTGAGCGTTACACTTAGCACGCGAGAGCCGCGGGATGACTGTTGGCACCTCTAAGGCTTGCCTAACGCAGGTTTAGTGGCGTGCACGCCCGTGATGATCTTGCCGTTCGCCAGGCGGCAACAGCGCCTTTACGTTGCTCGAATAGCGCGGCGACTGTGAGGTCAGTCTCCTGCTTTTCGCCATCGGCAATTACGACTTCGTTGCAGCGTAGATACGCCCAGCGCCCTGCGACTTTGAGGTGGTGCACTTCGAAGACACTCTTGATGTCCAGCTTCGCACGCAGGGCATCGAGAATGGCGCGTCGCGTTCGTGAGCCGGGGGCCGGCGTCGAAACTGCTGATGCGACGGGCTGTGGCTGCGCCCAGGCGATCCCACTCCAGCCAACAGCAATGGCGCCGAGTACGGCCGCTCGTAGCATGACCTTGTTAGGCACGTGGAAATCAGCCATCGGAAAGGCCGCGAATCCGCTCATGTGACATCCAGACTCAAAGCTGAAAACCGAGACGTCCCGGCACTAGATGCTCCTAGCGGATGCACTCCGCCGACCGTAGAGTGCTCCCACCTATGAAACGAACACTCGGCATCGCGCTAACGCTGTTGCTTGTCGTCGTGACCGTGCTGGCGGCGCACGACTTATTTCTCAAGCCGGCTGCGTTCTTCCTCGCCCCAAACACCGCGTCGCAGGCGCTCATCGTCAACGGCACGTTCACGCGCAGCGAGAACTCGATCACATGGGATCGTGTGCGCGATGTAAGCATCGTGGGGCCGGCCGGGCGTTCGCGTCCCGACGTAAGCGCCTGGTCAGACAAAGGGGACACGAGCGTACTGCGGTTCACGACGGAAGCGGCTGGCACATACGTGTTAGGCGTTTCCACACTGCCGCGCGAGCTGCGTCTCGAAGCCAAGGACTTCAACGCCTATCTGGAGAGCGACGGAGTGCCCGATATTGTGGCCGCCCGTCGCAAGAGTGGCGAGACCACCAAGGCCGCGCGCGAGCGCTATCAAAAGCATATCAAGGCGCTTGTGCAAGTTGGCGATACGCGTTCGGATGCCTACAGCACGGCGCTAGGATATCCGGCCGAGCTGATTCCGCTCGCAAATCCATACGCGCTGGAGCGCGGCGCCCCCCTGCGGCTGCGCGTGATGGTGGATGGCGCGCCAGTGGCGAATCAGTACGTCGTAGCCGGAGGACGGACGCTAGCGGGAAGGCGCATAGCCGCGATCGGCTATCGCAGCGACAGCGCTGGAATCGTGCATGTCCCGATCCGCGCGACCGGCCAGTGGTACGTGAAGTTTATCCACATGGTCAGGGCGGTCGCCGATACGGCGATCGACTACGAATCGAAGTGGGCGTCGCTCACCTTCGAGGTCCGGCCGGCAACTCGTTAGGCTGAGAGGCCGAGCGCGGCA
>DASYRX010000376.1:0-15980 GCA_036003845.1 Gemmatimonadaceae bacterium | reverse complement strand
TTCTTAGGTCTTAGGAGGAGCGTAGATTTGGGCTGAGAGCTGCGACCTAAGAGTTAAGAGCTATGGCCTCGCCCGAAGAATTGATGCGACTCGCGATCGATGCCGCGCGGCGCGGCGTCGCTAAAGGCCAGAGTCCTTTCGGGTGTGCGATCAGCTTGAATGGGAAGGTTCTCACTGCGGCGCATAACGTCGTGCTGCTGACGACTGACTCGACGGCGCACGCCGAGATCACGGCACTGCGCGAAGCCTGTCGTGCCGCCGGCGCCGTGCACCTAACGGGCGCGATCGTGGCGACGACGTGCGAGCCGTGCCCGATGTGCATGGCTGCGCTGCATTGGGCACGCGTCGATACAGTGTACTATGGCGCAACGATCGCTGACGCCGCCGCCGGCGGATTCAACGAGTTGCATCTGCCCGCGGCCGAGCTGCTGCGCATTGGGAAGAGCGATGTGAGGCTCATCGCCGGGGTTCTCGCCGAGGAGTGCCGCACTCTGTTTGCCGAGTGGGCTAGCTCGCCCAATGCTCGCGCGTACTAGTGCGCAGATTCACGCAGATAAGGGCGCGCGCAGATGAACGCAGAAACAACATATAGTTAACAACAAAAAGATCTGCGTATATCTGCGGCTGAATCCGCGTGTATCTGCGCTCCCGCTTTTCGACTCGTTGCGGCGTCGAACTGCGTTAGGTGACGCTGCCAGACCCAAACGGATCCTCCAGCGACGGACTCTGTGGCGTGAACAACTCGGCGCCGGTCTCAGTGATGAACATGTCATCCTCGAGCCTAACGCCGAACTCGCCCGGGATATAGATCCCCGGCTCGTCGCTGAACGTCATTCCAGCCGCCAGGGGGAGCTTGTTGCCCTTGACGAGATACGGCCACTCGTGCCCGTCCATCCCCATCCCGTGACCCACGCGGTGCGTGAAGTACTTGTATCCCGGTCCGTAGCCCGAGTCTTCGATCACCTTACGAGCCGCGGCGTCGACAGCCTCGCACGGTACACCAGGACGCGCCGCCTTGAGCGCCGCCGTCTGAGCCGCGTGCTCGATCTCGAACACCTTCTTCATCTTGTCCGTCGCCTTGCCTAACACGAACGTGCGCGAGATGTCGGAGCTGTAGCCGCCCGCTTTGCACCCACCATCGATCAAGAGTATCGTCCCTTCCGTGATCGTCTGCGGCGTAACCGAGCCGTGCGGCAACGCCGAGAACTGACCGACCTGCACGCCGGCCCCGCCGTCGAACCCGAGTTGTTGGTGCGCCTGTTGAACCAGATCGGCAAAGTCGCTCTGGGTCATCCCGTCTTTGAGCGACTTGTACGCCGCTTCGTACGCCCTGAGCGTTACCTGCGACGCAAGGCGCATGAGCGCGAGCTCGTGCGCGTCCTTGACGCCGCGGCAGCCCGCCGTCACAGGCGTCGCGCTCGTTAGGCGCAGCGCCGGAGCCGCCGCCGCGATCCCGCTGCTGAAGACATAGCGTACAGTCTCCTCGACACCTAACGTGCCGCTCACCGCACCGCGCGCGCGCAACCCCTCGGCGATGCGCGCATAGGGACTCTCGTCCTCTTCCCACGTCAGCACGTCGGTCGCGGCGCCGAGCGGTCCCGTGCGCGTCTGCTCCAACGTACGCTCTTCCTCGAACTTCGGCGTCACGATGAATGCGTTGCCGCTCTTGGGGATCACGACACCCGTTAGGCGCTCCGACAACCCCCAGCGCATTCCCGTGAAGTAGTCCATCGACGTGCCGCCCGTGAGCAGCATCGCGTCGATCTTCTGCTCCGTCATGAGCCGGCGCGCTTTTTCCAGCCGTGCCTTGCGCTCGTCCACCGAGATCGGCGTCACCTGGTCCTTCATCGATGTGAGCGCGGCGATCGCGCTTGGCAGCGTCTTGCTATCAGCGCCTGACGAGGGGCGCGCCTGCGAGGCGTTGCCAGCGACTCCGCACGCGCCGCCGGCCACGGCGAGTGTCGACACGCCAATGAAATCACGTCGATTGATCATGGGTCCAATTCTCAGTAAAGGGGAACTGCGACCTGTACGGCGCCGCGCAGCGTCGCGTTGAGAAGAATCAGCAGTCACTCCAATTGATGCGAACGTTCGCGCTGTCGCTACTGCGTGCGCCGGGAAGGAGGCGATACACTCGGAACGTGCGATTCTGGTACTCGAGCGCGAAACGATTCGGAAAGAGCAGAGGCAGACTGTCGGCCACGCGCTGGACGCAGGGGGCTTTTCCGGGTGTCGAGTCCGTGCGAAGCCCGGTCCCCTGCCAGATGAGGTGGGTCGCGCGCGCCCGGTCCAACGCCGACAGCTGTCCGGGAGGAGTGCGAGGCACCAAACCCATCGCCGAGACGCCCGTTTCCAGCGTGAGCACGCGCGGATTGTGAAACGCGACGCGCATCGGCGTGGTCGCCGCCGACTCCTGGCCGCGTCGCGTAAGCCAGGCGAAGAGCGCGACCGCATCCGGATGCCTAACGAATGACGGTGGCGGCCGGCGCGGTGCCTCGATCGCGAGCGCGAGGATGAGCGCGAGGACCACTGGCGCGCCCGCTGCGATCGCCTGCTTCCGCGGCGCCAGCACGGGCGCCAGGCGACGCACGAACGCCGTCGCGCCCAAGGCCATCGCAGCGCCAACGAGCGGATACAGCGGCCATGCGTAACGTCCCTCGGCGACCGGGGCGATCAGCAGCATCAAGGCATACGCTGCCGTGAACGCCACAAGGAACGCGTGTCGTGTGCGTCGAAACAGAATGACGAGCCCCACCACCAAGAGCAGGGAGGCGACGAAGTGATACGCGTCGTTCGCCCAGTTCCAATCGCTCGGGAACGGATATAACTCGGCGTCGAAGAACGCGGCGCGGTACTGCCGCGCGAAGGTCCTCAGGTGTTCCCCTGGATCGAGCGCCGCGTTACCGAAGCGTTCGCTGAAGGGAAGCTGCACGAGCCCAACGACCAACCCAAATAGCCCCGCCGCGCTCCAAGCAGCGGCTGGAATGAACGGGCGGATACCAAGTTGGCCGCGCTGAAGCCAGGCGAAGAGGAAGAGAGCAGGGACGAGCGCCGCTCCCGCCACGCGATAGGAAATCGCGGCGAAGCCTAACGCGGTGACGCCGAGCACGCGCTGCCACGTCCATGCGCCATCCTTGTCGACGGCGAGGATGGTCGCCCACACGAAGACGGCGAAACCGGGATCTGAAATCGGCGCGACGCTCGCCAACGAGGCCTCCACGGCGTAGGCGGCGATGGCGCTACCGAGCGCCGCCTGCCAGGGCTCCATGTCGCGCGCCAGGCGCCAGGTCGAAAGCGCGGCGAAGACGAGGACGCTCACAATCATGAACAGCCTAACGAGTCGCGTGTGCACGCCGCCGATCGCAACGAGCGGCGCGAGCGTGAGCGGCAGGCCGGGCGGGAGCGTTGGCGGACCGATCAGACCGGCGGCCGGACTGTAGATGTAGCCGGTAGCGCTGTAGGGTTGCCCCTCAGCGATGGCCCGCGCGTGCAAAAGATACTGGGCGTAGTCGCCCGAAGCGGCGCTCGGCGGCCAGTTCCAGTGCAGAACGACGAGCACGACAAAGGGAACAAGGAACGGTGCCAGCCAACGCAACGCGGCGGCGCCGGGACTCCGCGCACGCGTCAGATCGACCACCTAACGCGGCGAGTAGGAGGCTTATGGCGTGCCGCCGAATACTCTGCCGAGCAGCCCCTGCGTACGGGTGCAGATCGCGGCCACCTGGGACGCATGGCTCGCGTCGTAGCTGGCGATCCACACGCTGATGCCCGTCTTTCCCCCAGCACGATGAGTTCCGATTCGAAAGACGCCGTCATCAAGCGCGCGCACAGTACCAGCGAAGTCCCGGTCCGCAATATGGTGCTGCACGATACCGTCGAAGCGGTCGCCCGTCGATACCTCGAGCGTGTAGGGCTGACCGATGTCGAGGCGCTTCGCCGATACCGGGAATGCGTCGGCGCTGAGCAGGCGACGCCATGTCACGTCCTGAGGCTCAGGCCACGTTAGGTACGCCATCGCTGCGTGACGCGACTTGCCGCGATGCCGCTCCAGGTAGAATGCAAGACCGCGCAACTCGTGACTCCATCCGACGCGCACACCGTCGATCTCGTCGTCCCACGCGCTGCCATTCCCAAAGCCGGAATGCACGAGACGCAACCGAGTCCGGCCTGCGACCGTTTCAAGCGAGAAATCCATGACCATGGGCGCGCTCGCGACCTGGCCGGCCGGCAGCAGGCCGCCGTTCACGTCAAACGGACGCTGATCTTCCTGCACCAGACGCAAGCGACGCCCCGGTTCCCACACGTCGATCGTGGACTCCCAGGTCCACGTCTCGTCCCATGACCACTTCACCTTACCGCCGGCGCGAGGCGTCACCGCTGCCTGGAGCGGGAACCAGCGTACCAGCTCGGTCGGATCCGTCAGGGCATTCCACACAGCGTTGGCAGGGGCGGCGACGTCGACAGCCACCTCTACAGAACGAGTTTCGTTAGGCATCGTCGTCTCCTCCTCCATCTGCCTGGGATTGCACGATCTCGGGAGCGCGAGCAGCAGGCCGGCGTGACGCGGTGTCAGGAGGCGCAGGGTGCGCCAGCGCCGTGAGGCGATACATGCGCCCGTTAGGTGCACGCTCGTCGTGATAACGCGCGGTCAGGCGCGCCAACGCTTGCGTCAGTTCTTCCGCGAAGGCGGCGCGTGATTCGGGGCTTGCAAAGCGGATGTCGCTTTCGAGTGTGATTGTGGCGAGGCGCTTTCCTTCACTCTTCGCCCGAGCGTCGAGCGCCGCGACGTCGCGCACTGTTCGCGCGGCGCTGCCCATGAGATAGGCTGCGCTGAACCGATCGGCGGCCGTGTCGGCCGTGTCTCCTAGCTTACCGATCGCCTCCGGGCTGATGACGAAGGCGCGCGCCGTTGCGCGAACGACGCGCTCGACGCAATTCCCGTTACGCCGCTCGGCGATGCACTCCACAAGGCCCTCGGCCTCGAGCTGGCGTAGGTGGTAGCGCAGCCGTTGGCGCGACGTCCCGAGCTTGCGGGCCAATCCTGCTGCCGTGTCGGGCTCCGCGAGGTGCTCAATTAGCTCTCTGCGGGTGTCATGCAGGAGCGTGGCGGCCTGCGATCGCCCTCTGAGGACACGAATGGCGGGGGCTGTGGGCATGCTGGCGTGGTTGTGTCGGGAGCGATTTCTCCTCCGCGCGAAGGTAGCGGACAAATTTTTTTTGTCAAGACACACGTGAATGTGTCGGCAGACGAGAGCAGGTGAGGCGATCGCAGGTCAGCAGGCCCTTTCGATCCTAGGATCCGCTCCGCAGGATTGCCGCTCATGGCCATGACTTCGGCGCCTCTGCCTCAGCGATGCCACCGGTGACAGCAGAAATCGTTGTTATCGGCGCCGGTCCGGCCGGCGCGAGCGCCGCGCGGCTACTCAGCTCCCTCGGCCATCGCGTCACGGTCCTCACGAGACCGGCAGCGCGCCCCGCGCTTGCCGAGTCGATCCCGCCAAGCGCGACGAAGCTGCTGGCCCATCTCGGCTGGGCCGAGGTTCTCGATCGCGGCGGCTTCATGCGCTCGACGGGCAACACCGTCCTCTGGGGCGCAGGTCAAAGCGTCCAGGACCAGATTCGCGAGACCTACTATGCCGAAAGTACGGGCGAAGGTGCGTTAGGCTACCAAGTCGACCGCACCGTGCTGAACGAGCTGCTGCTCGAGCACGTTAGGCTGAGTGAATGTCATGTTCCGGGCGACGTGACCGTCACGGGCGTTCGAGACGGAATGGTCACGTACGCCGACGCGGCTGGAGAGCGGACGATCCGCGCCGATTGGGTGCTCGATTGCTCGGGACGGGCGGGTGTCGTCGGCCGAGGAGGGTGGCGACAGCCGATCTCGGCGCAGCGCACGCTCGCCATCGCCGCGCTGTGGGAGCGCAGAGATTCGTGGCCGTTGCCGGACGCAACGCACACGATCGTCGAGAGTCACGCCGACGGGTGGGCCTGGTCGGTGCCGCTGTCCACGACGCGGCGGCACGTCACTGTCATGATCGATCCGAGCCTAACGAAACTCGGGGCTCACGCCGATCTGCTCGATGCTTACACGAGCGAGCTCGCTCGCGTCGCAGGACTTTGGTCTCTCACGCGCGATGCGACGCTTCTCGACGCGCCGTTCGCACGTGACGCGTCAGCCTACCGCGCCAATCGTGTCTGCGCGCCAGGAATCCTCCTTGTTGGCGACGCGGCCAGCTTCGTCGATCCACTTTCCTCTTTCGGCATCAAGAAAGCGCTCGCCTCGGCGTGGTTGGGCGCCGTCGTCGTCCATACGTGCCTGCTCGATGCCGCGATGATGGAGCCGTCGCTGGCGCTATTCGCGGCGCGCGAATTCGCGATGTATGACGCGCTCGATCAGGCTCGTGTCGAGCTCGCTCAATCTGCGGTGGATCACGGCGCGGCGTCGGCTTTTTGGACGGCGCGCGCACTTCCCGGAGCGGCAGATGGCGCGCCACCTAACGAGGACGTCGACGGCGCCGCATTGCGCGACGATCCCGACGTGCGCTCGGCGTTCGACGAGCTCAAGCGTCGCGAGTCGATCAGCGTCGTGGCGAATCCCGCGCTCGAATGGGTCGAGCGGCCGACCGTCCAAGACAATCGCGTCGTCCTCGAATCGCGCCTGGCGCTGCCGGACTACCCGCGCGGCATCCGCTACGTCCGTAGCATCGATCTCGCGAAGGTGGTGGACGTTGCACCCAAGGTTACGCAGGTCCCCGACCTGTACGAGCTGTATTGTCGCTCCGTCGCTCCGGTGCCTCTCGCAGACTTCCTCGGCGTTCTCTCGTTCCTCATCGCAAAGCGCGTCCTCGTATTTGCTTGACAGCCTTCTCGCAGCCCCTGTAATTCCGGGCGCTTGATCGCTTATCCGAGCGGAGGAGACACGCAGTGATTCCGCAGAGGGTCTACTTCAGTTGTCTAGGACTCGTCATCGCGGCGCTTGGATTCTCAGGTGACGCGACTGCGCAGGCCCCGAAAGACACGACGACAGGCTTCGCGATCAGCGACGCTACTGTCATCGCGCGCTGCTCGAAGTGCCACAAAGCGGATTCCGCCGGCCACATGAGCCGGCTGTCGTACATGCGCAAGACGCCCGAGGGTTGGGAGACGTCGATTCGGCGCATGGTGACGCTGAACGACGTGCAAGTCGCGCCAGCCGAGGCGCGCGCCATCGTGAAGTACCTCTCGAACCAGCAGGGACTTGCCCCTGAGGAAGTGCGACCGGGGCGCTTCGAGAGCGAACGACGCTCGATCGACTTTCGCTACGCGGCTGACACGCGCACCGAAACAGTTTGCAAGGCCTGTCACTCGTTAGGGCGCGTCATTACGCAGCGGCGCACGCGCGAAGAGTGGGACCTTCTCGTTGCGACGCATCGCGGCTATTACCCGGTGTCCGACTTCCAGGGATTCCGCCGGTTCGGGCCGCCGCCGCCGGACAGCGCCGGCCAGCCGCATCCGATGGAGCAAGCGATCACGCATCTCGCGCGCACATTCCCTCTGCGAACACCGGAGTGGACGGCATGGGCGGCGACGATGCGCCCGCCGCCCATCGCAGGCATGTGGTTGCTTTCCGGCCAGCAGCCGGGGCGCGGCGACTTCGTGGGTCGCCTAACGATCACAAAAGCCGGCGCCGATGACGAGTTCATGACGACGGCCAACTATCGTTTTGTCGGGGGGGGCCCCGCCGTCACGCGTCAGGGTCGCGCGATGGTTTATACCGGCTTCCAGTGGCGCGGCCGTTCTACCGAAAGCGGCAAGCCGGCCGACTCGGCGTGGCGCGAAGTGCTCTTCATCGAGCCCGGCTGGCAAGAGATGTCGGGGCGCTGGTTCAACGGCGGCTACGATGAGAACGGAATCGATGTGAAGCTCACACGCCTCAGCGGCGCGCCGGCAGTAGTCGGCGTGCTGCCCCGCGGTCTGCGAAAGGGTGGGAGCGGCCAGGACATCCTGATCGTGGGCGCCAACCTGCCGCCTAACGTTTCGGCCGCTCAGATCGACTTCGGCCCGGGCGTGCGTGTCGAGCGAGTGCTGCGCTCGTCAGCCGACGAATTGTCACTGCGCGTGCGGGTCGATTCGGCGGCGGTGATCGGCGAGCGCGACGTCTTCGTGGCCGGCGCATCGCTGCCAAAAGGCGCTGCTGTCTACGACAAGATCAGCCGTATCAAGGTGACGCCTGCCGCCGGGATGGCCCGCGTGGGCGGCGTGCGCTTCCCGAAGCAATTCGTGCAGTTCGACGCCTTCGCCTACAACGACGGCGCCGACGGCAAGCCGGACACGCCCGACGATCTTTCGTTAGGCAGAGTGGACGTGACGTGGAATCTCGAGGAGTACGGTGTCACGTACGACGACGACGATCTCAAATACGTGGGCACGATCGACGCGCGCGGCTTTTTCACACCTAACGTGGACGGGCCGAACCCACAGCGCTCCGGGAGCCGCAACAACGTCGGCGACGTGTGGGTGGTGGCGACGTACAACACGACTGACAACGGCACGTCACGTCCGATCAGAGCGCGCGCGCATCTGCTGGTCACGGTGCCGCTCTACATACGTTTCGATCCCTGGAATCTGGCGGCCGGAGGCCCCGTTCAATGAACCTGCTTCGTCGCGGCGAATACCACAGGTTCGAGGCGGACGGCGCACCGTACGTCTATCTCGTGCCGTCGGCGGCGATCTTCCGGCTGGATGATCCGTCCGTTGCGGTGCTCGATGCGTTGGGCGACGCCGACATCGCTCCTGACGCACTCGTCGGCTCGCTGGCTCCTCGATTCGAAGCTCCGGCCGTCCAAAACGCCATCGGCGAGCTGTTAGGCGCGCGCGCCATACGTTCAGTCACTGCGCCAGTCGAAACCGTCAAGCCGACGCTGCCCAAGAAGCGCATCCCGCTGACGACGCTCGTGCTCAATGTCACGAGCAAGTGCAACCTCGCGTGCACGTACTGCTACGAGTACGGCGAGGACCGCGTCGTCGAGCCGAGCAAGAAGCCGCGCTTCATGACGGAAGAGACGGCGCGTCAAAGCGTGGACTTCATGTTTGCCGAGGCCGGCGAACAGAAGATTGTGCATCTCACGTTCTTCGGCGGCGAGACGCTGCTCAACTACAAAGTGCTGCGCTCGGCGCTCACTTATGCGCGCGAGCGGGCCGCGGCGCTGGGAAAGGAAGTGGACGTCAGCCTAACGACCAACGCCACACTGCTGCGCGACGAGATCATCGACTGGATCGTGGATAACGACGTCGGCGTCACGGTGTCCATCGACGGTGACCGCGAGCAACAGAACCGGCATCGCGTCTTTCATAACGGGAAGGGGAGCTACGACGTCATCCGTCCGCACATCGAGTCGTTGCTCACGAAGCACCGCCGCCGTCCGGTCGGCGCGCGGGTGACGCTGACGCACGACAACCTCGATGTCATCGGGATCTTCAGACATCTGCGCGGAGAGCTGGGCTTCTGGGAAGTCGGTTTCGCGCCCGTCACGACGTCGTGGCGCCGCGATTATGCGATCGAAGAGGCCGGCTTCGAGCAGATGTTGTTCGCCTTCCAGGAGCTCGCGCGCGAGTATCTCGCGTTCACGCTGGACGGAAGGCATCACGGCTTCTCCAACGTGCGCGACACCGTGGAAGAGATCCACAAGGGGATGAGCAAGGCCTATCCCTGCGGTGCGGGTCTCGGCCTGCTCGGCGTCGCGACGGACGGCGACGTCGCGTTATGCCATCGCTTCGCCGGCTCCGATTCGCACAAGCTCGGGACGGTGTTCGAGGGCGTGGATCACTCGCTGCAGGACGACTATCTCGTCAGGCACCACATCGCGAACAAGACCGATTGTTCGCAATGCTGGGCGAGGCCGATCTGCGCCGGCGGATGTTATCACGAAGCGCAAACGCGGTATGGATCGACGGAACGGCCTAACCTGCATTACTGCGAGTGGATCAGGCGCTGGACGCACACGTGCCTCGAGGTGTACGGCACGATTGCCGAGCGGAAACCCCAGTATCTGACACAGTTCGAGGCCTAACGAATGAATCACACAAAAACGATCAAGAAACTCGTCCCACTCATGATACTCGCGCTCGCTTGCAGCAGAGCGGTGCAGCTGCAGAGCGGCGCGCCATCGGCAGCGAAGACAACTTTCTTCATTACGAGCGCGGGTCCCGGCAACGGCGCTGCCCTGGGTGGTCTCGCCGGTGCCGATCGGCACTGTCAGTCACTTGCCGATGCTGCTGGAATCACTGGAGTGAGCTGGCGAGCGTACTTGAGTACGATCGCCGCGCAAGGGAGCCCCGCGGTTAACGCGCGCGACCGCATCGGCAGTGGGCCTTGGACCAACGCGAAGGGCGTTGTCGTCGCACAGAACGTCGCCGATCTGCACAGCGACAACAACAAACTGTCCAAAGAGAATAGCATCACAGAAAAGGGCGCAGTCGTGAACGGGCGCGGCGATACGCCTAACACGCATGACATCCTGACGGGGTCGTCGATGGACGGTCGTGCCGTGATGGATTCGTTAGACACGACGTGCGGCAACTGGACGCGCAGCGACTCGACAGGAAGCGCCTTCGTCGGCCACCACGATCGCCAGGGCGGCGGCCAGAATCCGACGTCGTGGAATAGCGCACACAAATCGCGCGGTTGTGGACTCAAGAATCTGCAGGCGACCGGTGGGAATGGGTTGTTCTATTGCTTTGGAGCTGCGCGATGACTATGCGCCACCTAACGCCAATCAATCGTAAGGCACAGATCGTCGCCGACATCCATGAGCAGGATGTCGTCGGCCTGCAGCAGGCTGGGCCGCCGCGGCCAACCGGGCCGCACATTCCTCTTGGCTGCTCGTTTGTCTTCGCGCCTGGCTGGGAGACCGACAGCAGTGGCAGCACCGCAGGGCTGTGTCAGCCGGTAGAGCGCGACTTGTTCGACTGTTACGTCACCTGCTTCTGGCCAGCGCACGTGCCCGATCTCTACAACCACGCTCCGGACTGGACGGGGAAGTGCGCGGCGGCGCAGAAGGACTGGCGCAAGATCGACCTGATCTTCCCATGAGCCATCGGATAGTCAACTCACTGCTGCTGTTGGTAGCGACGGCTGCTCCGCTCTCGGCGCAGACGCCCAGCGGGGGCGACGGCAAGCTGTACGTCGGCACGTACGCCAAGACGATCCTGGTGTACGACGAGAAGACGTTCACAGTCACCGACACGATCCACACGTCGATCGGTATTCCGATAGCGATGTTGCTGTCGCCGAATCGGAAGCACTTCTACGTCATGGACCCGCAGTTCGAGAATGTGGAAGTCATCGACATCGCGACGAAAAAGTCACTCGACAAGTTCACGTTATCGCATGGCAAGACGAAAGTTCGCATCCGTGGGCTCAATGTCGAGCCTAACGAGAAGTTCGCCGTGTTCCTCATCAAGACGGCGACGAAGCAGACGGATCGCTGGGAAATCGGCAAGCCAACGCTCGTGCGCTACGACCTCGAGAAACACGTCGTGACGGACACCATTCCGTGGCCCAAGGGTGAAGAGCGCGAAGGTGCGCAGATGCTGTTCTCTCCCAGCGGAGATCTGCTCTACTTCTTCGCCGACGAGGTGTTGATCTTCGAGACAAAGAACCTCAAGCAAGTCGATCGCTGGGAAATCGGCCGCGCGCTTGAAGAGGGGATGGGGCGCTTCAATTTCGGGTTTCCCGAAACCGTCTATGAAGAGCCAGGCTTCTTCACGGGCATGTTCCGTGTCTCCGATCCGGTGCAGAACCGCATGCTCATGGGTGTGGCGCGCGTGGACCTCGTCAAACGCAGCGTCGATTTTTACACGCTCGGGCCTAACGAATCGGTGGGATTCGCGCTCGCGCCCGGACGCACGCGCGCGTATGGCCTCAAACAAGAGGTCGGAAACTACGAGATCTGGACGTACGACCTCGAGAACAGACGCGTATTGAGTAAAACGCCGTTTCGGGGTCGCCCGCGCATGGGCTTGAACGTCAGCTCCAACGGGTCCTTGCTCTACATCCACACGGCCGGGATGACGATTGATCTCATCGACGCGGCTACGCAGCGGCTGGTGCGCACGATCGATCTCGGCGCGGACATGACCCGCTTCTACGTGATTCCCGCGGCGCCAGCAGGCCGTTAGGCCGCGCACCGCAGTGGATCCCGACCTCCGGCGCGCGTTAGGCTATGCGGCCCCGCACTGGCGCCGCCTGGCGCTGGTGCTCGGACTGTCGCTCGCCGGAACGTTGCTGGCGCTCCTGCTGCCGTATCTGTCGCGCGCCCTGGTCGACAAAGCACTGCTGGGCCGCGACTTCGCCGCACTGCTGCGCATCGTCGGACTCTTCGTCGCGATCACGCTCGTGAGCTTCGGGCTCAACGTCGTGAGCGGCCTTCTCTACACGCGCGTGTCGGCCGACATGCTCTTCGACATGCGTCTTGGCGTGTACAGGCATTTGCAACGCTTGTCGCCGCGGTTCTACGCGCGCATGCCGTTAGGACAGATCGCGTCGCGCATCAATAGCGACGTTGGCGAGATTCAGCGCGTCGCAGCGGAAGTGGCCTTGGCCTGGTTAGGCAACGTGATCTTCTTCGTCGGATCGGTCGTGATACTGATCACGCTCGACCCGCTGCTCTTCTTCGTGAGCCTGGCGCTATTGCCGCCCGCGATCTGGGCGCTCATCCGGTATCGCGCGCAGCTCGAGCGCTCGGTGGCCGCCGTGCGCGACACGAGCGCCAACGTCGGCTCGTTCCTGGTCGAGACGCTCCAAGGGATGAAGCTGATCGTCGCCGCCAACGCGCAGGAACGCGAGGTCGAGCGGCTGCGGTCGCGCAATGACTCATTCGTTAGTGCGCTCATGTCGATGCGGCGCCTAACGTATCTGTCCGGCGGCCTCCCAGGGCTCGTGCTCGGCTTCGGCAGCGCGATCGTCTTTCTCGTCGGAGGCTGGCGCGTGATCAGCGGCGCCATCACGATGGGAACGCTCGTGGCGTTCGTCGCCTACCAGATGCGACTCGTCTCCCCGATCCAGGCGCTCATGGCGCTGTACACCAGCATCGCGACGGCACGCGTGTCGCTCAAACGCGTGCACGAAATCCTCGATACTCCCGTGGAAGTGGACGAGGAGCCCGACGCCATCGGACTGCCGAGCGTGCGTGGCGACGTGACGTTCGAAGACGTGGCGTTCACGCACGATCGTGGAGACTCCGTGCTCGACGGCGTGAGCCTAGCGGTCGGCGCTGGTGAGCGCGTCGCCGTCGTCGGCCGGAGCGGTGAAGGGAAATCGACGATCGCGGACCTGCTGATTAGGCACCTCGATCCGCAGCGCGGGCGCATTCTGCTGGATCGCAACGACATCAGGCACATCCGGCTCGCTGAGCTCCGGCGTTGGATCGCAGTCGTGGATCAGGAGCCCTTCGTCTTCCACGCATCGATCGCCGAAAACATCCGCTACGCTCGGCCTAACGCGACGGCGAGCGATGTGCTCAACGCCACCCATGCGGCCGGATTGAGCGATCTGCTCGAGCGTCTTCCCGAGGGGCTCAACACGATCGTGGGTGAACGGGGACGCGCGCTTTCTGCTGGGGAACGGCAGCGAGTCGCCATAGCGCGGGCGCTGCTCGCCGATCCCGCCGTGCTCGTGCTGGACGAAGCGACGAGCGCGCTGGATCCGCAGACCGAAGCGCACGTGCTGGCTGGATACGACGCGATCATGCGCAATCGCACGACGATCATCATCACGCACCGCCTGGAGCTGGCGCGGCGCGCGGACCGGATCGTCGTGCTGCAGGGCGGCCGCATCATCGAAGAAGGGCCGCCGGCGGTGCTATACGAGCAGGGGACGGCGCTGGCCGGCGTACTCGCGCTCGCTCCGTGAATCGACGCCTAACGCTGAGCAGCGTCCCGTTTGCCGGCCGCACGGGACGCGGAAGGCGCGTCGCCGTCATCGACAGCGGAATCGCCGCTGGACATCCGCACGTCGGTGAGGTTGCGGGAGGCGTCTCGCTGCTCGAGAACGACGAGGATCCGTCGGACTACCGCGACCGCATCGGCCACGGCACCGCTGTCGCCGGCGCGATCCGTGAGAAAGCGCCCGACGCCGAACTGCTGGCGGTTCGCATCTTCGATCGCGAGCTCAGCGCGACAGGTGAGGTGCTGGCTCGCGCAATGCGCTGGGCCGCCGATCACGGCGCGCAGTTGATCAATCTGAGCCTGGGGACACCGAACGAGGAGCGCCGAGAGCTCCTGGCCGAAGCATTACAATACGCCACGTCGCGCGGCGCGATCGTGATCGCCGCGGCCGAGCACGACGGCGCTGCGCTGTATCCGGGAGCGCTCGATGGGGCCGTGGGTGTGCTGCTCGACTCCAGTTGCGCGCGCGACGAGTTGCATGTGCTCGACGCGGCCACGGCTTCGATACGCGTGGCTGCGTCTGGCTATCCGCGTCCGATTCCCGGCGTGCCCGCCGAGCGCAATTTCTCAGGCCTCTCGTTCGCCGTTGCCAATGCGACGGGCTTGCTAGCGAGGCTGCTCGAGGGACGCCCAGCGTCGTTGCTAGCTATAAGGGATCACCTGACGAGGGAAGGGTCAGGTGTCGAGCGCTAGCGCTCCAGACGCGCTGACGTTAGGCATACACTCGCCCCACGATGGCTGACAACTTCCTGCGACGCCTATTCGGCCGCTCGAGCAACAAAACGCCGGTGCCTCTTGCCGGCGTGCGGCCGAGGCTCGAACGGCAACCGCTGCAGCCACCAGGGGTCGCTGGAGGTTCACCAGGCGCTGGAGGGCCGGAGATGCGCGTGGATATCGGCACACTCTCGGACGTCGGATGCGTGCGCGAAGTGAACGAAGACTGCATTCGCGTTATCCGCCCGACGGACCCTAACGAGCTTGCGAGGCGCGGCCTCCTCGTCGTCGTCGCTGACGGAATGGGCGGGCACAACGCCGGAGAGATCGCGAGCCGGCTCGCTGTCGAAGTCGTCGTGCAGCGCTATGCGGACGAAACGCTGGATCCAGGGAAAGCGCTCGCGCAGTCGATGGAGCAGGCGAATCGGATCATCGTCGCTGCCGCGGCCAAGGACGCTCGCTACAGTGGAATGGGAACAACGTGTACGGCCCTGCTCCTGCGCGACGGGCTCGCGTACTGCGCGCACGTCGGCGATAGCCGACTGTATCTCGTGCGCGGCAATGACATCCTGCTCATGACCGAGGACCACTCGGCTGTCATGGATATGGTGAAACGAGGGGCGATCACGGCCGAGGAGGCGCGACACCATCCCGACAAAAACGTCATCGTGCGCGCGTTAGGCGGACGCGCCGACGTTGAAGTCGCAACGTGGGAGAAACCACTCTCGGTGCGACCGGGAGACACGTTCCTCATATGCTCCGACGGTCTTTATGATGTCGTGGAGGACAACGAGCTGTTCGACGCGATGCGCGGCCCATCGCCGCAGCTCGCCTGCGAGCGTCTTGTGGAGTTGGCCCGGCAGCGCGGCGGCCCGGACAACATCACCGTGGGGATCATCAGCGTGACCGAATAGGGCGGCGTCATCCGGGATCGGTTCGAAAGCCGTGCGCGCGCCATCGAGGTCCGCTAATTGGTAGCGTCGCCCGAACAAATGCTTGACAGAGCATTCCGTTGCGCAAATGCGGACGGCGATCCAGTATCACGCGTTGCCCCCCACCAGACGGGAGAACGTATGAAGATTTTGCATGGAGCAATTCTCGCCCGTGCTCTGCCAGTAACCCTAGCCGCCCAGCCTCCGGCCGCCGCGCCGGCGAATCCGATCACTGCCGCATTTAAGGCTCGGATCACAGCTCAGCATCGGAACCTCGCCCAGGCATTCGATTCGATTCCAGAGGCCAAGTTCTCGTTCAAGCCGACGCCAGCACAGCAAACCATCGGTTTCATCGCGCAGCACCTGGCGAACGACAACTATTTCTTCTGCAACCAGTTTGGCGCCATG
>DASYRX010000375.1:0-2675 GCA_036003845.1 Gemmatimonadaceae bacterium | reverse complement strand
TTGAGCCGATACGCGTTGGCGACGAATATCGCGGCCATCGCCTTGTCGTCCGATGTGCCACGCCCGTAGTAGTAGCCGTCGCGCTCCGTGAAGACGAAGGGGTCCAGATCCGGCGACCAGTCGGCCTTCAGCGCTTCGACGACGTCGAGGTGCGCGAGCAGGAGCACCGGCTTGCGCGTGGATCCCGCGCGGCCACGAATTCGCGCGACCACGTTGTGCTTCTCCGGCCGTGGTCCGCCGACGAAGATGTCCGCCTCCGGAATGCCCGCGTCGCGGAAGCGCTGCGCCATCGCGACGGCCGCTGTGGTCACGTTGCCGGTCTGGTCCGCCGTGTTGATCTCGACGAGCTGTTTGTAGATGTCGCGCGTGAGCTGCTGCTGCGGCGTCAGAGCGCCTGCTGTGTACACCGAGCGAGTTTGGCCAGCGAGGGGCAGAGCCAACGCGAACAGTAGGGCGATGGGTCGCATCACTTTGGGTCCTCAGTTTTGTGCAAGAGTAAAGTCTTCAACAACAACTACTCATCCGAATTCAACGAATCAAGGCGAATTGCCGTTGCTGTAATACACGCTCCTTTCGTGGGCCAATGAGCGGACTTTTCTTTCAGGAGCGATACGGTCTCATTCCTTGGCATTCGGATGAGAAGTTCACTCACCTCTCTAACTATGCGCCTGCTCCTACTCGCACTGGCCTTTCCCGTCGTCACCCTAGCGCAGACCTCCGATAAGCGCGGAATCACACCCGAAGACTACTTCAGCTTCGAGCTCGCGAGCGATCCGCGCGTGTCGTCCGATGGATCGCAGGTCGCGTACGTCGTCTCACGCGTGGATCGGACGCAGAACAAGCGCATCCCTTCCATATGGATAGCGAGCACCGACGGAATTGCTGCCCCGCGCGTGCTCGTGCAAGAGGGATGGTCGGCGAGCTCGCCGCGCTGGCTCCCCGACGGCAAGTCGATCTCGTTCATCTCGTCGCACTCGCCTGACGACAGCGCTGACGTCGCCGCGCGTCGCCCGACCAGCGTCCGCTCGCAGCTGTGGATCATCTCGACCGAAGGCGGCAGGCCAAGGCGCGTCTCGTCGCTCAAGAACGGCGTCTCGAATTGTACGTGGGCGGCAGACGGTGCTCGCGCGGCATGTCTCAGCCGCATGGGACCGAGCGACCTGTGGCCCGAGGGCCGGGAGCGGAGCGACGTGCGCCATTACACGCGCATCTCGTACAAGTTCAACGACGCCGGCTGGTTCGACGACAAGCGCTCGCACATCTGGATCGTCGATACGCGCGCGGGAACGTCGCGGCAGATCACCGAGGGAGACGATTGGAACGACACCGACCCACAGTGGTCGCCGGATGGAACCCGGATCGCGTTCGTCTCCAATCGCACCGGCAAGGAGTACGATCAGAATCGCAATACGGACGTCTGGGTCATCCCGGCGGCCGGCGGACCGCTCACCAAGATCTCGAGCGCTGAGGGACCGGACAACTCTCCGCGCTGGTCGCCCGACGGAAGATCGATTGCCTACGTGAGCGCGGCGGAGGAGGAGGACCCACCGCAACTGCTGCTGGCGCCGAGCACCGGCGGCGCCTCCGTCGACATCGCTCCCAACTTCGATCTCAACCCCGGCGATCTCCAGTGGGCGGAGAGTGGACGCTGGTTGTACTTCGGCAGTGGCGTGCGCGGCGAGACGCACGTTTTTCGCGTCGACCCAAAGGCCCGCAAGGTATCAGTGGTCACATCCGGCCCACGTGCCGTGCGGTCGGTGAATGTCGCGAGCAATGCGCGCACGATGGTCTATCTCGTTAATGACTTCACGCATCTGGATGACGTGTACACCGCGTCGCTCGACGCGAGTCGTGAGCGGAAGCTCTCGTCGCTCAACGCCTCTCTCTGGCAACAGCTCGCGCTCATGCCCGTGGAGCGCATGTCCTACAAGGGAGCCGACGGCTGGGACATCGATGGCTTTCTTGTGAAGCCTCTCGGCTTCGATCCGGCTAAGAAGTATCCGATGATCCTCAGCATCCATGGTGGTCCCGCCGGGATGTACGGCGTGGATTGGTTTCACGAATTTCACGTGTACTCGGCCAAAGGTTGGGCCGTGTTCTTCCCCAATCCGCGCGGGTCCACCGGCTATGGCCGCAAGTTCCAGCGTGGAATCGTCAACGAATGGGGGGGCAAGGACTACGTCGACATCATGAACGGCGTGTACGCCACGCTCGCGCGCAATCCGTGGATCGACAGCACGAGACTCGGCGTCACCGGCGGCAGCTACGGCGGATTCATGACCAACTGGATCGTGGGACACACGAACCTGTTCAAGGGCGCCGTGACGCTGCGCAGCATCTCGAACTTCATCAGCGACGAAGGCACGCGCGACGGCTCCTACGGCCACCGCGACGACTTCAGCGGTGATCTCTTTCAGCGCTTCGATTTCTACTGGGAGCGCTCACCGCTCAAGTACGTGCAGAACGTGCAGACGCCGATTCTGATCCTGCATCAGGACAACGATTTTCGTGTGCCCATCGAACAAGGAGAGCAGTGGTTCCGGGGACTGAAGCACTTCGACAAGACCGCGGAGATCGTTTTCTTCCCGCGCGAGAATCACAACATGACGCGCACGGGAGAGCCGAAGCACCTCGTCGAGTCGCTCAACTGGCAGCTGTACTGGTTCGACAAGTAC
>DASYRX010000374.1:0-19982 GCA_036003845.1 Gemmatimonadaceae bacterium | reverse complement strand
CCTCGTTGCAAATCGTGGGTGCGACTGGACGCTGGTACCGCGTGCAACTCGACGATGGTGTCGCGGGCTACGTGCCAGCGCGCGAGGTCAAGCGGGCACCGCGGCCGCCGGAACCTCCGCCAAGGATTGCGCTACGCTCTGGGCCGGCGGGCAGCCCCTCCTCGGATCGCTCAGTGCGTTAGGGGATCTGCTCGCGAACTGGGAATTCTGCAATGCGAAGATTCATCGGCACGGGTCGCCCCCAGGCTCCGCCTGCACGATACTCGGCAGAAATGTAGCTGACGGCCCGATAGCGGCCCGCAATCGACCCTGGACGCCACGGCGCGCTATCGACTGGCGCAGTAATGTGCACCACGTAACCCCAGCCCTCACCAGCATCAAGGGCAAAGGGTGGGACGAATCCACCGGGGCACGGCTGCGTGTACACGCGAGTCCAGTTGCCGTTAGGCGAGCTGCGCTCGATCTCGTGGCCGCATGCGGGGACAAACAGTTGACCGGGCCCTTCGTTGCTGATTCTCACGAGGAAGTCGAGCTGGACGCGCTGCTGAGCGTTTAGGCGCGCACGGACCGTGTCCGGTTCTACCACGATACTGAAGCTTGGCGGATCTGGAGGATCAGCCGTGTTCGTGATCCGGCAGGCGACTACGAGGGCCAGCGCCATCAGCCGCTGCGTCAAAAAGGCAACCTCACCGGCCAAGCCAGTACGACGCCTTAATGAGAAAGACGTTATGCGCTGCGACGCGGAAGGCGTCGGCTGGACGCCGCGCCGCGGCAAGGTCTGCTACAGCTACTTCGTCCTCGCGGTTCTGCTGCCACACAAAGTACAAAGTCGACCCGGGTCGATACTCCCAACGAAGCACGGCGTTCCCTCTCAAGGCCCGTACAGTGAACTCTCGCTCCTCAAACTGAAACGCTGGCGCGGGCCCAGCGCCGTCAGGATCCACGGTGACTTCCTGCGTCTGACGATCGCGCACGATCGTTCCTCGGTCGCGACCATAGACATCGAACTCGAACGTGCGCGGCGCCCGGAACTCCTTGTAGCGATCGAAACGACCGGCCGACACGAACGGCTGCGCATACATCTGCAGCGAGAGCTTCGGTGAAAACGTCCACGCCACTCTTGTGCTGATACTCAGTTCGTGCTGCTCGATATCGCCGAACACGTAACGGCGACCGAACGTGCGTTGGGCGAGCGCGTCTGGGACAGATGTCACGAACTGGAAGTCGTTGTATTCGCGCGAGAACTCCGGCTCGACACTGAGTTGCAGCGCACTGGACGGGCGCATGTTGAGCTCGAGCGAGAAGTTGTGCGTCCAACCGTCAGTCGTGCTTCGCGCGTAGCTGTATCCTGCGTCGACAACGAAGGGACGTCGCTCATCTGTCTGGACGCTAAGATCGAAGCCGTTCGACGCCGAGCGACGACCCACTGGTCCGCCCCGCGTAAGCCGGTCGTCGAGCGTCGACGGTTGGAGGCGCAGGACCAGATCAGTGCTCCAGAAGTTGTTCCATTGAGCTTCGCCCAGCAGCGTAGCTCGGCGTTCGATGTTATCGCCGTCGGAGTTATACGCCTCTGTGTTGTGGAGGACGACGTTCCAATTGCGGAAGTAGCGCCCCGGCGACGTCTGCCGGTACCGTATCGCGGTGCCTAACGCGCGAATGTCGGAGCGGCGCTGGAAGCCGAGCTCGTTCACATCGAAGCCGCGTCCCGCCTCCTCGTATGTAAGCGAACCAAGCCAATGTTCTCCGCCGGTCTTCGCCATCGAGAGCGAGTAGAAGTGGCCAGCGAGTGAGCTGCGCGACGAATCGAACTTCACATCCCGGCGATCGGGTCGCTGAAAGGCGTGCGTGTTGGAACGCTGCAGAGCAGCGATGAAAGCGCGATCGCCGTCCACGTGCGAGCGCGAGACGTAGCTGCTCAATGTCCACCTGCGATTATCCCATGCATGCTCGGCGCTCAGTCCTGCAGTCACTGCGGAGGTGGCGAGAAGTGGCGCGAACTGCGGACTGACGTCGCGTTGGGCGCCCGTAAACGCGAGCCCAAGCACTGTGTTGCCGCCGCGCAAATCGCGACTCACACGCGCGACGCCGTAATTCGCGCGCGGCTCGACAGGAAACGATCCAACGATACCAGCGTCCGTCATGTAGCGAGCGCGCATGCGGTCCGTCGCCGCGCCGAGGAAGCCTAACGACCAGCCTCCAGGTGTTTTGCCGGATAGTTTCACAGCCCCGAGGATGTTCGTTTGCGACGGCTCGTCAACGAAGACGGCATTGACGGCGTCGACGGAGCCGCGTGGTGCGCGCCCAATGCGTCTCGAGTAGAAAGGCTGTGGGGGGTCGTTGTCGTTGTACGTGATGGTGCCACCAAATCGGAAGATCTCGCTCCCTTCCAGGAAGAATGGGCGGCGCTCGGAGAAGAACGTCTCGAACGCGGAAAGGTTCACGACGGCGGGATCGACTTCTACCTGGCCAAAGTCGGGATTGATCGTGGCCGTGAGCGTGAGTCCGCGTGGGAGGCCGTAGCGGACATCCAGGCCCGCGTGGGCCGCCGTTCGTGTCGCATCCACGAGCGCGTTCGATTCCGCGCTCGGAACGCGTGTAAGCTTAGACGAGACGTACGGCAGCAACTCGAGGCGCCGTGGAACGCCTAACGAATCGATGCCGACCAGATCGCCAAACAGCGAGACGATACCACGCTGCGTCGGAGGCGTCGGTGTCCAGAGCGACTCTTCGCCGAGTCGCGCAATCTGCCGCGCGAACTGGATCCCCCAACGTCGAGTCTCACCAGGCGACACGCGGCTATAGCGCAGTTGCGATAACGGAATGCGCAGCTCGGCGGTCCATCCGGCCGAGTCGATTGTTGCTGCGCTGGCGAACACGGCATCCCAGTTCTCGTCCTCGTTGCTGTCATTGAAATGCAGTCCGTCACCCTGCACACCGGCCGGCGTGACTGTAAAGCGAAAGGCCGTCCGCCGGTCGAAATAACTGTCGATCGCCACGTGAAAAGCGTCGGTGTAGAGATCGTCGGAATCGCGGCGGCCGAGTTGTGCCGCGATCTTGCGCGGCTCCGTATCGAACAGCCGCGCGCCGATGTACAGCGCGCCGTCATCCACCAAAACGCGCACCTCGGTGCGCTGCGATTCCGGCTCGTTAGGTTCGGGCTCGCGTTGCACGAACCCGGTGGCAACGTCGGCGCGCGCCCAGTCCGCCTCGTTCAAGCGGCCATCGATGTGAATCGGTCCAGTGCGGGTGGCGGCGCGCAGCGTCTTGCGCGCCGAATCGCTTTGCTGGCCCGCGACGCGGCGCCCTGTGCTCGCAAGAGCGACCAGGTTGACCACGAGCGCCAGCAAATGTCGACTCCAAATGACCATAATGAAGCGCTGGGAAGTGCTTTTACGCATCGTGGCTGGTGCGTGATTCAGAAGCGATGTTGAGAATGTCAGGGCCGGCGGGAAGATTGCTGCCAGGAGGATCGCAGAGCATTGCGCCCAAGGAGGGGAAAGCTATGCGTAGAGTTTGTCTGCTCGTGACTGTCACCTTGCTGGCACTGCCGAACATAGCATGTGGACAGGGGGACACCGCTCCGCCCCCGCTGGCGTCGATAAAGCTTCCACCGGACCTGGACAGAGTGTTGCGCGACTACGAGACGGCATGGAAAGCGAGTGACGCAACCGGCCTGGCGCAGCTGTTTGTTGACGGCCGGGTCGTGATGACGAACAGCGGCCGAGCAGTGCGCGGACGCGACGCGGTGCGCCAGATGTACGCGAATGGCGGCGGGCCGCTGGCGCTGCGCGCCATGGCGTATGCCGCCGCCGACTCCGTCGCACACATCATCGGCGGCTACTCCTTACGCCCGGGTGAAGGTGACGCCGGAACGTTCGTGCTCGCGCTCGTTAGGTCTCGCGGCGGTCCCTGGCTCATCGTCGCCGACTTGGATAAGTCGCACAGGCGTTAGGTATCGACCGTGGCGCGCGAGACCGTCGTGGCGGGGAGACTGCCGGCGCCTGAAGAGCGCAGTGCGGCGCAGTTTCTTCCCGAGCGTCCAACCCTTGCGTCGCTCAAGGAGGCTGCGCGCGGCTGCAAGGGCTGTGACCTCTACCTGGGCGCGACGCAGACTGTTTTCGGAGCGGGGAAGCGCACGGCGCGCGTGATGCTCGTCGGCGAGCAGCCCGGGAACGAAGAAGATCTCAAAGGAAAGCCTTTTGTAGGGCCGGCCGGCAAGCTGCTGGATCGCGCGCTGGAAGACGCGGGGATCGACCGAGACGAAGCGTACGTCACCAACGTCGTCAAGCACTTCAAGTGGGAGAAACGCGGGAAGAATCGCATCCACAAGAAGCCTAACGCAGCGGAGATCCGTGCGTGCCTGCCGTGGCTGCGCGCGGAGCTTCAGGTGTTGCGTCCACGGGTGCTCGTGTGTCTCGGTGCGACGGCCGCGCAAGCCTTGCTCGGCCGTGACTTCCGCGTAACGGCGCAGCGAGGAAAGGTGTTGCGCAGCGAGCTCGCGGAGTACGTTGTCGCCACCGTGCACCCGTCCTCGATTCTGCGACAGCAAACGAGCGAGGACCGAGAGCGCGAGCTGCACGCACTCATCGCGGACTTGCGCGTTGTCGCCGGCTTACTGTCAGGGGCCTCATGAGACGCGTTGCGTTCGCGGCAGAACTGTTTGCGCTGGCTGTGTGGACTCAGCCGTCGCGCGCCCAGGTGATGGAGACGGACATCGCCGTTCCGATGCGCGACGGCGTCGTGCTGCGCGCGATCGTGCTCAAGCCTAACGCGACAGGCAAGTTCGCAACGCTCGTCTACCGCACGCCATACGGCGCGTCAGACGCGATCGAGGATTACACGACGTTTCTTCATGCCGTGGATCGCGGATACGCTGTCGTCGTCCAGGATGTACGCGGCCGCTATCGGTCCGCTGGGACGTTCGACCCGTACATCCAGGAAGGGCGCGACGGCTACGACACGATCGAGTGGGCGGCGGCGCAGCCGTGGTCCACAGGCGATGTAGGAACGTTCGGACTTTCGTATCCAGGGGCCGTGCAGTGGCTTGCAGCCGTAGAATCGCCGCCGCATCTCAAGGCGATGGTGCCGGCGATGACGTTCTCACGACCGACAAACTTCTGGTACGCCGGCGGGCTGCCGGATCTCTCCTGGCCAGCGTGGATCTGGATGAACATCGCGCCGGACGTTAGGCAGAAGCGCAACCTTCCCGGTCCACGCACATACAAAGAGGCGGGCGACGCATGGAAGACGCTCGAAGCGCCGCTGCTCGCGCGCCTGCCGATCAGCAACGTGCCGGAGCTGCGCGAGGTGGCGCCGTGGTACTTCGAATGGCTGGCGCACGGACCTAACGATCCATGGTGGAATTGGGCCGATCTCACGAACCGATACGGCAAGACGTCGGCCGCGGTGCTCAACATCTCGGGATGGCACGACGAGAACTACGGTCCCGAGGGCGCGCTCACCAACTACCTTGGTCTCGAGGCCGCGCGCCGCGGCGATGCGGACTCGCGCGCGTTTCTCGTGCTCGGGCCATGGGTGCACGGCGTCAACGGGATCAACAACCGCACGCTGCAGGCGAAATCGGGCGAGCGCACATTCGAAGGGAAGGGTGGTCTCGATTAT
The DNA here is from genome assembly GCA_036003845.1 of Gemmatimonadaceae bacterium. GTDB lineage: Bacteria > Gemmatimonadota > Gemmatimonadetes > Gemmatimonadales > Gemmatimonadaceae > DASYRX01. Next base: position 14,360 of record DASYRX010000374.1, on the reverse strand, counting down.
GACGAGGAAGTGCTGCGTTTCATGGACCGATATGTCCGCGACATGAAGAACGGCGTCGATAAGGGCCCGCACGTACGCACGTTCGTCATGGGCGAGAACGTCTGGCGCACAGGCAATACATGGCCGCTACCGAGCACAACGACGCAAAGATTCGCGTTAGGCCGCGCTGGACAAGCCCGTGGCTCGCTCGGCGGCGCTCCCGCTTCCGACTCAAGCTGGACGATCACGTCCGATCCGGACAAGGTCGTCGTCGACCAATACGACGCGGCGTACGGCGCCCACGACTACCGCGCGCTCGCCGAGCGCAGCGACGTAATGGTGTTCGAGACTGAGCCGCTGGCTGAGGATATGCGCGTCGTCGGCAGAATCGATGTGAAGCTATTCGTGAGCGTGGACGCGCCGGACGCGGACATTTTCGCGCGGGTCTTCGACGTGGCACCCGATGGGACGTCGTGGAACCTGATGAGTCCGGGGCTCGAAGCGCAGCGCCTGAGCGCGCGCGTTGGCACAGAGCCGCTCAAGCCTAACCAGCCGACGGAGGTTGTCGTCGGGCACCCGATGACCGGGAACCTCTTCAAGAAAGGCCATCGGCTTCGGCTCGTGGTGATGCCGAGCTTTCACCCGCACTTCGGGCGCAATCTGCAGACGGGCAAGCGCGAAACTGACAGCGCGGAGCGGCGCACGGCGAAGATCACCGTGCACTTCGGCCCGAAGTATCCCTCTACGATTGCGCTGCCGGTGCTGCGTTAGGCAACTTGCGGACGGCGAGCCAGTGCACTGAGGCCAGCGCCACGGTGACACCTAACGTGAGCGCTTCGCGCCAAGTCATTCGCGTGGCAAGGAGCATCGAGATACCGACGCTGACAACGGCCAGCGCGACACCCGCGGGGGCGCGGAAACGAGCGGGCGCCACGCCTGCGGCCGCCGCACGCGATTCCCTGCTTCGCAGCACGGGGAGCGCGGCGCAGACGAGTCCGTAGACAAAGAGCCGCACGACAGACGACAGCGTCAAGTTCTGCAGCAGGCTTGCCTGATTCGCCAGCACCCACGAGACGCCGGCGTAGATGAGGATGGAAACCCAGGGCGTGCGCCAGGCCGGGTGTACCTTGCGGAAAAATGCCGGGAGGTCGCCGCGCTGCGCCATCGCCATCGTTAGGCGCGGCACGGCGAGCATGTTGCTCGAGAGCCAGCCGTAGACGGAGATGAGCGCGGCGATGCTGATCGCCGCGGCCCCGCCGGCACCCAGCATGACGCGAGCAGAGGCGGCGAGCGGACGCGTCGTCGCGCCGGGATCGGAAAGCGTGGCCAGCACGGTGAGCTGCGCCGCGAGGTACACGAGCGTGACAAGACCAAGGCCGACGAGGAGCGCGAAGGGAGCGTCGCGCTGTGGATCCTTCGCTTCGGCGAGCGGCATGAGCGCGGACTCGAATCCGCCGAAGGCGAACATCAGCAGCAGCAACATCTGCAGCCAAGTCCCGGCGCTCGTGTCGGTCGCGGTCGGTCCGGTTCCCGCGTGCCGCGACAGCAGCCAGAAGACGCCTAACGCGCCGAACGCGATGAGCGACGTCAACTTCACGGTCGCGAACGCGTTGCTCAGCTGGGCCCCGGACAGCACGCTGCGAAGGTTGACGGCGGCCAGAAACCCGATGAAGACCGTGGTGACGACGATCGCCCCCAGTCGAGTCCCCGCCCATGGGATGAATTCGGCGAGATACGTCGTGAACAGATTGGCTTGCACGGCGCCAGCCGTGGTGCGAGAGACATACGCCAACCAGCCGATCTGCAATCCGACGTAGCGACCGAACGCGGCATGCGTAAAGAGATATGCTCCGCCAGCGACATTGAAGCGAGAGGCGACTTCGGCGAAGCAGAGGATCATCGCAGCTGTGAAGAGCGCGGCGATGAACCATGCCGTTAGGCTCATCCACCCGAGTCGCGCGGCGACGGTTCCGGGCAGGATGAAGACGCCGGTACCGATGATTGTGTTGAGGACGAGCGCCGCAAAGCTCCAGCGGCCGATCGAGCGCAGCAGCTCAGGCGAGGCGCGCAGGCTAATCTCGACCTACGCCGAGGGCATCGGCGACGCGATTGATATAATTGAACCAGCTGGCGATGAGCGTGATCTGCAGGATGCCGCGGTCGTCGAAGCCGACATCGCGCAGGCGCGCGTGGTGTGGCGGGCCGATACGCGTCGCGTCGGTTGAGAGTTGCACGACGTAGTCCAGCATAACGCGATCGCGTTCCTCGATCGGCGCTGTGCGATAGTCGTTCTGCAGCGCGGCGACCAAGTCTTCATCCAGAGTGACCCGACGCAGAAACTCTGCGTGCGAGTCTATTCAATACCTGCAGCGATTCGTGACGGAGACGACGGTGGTGATCATCTCATGCTGCCGTCGGCTCAAGGGGAGGGCAGGGTCCATCAGCGCGCCGAACGTGCAGAACGCGTGACGCAGCGCGTCGGGGATGAGGCTATGCGAGGCGACGATGCCCGATGTCCCGTCGCCTGTCGGATGCACCGGGTTGGCGTATTCGGCAGGGTACATCGCGCGTTGGTCTTCGACCGCGCGCCGGACCTTCTCGTCTTCGTTAGGTGAGACTGTTTTGATCCAGGTCATTGCGGAAATGCGATTGATGTCGCGGGGTTTGGATGCGCAAGATCAAAAGCGGGAGCGCAGATTAACGCAGATGAACACCCACGCAGATGAACGCAGATCAAACCTTTCTTGAAACAACGTTAACGCATGAAATCATCGGCGCGTTCTATCGCGTTTACAATGCTTTGGGATACGGCTTTCTCGAAACCGTTTACCAGCGAGCGATGGCGCACGAACTGGCTAAGCGAGGCGTTAGAGTAGACAGGGAGTACCTAAGCCCAGTCTTCTATGACGGTGTTGAAGTTGGTCACTATCGAGCTGACTTGGTCGCCGGCGGCAAAGTTGTTATCGAGGTCAAAGCTTCTCAGCGGCTCGTGGAGTCAGATCGCAAACAGGTTCTGAACTACCTTCGATCAACAAGCCTCGAAGTTGGCCTATTGCTGCACTTCGGCCCTAAGGCTCAGCTACACCGCTTTGCATACAGCAACACTCCCAAACCAGCTCGTAGCGCCAACAAATAGTTCTACCTGCGTTATCTGCGGCCGTATCAAGAATCTGCGTGCATCTGCGCTTCCGCTTTGCCTATCGACGAGGCCAGACGACGCCCTGATCGCGCTTCACAGAACCGATCCCCTTGTACACGAACTTCTGCAGCCGCTTGCCCTCGTAGGTCTCCGTCGTATAGATGTTCCCCTTCGTGTCCGTCACGATACTATGCACGCCAAAAAACTGGCCGGGTTGACGGCCCCCGTCACCGAAACTCGTTAGGATCACCAGCGACTTGCGATCCATCACGTAAATCTTCTCGTTTTTCCCGTCGGCGAGATACAAATACGTCTGCTGTGGATCCCGTGAAAACGCGATGTCCCACACCGATCCGTCACCGCGCGTGCGCGGGGCGATACGGACCTCCTTCACGAACTTGCCGTCCTTCTGAAAGACCTGGATCCGATCGTTAGGCCGGTCGCACACGTAGATCAATCCGTCCACCGATGGTTCCGCACAATGGACGGGAGTGCGAAACTGGGGAATCAACGGCACATCGGGGTTGTACGGCCCATAATTCGAATCACTCGGCACATTCCCGTACGCGCCCCACAGCCGCTTCATCTCACCCGTCGTCATGTCGATGACAGCGACGCGTTTGTGACTGTAACCGTCGGCCAGATACGCTTCGTTCGCCGCGACATCGAATGCGATCTTCGCCACGCGACCGAAGCTCGTCTTGCTATTGCTGTTGTACGGTAGCCCTGCTTGCGAGAACTGCTGCAGGAATTTTCCATCGTGCGTGAATTTGAGAAGGTGCGTGTCGCCCTGGCCGTTCCCGCCAATCCACACGTTGTCCTTGTTGTCCAGCGTAAGGCCGTGATTCGACCTGGGCCAGGTGTACCCAGCACCCGGTCCGCCCCACGCGTTCACCACGTTCCCTTCGGGATCGAACTCGATCACCGGCGGGGCCGCGCGGCAACAGGAAGCGATGGGCGGATTCGCCGCGGCGCCAGCCTCGGTCCGCTGGTCCAGCGTCGAGTCGCCGCGATGGATGATGAAGATATGATCCTTCGAGTCGATGCCCACGCCGATCGTGGAGCCCAGGATCCACTGGTTAGGCAGCGGCTTGGGCCACATCGGGTCAACCTCGAAGCGCGGGGCCCGCACTGTCTGGGCCTGAGTCGCTGCATCGAGGACGGCTTGTCCCACGCCGAGGACGGCGAAGAGGCCCGCGAGCACAGCGCCCATGATGAGCTTGCGCCGCCGCGTCATGGAATGCTCCTTGGTGCCATGAGTGAGGAGATCGGTTGGTGATTGGTCCGCTAACTAAAACTGTCGCCCGCGTTTCGTCCAGTGAGGCGCTCGCTATTCGGCCGGCGCCCGCAACGTCGGCTGTGGCTCACCCAAGCCACGCCAAACCGCGTCGCCTAACGAGCGTGCTGCTTGCGCTGGCGTGTCTCTTCATTCCATCGAGAAGCGCACCGCTCGCGCATGAGATCCCGAGCAAAGTCACCGTGCTTGCGTTCGTCAAAGCCGAGGGTAGACACCTCAGACTCTTGATTCGTGCACCGCTCTGGTCGATGCGCGACATCGAATTTCCGCAGCGCGGACTCGGCTACCTCGACGTTGCGCGTACGTCCGCCATGCTGAAGGACGCGGCACGAGTCTGGTTGGCGGACTACGTGCAGGTCTATGAAGAAGACCAGCTGCTCGCCACGCCAACGATCCTCGCGACACGCGTCACGCTTCCGTCCGATCGATCGTTCGGCAGCTACGCCACGGCACTGGCGCACATCGCTTCGCCGCCGCTCGCCGCTGACGTCGACCTCCCGCCTCAGCAGGCACTGCTGGATGTGCAGCTGGAGTACACGATTGCATCACCCGAGTCGCGCTTTTCGATCCGCCCAGCGTTCGCGCACCTCGGCGTCTCGACCACGACTGTTTTGCGCTACATCACACCAAGCGGGGCTGAGCGCGCGTTCGAGTACCTGGGTGACCCCGGAGTTGTGAGACTGGATCCGCGCTGGCATCAAGCTGCGCTTCGTTTCGTCAAGCTCGGCTTTACGCACATCCTCGACGGAATCGACCATCTGCTGTTCCTGCTTGGGCTGGTCATTCCGTTCAGGCGCGTGCGACCGCTCATCGCGATCGTCACATCATTCACGGTCGCACACTCCATCACGCTCATCGCATCCGCGTTAGGGCTGGCGCCGAGTGCGCTCTGGTTCCCTCCGCTCATCGAGGCGCTGATAGCGCTGTCGATCGTGTACATGGCGTTCGAAAACATCGTGGGCGCGCGCTTTCAACGGCGCTGGATCATCGCGTTCGCATTCGGTCTGGTGCACGGATTTGGCTTTTCGTTCGCGCTCCGGGAATCGATGCAGTTCGCCGGCGGTCACCTCCTGACGTCGCTGCTGTCATTCAACGTCGGTGTCGAGCTGGGCCAGCTGCTCGTCGTGTCGGTCGCGGTGCCTGTACTGTCGCTCTTGTTCCGCAAGGTCGTGGACGAGCGCATAGGGACGATACTTCTGAGCGCGCTCGTTGCGCATACGGCCTGGCATTGGCTCACGGATCGCGTGAGAGTGCTGCGCGAGTACGACTTTTCACTGCCGGCCTTCGATCTCGCCCTCGTGGTGACGCTGCTGCGCGCGCTGATGGTACTCCTCTTCCTCGGCGGCGCGGTCTGGCTCCTCTCGCTGCTCGTTAGGCGACTGGTGCCCGTCGCGCCGACGTCAAGAACTGCTCCAGAATCCCTCCCGTGAGATAGGTCGTCAGCGCAACGGCCAACGAGATCAGGAACGGGTGCGGGATGTTGCCATAGGCCGCGCTGAGGTAGGACAAGAGGCCGAGCGTCAGCGTCGCGAGGGCCGTGCGCGGCCCGCCGAAGCGCGTGAAGAGGCCAAAGCTGATCGTGACGAGCGCCCCCGTGCTCCCGAACGCAGATGCCTGCTCGACGAGCGCGAACACGCCCTGCGAGCGGATGGCGAGCACGTAAGCGATCACACCAAACACGGCAACGCCTGCGCGCGCCAGCAGGACTTTCATGCGCTCGCTGGTAATGCCTAACGTGGGAATGAGAAGGTTGTGAGACATCAGCCCGGACGCGATGAGCAATGTGCTGTTGACAGTCGACAGGATAGCCGACGTCAGCGAACCCGCAAAAACTGCGTAACCGACTGTCGGCAGCGCGTGGCGAGCCACGACGGCCATGAGTTGCTCCGAGTCGTCGATCGAGGTCACGAGATCTGCCCCTACGATGCCGACGAAGACAGGAATGAGCCCGATGCTGATGTAAAGGCATCCTGCCACGATGGAGGCTCGGCGCGCGATTTCCGGGGTTCGCGTGGCGATAATGCGGCCGACCATCTCTGTCGTGACGAGCGATCCCAGCACGGGGATGGCCCAGGCTTCAATGGTGTCGAGCAGCGACACCGAATAGCCGGTTGTGAACCTGATCTTCCCCGACGTCGTGACAGCGTTGACAGCCTGATCGAAGCCGCCTAACAAGCCAATGGTGCCGACGAGCAACACCACGAGTCCGATGGCGAGCACGATGCCCTGCATGAGGTCGGTGACAGCGTCCGCGAGCAGTCCGCCGAACATCGTGTAACCAACGACCAAGCCCGCGCCGATGGCGATCGCGGTATTCACTTCGAGCGCGGATGCGCTGCTCGCCAGCACGTGCCCGAAGGCTCGGATTTGCGCCGCGGACCAGAGGATCGAGCCAGGAATCAAAATGACGGCTGCGACGCGTTCGACGACTACGGAGTAGCGCTGACGATAGAGGTCGGCAAGCGTTGTCAGCTCGCGCCGCCACAGTGGAATGGCGAAAATGAGTCCCATCCCGATCAAACACAGCCCGTATCCGAAGGGCTCGGCCGATGCTGGCGTTAGGCCTTCACGGTATGCCGATCCCGACGACCCGACCATGGTCTCCGCGCCGAACCACGTCGCGAAAATCGAGAACGTGGCCAGCAGCATGCTGAGCTTACGACCGGCGATTAGATAGTCGGACTCGTTCTTGATTCGTCGGGAGATCAAAATCCCGACGGCAAACTGCAAGACGAGGAATGCGAGGACGGCGGCGAGCGTCGGCGTCATGGCGCTCGCCTAACGCTGCTCACTCACGCAAGGCTGGCCGCACCCGCTCCGTCCGTGAGCGGGAGCGCTACGCGGAACTCGGTTCGGCCCGGAGCCGAGCTCACGTCCACCTCACCACGATGTGCTCGAACCACGCGCTGGACGATGTCCAGTCCGAGGCCGGTCCCCTGGCCAGGAGCCTTCGTCGTGAAGAATGGGTCGAAGATTTTCGGGCGCACGTCGGCTGGAATGCCCGGCCCGTTGTCCGACACGCGCACGGCCAGGAAGCTATGCTCGCGCTTCGCGCTCACAGTCACCGCTCCACCGTTAGGCGCGGCATCGAGTGCGTTGTCGATGAGGTTCATCCACACCTGGTTCAGCTGCCCTCCCATTCCGGACACCTTCGGCAGCCCAGGCTCGACTTCGAGCTTCACCGTGATGGATTTTCCTCGCGCCTTCGAAGTCAGCACGGTGACGGTGTCGGCGAGCAATTGCGACACGTCCACAGGTTCTGGGACCGATGCCCGGTCCATGTATGTGAAGCGCTTGATCGACGACACCAGTTGATGGATGCGCGATGTGGTGCGCTCGATGTCCCTGGTGAGCGCCCGAGCGTTGCTCCCTTCGGCAAGCCAGCGAAGCGCCACGTTCAGCGCGTTCCCGTCGAGGCGCTCAGCGAGCATATCCAGTGCCCCGATGGGCATCGCAGTATCGGCGAGCGCCGTCGCGACTTCTGTATCCGCGCCGTGACGATCGAGCCACTCGGTGATCGCATCCTCCCGATCAGATTGCTCCAGCGGTGAACGCGAAACGGTCGCAGACGCCGAAACACAGACCGCCTTCACGCGCTCGATCGCGTCGTGCTGCGCGGCGTCGAGTTGCAGCGCGCCCAGGGCGCGCGAGGCGCTCGCCGTCGCATCGAGCGAGGCTTCCAACAACTGCGCGCTGCGCACCGCCGCTGATGCCGGGTTATTCAGCTCGTGCGCGAGCCCAGCGGCTACGCGCCCTAACGAGATCATCTTCTCGTCTTGCAGCTGCGCCGAGTTGAATGTTCGCGCTCGATCCACCATCACGTGTACGCCCGCGGCCGTGACGAAGGGGCACTCCCGTATCATCTCGGGGAAGAGATCCTTGTGAATGGCGAGGACTTCGGTGTCGGATTCCATGACGACATCGCCTGGCGCGCCGGCCATGCGCGAGTACGGAATGAGACCGAAGATGTCGCCGGCCTTCCATTCCAACACGCGGCGCCAGCCGATGCGTTCGTCGACGTGAATGGCGAACTGCCCTGACAGGACGAGCATGAAGTCCTGACCCTGTTCCCCTTTGCGCCACGTGATTTCGCCTTCTTTGAAGCAGCGGTACTCTCCGTGGCTGACCAACCACTCGTGTTCCGAGCGCGGCGCAGCGCCCACCAGGCGATGCTGGGCGAGCCTAACGAGCATTTCGTCGCGTGTCATAGCGGAGATCTCAAACTGTCGCGAGGTACTGGTGCACCATGCTCACCGTCGCCGACCCCTCCCCAACGGCCGCCGCGACGCGCTTTCCGGATCCATGGCGGACGTCACCCGCCGCAAAAATCCCCGGGATGCTCGTCTCGAAGAGGAACGGATCGCGAGACAGGTTCCATCCCTTCGGTGGTTTCCCATCGACAATCAGGTCGCGCCCCGTGAGGATGAAACCCTGCGCGTCGCGCTCCAGGACGTCCGTGACGAAGTTCGTGCGCGGCGCGGCTCCGATGAAAATGAACAGCGCCGCCGCCGGCACGTCTTTCGTCAATCCGGTCGAGGGGTCGCCTAACGTGATCGTTTCGAGCTTGCCGCTCCCCTTTACGGCCGCCACGATCGTTTTCGTGAGGACCTCGACGTTCTCAGTGTCCCGGATCCGGTCTACCAGGTAACGCGACATGCTGTCGGCCAACGATTCGCCGCGCACGACCAGCGTGACTTTGCGAGCGTAGCGCGAGAAGAACATCGCCCCCTGGCCGGCCGAATTGCCCGCGCCGACGATGTACACATCCTGGTTTCGATATGTAGAGGCCTCGGTGAGCGCCGCACCGTAGTAAACACCGACGCCGACGAGATCGGCGATTCCCGGCGCGTCGAGGCGGCGCACTTCCATGCCGGATGAAATCAGCATCGTGCGACCGAAGAGCTCGGTCCCGTCTGCCAACTTCACCGTGCGAAATGGATCGGCGCGCCGGATCTGTGCGACCTCCTGCGTCGTTAGGATTTCAGCGCCGAATCGCCTGGCCTGCACAGTGGCGCGCCGAGCGAGATCGCCGCCCGTGAGACCGCTCGGAAACCCGAGATAGTTCTCGATGCGCGAGCTGGTACCCGCTTGCCCGCCTGTCGCCGTGCACTCGACCAGAACTGTTCGCAGACCTTCCGACGCACCGTACACCGCTGCTGCCAGCCCAGCGGGTCCGCCCCCAACGATGACAAGATCGTACGTCGTTTGCTTCGCGCGCGTCTGCATTCCGAGCCGTTCCGCCAGCTCGCGCGTACTCGGTTTGACAATCGTCGTGCCGTCGGGGAAAAACACCACAGGCAGCCGCGACATGCCGTCGGGCAGCGAATTCACAAGCTCGCGAGTCGGCGCGTCGCTCTCGAGATCGACGTACTGATACGGGATCTGATTCGAGGAGAGAAAATCCTTGATGAGAAATGTCGACGGCGACAGCGCGGTCCCCGCTACGCGGATGCCGTCGAATGACGGCCGCGCTCTCGCGGACCACTCGCTCAGCAAGTCGTCGAGCACCGGATAGAGTCGCTCGCTAGGCGGCTCCCACGGTTTCATGAGATAGTGATCGAGTCCGATCTCATTGATGGCCGCAATCGCCGTCTCAGTGTCCGCGTATGCCGTCAGCAGCACGCGACGCGCGTCCGGGTACAGCTTCAGCGCCTCGAGCAGGAACTGCGTGCCGGTCATCTCCGGCATGCGTTCATCGACGAGGAATAACGCCAGCGGCGAGCCGCGCTGCTTGAGCTGCTGGGTTGCCTCGAGCGCTTGCGCGCCTGACGAGGCTTTGATCACGCGATAGTCGGGACGATAGTGCAGTCGCAGATCGCGTTCGACAGCGTTCAAGACTTCTGGCTCGTCGTCAACTGTGAGGATTACCGGCACACTCATGCAGCCTGCGGACCTCTCTCAATGGGTTTACTGGCAACAACTTCCACGTCACGCTGAGCGCTCACGGCGACTCCCTCCGGCAACGCGAGCGTCGCACACGCTGTGTAGCGACCCGCCTTGCCCAGGATCAGGTCCGCGACACCGCCGAGTCTGCGTATCGCGAGGACGGGTGGAATCGCCAGCGCTGTGAGCGCCCCGCCAACAACGTAACCTGTGGCCAGGGAAGTGCGGGCCGCGACCCAACCAAGACCACCTTGGCCGAGCATGCTCCCCGTGCTCGACACCAACGATGCAAGCGACAGCACCGTTGCGCGCTGTTCGCTAGGCACGACCTGATGCAAGTACGCCTGCCGGACCGGCTGGAAAACGCCGGCGCTCATCATGCCGATGAGATAGAGCGAGAGAGCGAGCGCAAACGAATTCGCGACTCCTACGCCGATCGCCGTCGCGGCATACACGGCCCCGGCGCCTAACAAGAGTGTGCTGCGCTTTCCGCAGAACTGCGTCATGCGCTCGACCAGCCAGTTGCCTAACATCATCGCTACCGCTATGGCTGCGGCGATCCAGCCGAGGATCCAAATAGCCCCCGAACCGACGAGCTGAAGGAAGTATGGCTGCCACGCATGGTAACCCCACTCGAGAAAGACGGCGGGCGCGGCCCCAGCGAGTATTGCGAGTTGCGCGCGGCGTTCATTCCAGCCGAACCTGATGCTCTGGCGGCCGATACGCGCCATCTCGGCGCCAACCTCACGCATTGGGAATGCGCGCACGTCAAATCCTATGTCATGCATCGCTACATAACCAACCACGAAGGCGATGAGCAGCAGAGCCGAGCGCACGAGGTACGGAGCGGCGAGGCTCCAGCTGGCGAGGAGTCCACCAGCGACCGCACCGACAAGCATCGCCGCCGACGAAACCAACTGACCGCGCGCCAGAACGCGATCCACAGGCTCGCGGTCTCCCGACGCCTTGAGCGCGTCCACGAGCCACGCCTCGACAGCGCCCGAGTAAAAGGTGTAGCCCAGTCCCAGCACGACTGAGGCGACGCAGAAGGCGACGAAGCGGCCACCTAACGCCGGGACGCCGACGTACGCGAGTGTGCCGATGAGGAGTACCGCCACACTGCAAAGAAAGGAGAAGCGGCGACCACGCGTGTCCGCGACGATCCCCGTCGGCACCTCGAAGACCGCCATGCTCCCGGTGAAAATCGCGTTCGCCGTGAACACCTCGAGCAGCGTGAGGTGTCCAGACCGCAGCAGGAAGATCGTGTTGACGCCCCAGATCAGCGATGCCGACAGCGTGTAGACGCCGGCGATTACGTAGTAGGTGCGTGCGATCTGGCTGCTGCTACGACCTACCGCTGGCAGTGCGTCGCTGGAGCTCGTCGTCACCTTTCAGGCAAGGTTGCGGAGTGTACCGGGTTCGACCCGGCGCATCTCATCCTCGTGCGCGGCCCCATCTTGGAGGCTCGTACGGGGCGACGCCAGCAACTATCGTTCAGCGGTGCGTAGCGTTCCCAGACGGCACCTGTTTTTTGCGGCCGCGATAATCGGCGCGCCGTGGCATTCACTCACGGCGCAGCATTCAGGTGAGCAGATGCGATCTGCCAGCGCTGGAGTCTATTCGAGCGCACAAGCGCGACGCGGAAAGGCTCTCTACGAGCTGCAGTGTCGATCCTGTCACACTCCCGAATCTCACACCGGCCCTATTTTCGATTCTTGGTGGGGCGGTCGCCTTTTGTCAGATCTCTTTGAGTTCGTGCAGGACCGAATGCCCAAAAACGAACCGGGGAGCCTGACGCCGCAGGAATATGTGGATGTGGTCGCTTACCTGCTGCGCATGAACAATTTGCCAACTGGGTCGGGCGATCTATCCACCGACGTCGCGCAGTTGCGGCGTATCCGAATCGAGAAACTGGGCGCGAAATAAGGGTTGCTGATGTAAGTGCAGGGCGAAGATTAGCACGACTGAACGGAAAGCTGCCTGCCGTCGGCTGTCAGTTGAACGTCACGAAAACTTCTGAGGACCTCATGAGCATCCGTGTGACATCTGCGCGCTCGTTAGGCGCGGCCCTGCTCGGGGCTGCTGCGTTGGTCAGCGTCTTCTTCCTCCGAGTCGACAGCTCGAGCGCCGGACAGGGGACTCAGTTGGCTCGCGGCAACGCACCGGGTGAGTGGCGCGCCTGGGGTGCCGATGCGTGGAGCACGCGTTACTCGCCGCTCGATCAGATCAACGCGTCCAACTTCAACTCGCTCGAAGTCGCCTGGCAGTGGAACGCCGGTGCGTTTGGCAGCGACGAGTACTATCGCACGACGCCGCTGTATGCGAACGGCCGACTCTTTACAGTGGCCACGACGCGTCGCATCGCGCTCGCGATCGATCCGGAGACCGGGGAAACGCTTTGGATGTGGCGCATGGACGAGGGGATCCGCTGGCAGAAAGCACCGCGGCAATTCGCCGGGCGCGGACTCGCGTACTGGACTGATGGGAGCGCAGAGCGAGTCATCGTCGTTACACCGGGTTATCGGCTGGTTTCGCTCGATGCCAAGACTGGCCTACCCGACCCGAAGTTCGGCAGCAGCGGCATAGTCGATCTGATGGAAGGCCTAAATCTCCCGATGGTGCCGCTCGCCGTAGACGATTCCGGTCCGATAATCATTACCGACGCCGCGCCCGCACGCAGAGCCAGGCCGGGTGAGACATGGGACCCGGTTAAGAAGATCGGCGCCGACGGTACGGTGGGCATCGACCCCGCGTTAGGCCAAATCGCGAACAGCTCGCCTGCTGTCGTCGTTGGCGACGTGATTGTCGTCGGAAACTCCTCCGTACACGGGTACTATCCAATCCGCGCACACAACCTGCCGAGTTACATCCGCGGCTTCGACGCCCGTACCGGCAAGCAACTCTGGAAGTTCAACCTCGTACCAGAACCCGGTGAATTCGGTGCAGAAACGTGGCAAAACGGCTCGAAGGTCGGCACCGAAGGTGTCGGGAAGGCGGATCCGTGGGCCACTTACTCTGGCGATCCGGAACTGGGGCTCGTTTACATCCCTGTCGGGATGCCGCTAAACGATCATTACGGCGGCCATCGTCCAGGTAACAACCTGTTCGGCAATAGCCTCGTTGCGATCGATGTGAAGACTGGCAAAAGGCGCTGGCACTTCCAGATGGTGCACCACGACGTCTGGAACTACGACACGCCGATGGCGCCCAGCCTGATGGACGTCACGATAAATGGTCAGCGTCGAAAGATCGTCTCCCAAACAACGAAGCAGGGATGGATGTACGTCTTCGATCGCGTGACGGGAGAGCCCATCTGGCCGATCGTCGAGACGCAAGTGATGAAGAGCGAAGTACCAGGAGAAAAGACCTCGCCGACACAACCAATCCCCAGCAAGCCAGCGCCGTACGCGCAACAAGGGCTCACTGAATCAGACTTGATCGATTACACGCCGGCGATCAAAGACTCGGCGCTCAAGCTCGCGAAGCGATGCCAGATGGGTCCTTACTTCATGCCGCCGGCATTGGCGGACGGCAGCGGACCAAGCGGCTACAGGTGCGCCTGGCACAACCCGGGGTCGAGCGGCGGTGTGAACATCGATGGTGGACCAGCTTTCGATCCAGAGACCGGAATGTTTTATGTGGGCTCACAGTCCGGACTGAACACTGTTGAAGTAGCAAAGAACCCGTGCTCCGAGTTGCGCTATAGCACGCCCCACGACGACTGTGGCTTGATCGGAGCACTTCCACCGCCGCCTGGTTACAAAGCGCCAGCGAGCGGCGACCGTGGCGGTGGTTTCGAGGCCAGCACGCCGACGACAATTGGTGGAGTGTCGATCCTCAAACCAAAGCAGTTCGGCGGCATCACGGCGTACAACATGAACTCCGGCGACAAGGTGTGGTGGGCGCCTAACGGCACGATGCTAAAAGTGAACAGTAACTCACCGCTCTTTGCCGGTGTCACACTTCCGGAAGTGGGCGGGCGCGGTCAGGCGCAGGTCATCACCACTAAATCGCTCGTCATTCATGGGACCGGAAGAAACGGGCAAGAGAATCCGCCGCAGC
>DASYRX010000373.1:0-17957 GCA_036003845.1 Gemmatimonadaceae bacterium | reverse complement strand
GTTAGGCCGGCTCGGGATTCCGACGGCGGCTTTTGTGCGTCCACCGCGATAGGGTCCGATCATGCGCCACTTGAGCGGCGACAGAAGGGAGGAATCGAGTTGCTGCGCGCCGACCGGCGCACTCGCGATCGACACCAGGATGACCGCGACCGTCACGCGCCACGCCGTCATGTGCGAGCTCCTGCTCGAGATGAGACAGCCACGATTGTGTGTGACGGTCTCGCCCACCGCAACGCCCCATGACGCGCTGGCCGGCTCTTACGCCGTGCCGACGGGCTCCGCGATCGAGTTCAGTAGCAAGTAATCGATGTGTACGTAGTCGCGGATGCGAACGACGCGACCGTCCTGCCACCACAGCCTAACGGCGGTGACTGGCTGCCACTCGGCACCGAGCCGGCGCCACTGCACGAGGACAGGCTCACCGTCGACAGCTGCGAGTGAGAAGCGCCAGTCAAACGGGAGCGCCGTGTAGTTGCCAAAGTAGTTGAGTCCGACATCGAGCATTGTCCCCTCCGCGGCCCCCACAACCTCGAGTCGCGCATCTGCCTGGATGAGGCGCCGCAGGGCATCCCAATCACGACGGTTGAAGCAGTCGACGTACGCTTCGAATAGCCACCGCTGTTCTCCATCCAGTGCCGCATGTGTTGGTGACGCGCGAAGTTCACGAAGCTTGGCGCGTCCTCGATGCAGGGCCGCCTTCACACCCCCCACCGTTGAATCTACGACGGCTGCAACTTCGTCCAGGGCGTAACTGAGCACGTCTTTCAACAGCACCGCCGCGCGCTCTTTTGGCGGCAGCTCGGTCACGAGAGACACAAGCGCTTCGTCGATCGCTTCGTCGTCCGGGACCGGCATTTCGCTGGCAGGTTCTGGGATCTCGTTAGGTGTGTATGACACCGTGTCTTCCCTCGCTCGCCGCTCACGGCGCAAGAAGTCCACACACTTGTGGTGCGCGATCCGGAAGAGCCACGGCTCGAGCCGGCTCTCGTCCCTAAGCGATCCGAGGGAATAGAAAGCCTCGGCCAGCGTCTCCTGGACGACGTCTTCTCCGTCCAAGGCCGAACCGCACATGCGGGCGCAGAAGCGATGCAGCTTCGGACGCAAGTCCTTGACCGCTGTGAGAAAGCGCTTGCGGACGGCGCCTAACGAGTCCTGTAGCGCAGCCGCGTCGTCAATGACGAACGCGTTCATCTCCGCCATTCCGTTGATCCGTGATCTGCGGGTCCTTGTTTTTGACGGAATTCGCCACGCCAAAGGATACGTCATCGGCGCGTATCCTTTTGACCCCATGCCGCCGACAAATCGGTAGCGGCAGGGTTGGTGCCCAGTCGCGACCACACTTTGCAGGAGAACATGAAATGCGACCACGAGACTTCATGCTGCTGGCGAGTATGGCGCCCTTAGCAGCGATCCAGACCCATGCTCAAGCAGCGAAAAAGTATCCGCCGCTGAGCGAATACCTCATGCCGCATGAGGCGGAGATCGCCCTCGCTCGCAGCGCTGCCCCGTCGAACATCTCTGACAAGGCGACGATCAAGGTGCTGACGAGCTCGGGGTACCAAGTCGCGCACAAAGGCGACAACGGCGTCGTGTGTGTCGTGCTTCGCGGCTTCGCTGCTCCGACTTACACGCCGGTGCAGTTCCGCGATTTGGTTTATGACTCATCCGTGCGCGCGCCGATCTGCTTCACGCAGCCGGCTGCGCTGACGGCGCTGCCGTACTACGAGCTGCGAACCAAGTTCGCGATGAGCGGCAGAGCCCCGGACCAGATTGCGCAAGCAATCGAGACCGCGTACGCCAACGGCCAGTTGCCGAAAAGAGATGCCGTGACCTTCGCCTATATGTGGTCTGGTCACCAACATCTCGGACCGGGAATCGATGCGTGGCGTCCTCACATGATGGTCTTTGCGCCTAACCAGGACAACTCGATGGTGGGCAACAACGAGTTTGGGAGTCCGTTGCCTCAAGTGACCGACGATGCCGGAACGCCCTTTACGGTGGTTGTCATCCCGGTGGATCCGAAGCTCGCAGTTCGTCTGGGCCGCGTGCCATGAACTCGTGACCAGCCCGCGCTGGCGTTCGATCTCGATAATGGAGACCAAACCATGAAGCTGATGATGGTGCAATACCGGGTCAAAGCCGATCGCGCTGAGGAGAACGCGCGCTACATCCGGGACGTATTCAGCCAGCTCCAGAAGGAGACACCGCCCGGCCTGCGATATTGTGCATTCCGGCTCGAAGATGGAGTGACCTTCGTTCACATCGTTTCGAACGAAGCGCCTAACGGTTCCGACCCGCTTCGCGAGCTGCCTGCGTTTCGCGCATTCAGCGCCGGCATCAAAGACCGGTGCGAGCAACCGCCGACGTTCACGAACCTCAGCGAGGTCGGGGCATACCGCATGTTCGGTGAGGCTGACCGCCTCTGAGCAGGCGGGCCTAACGGTTGCGCACAGCGTGCATAGGAGGTTTTGCCGGTCTGTGGGCTGGCTGGTATTCACGCATGTGACCGGCTAGCGTGTAGCGCCACCGCTGATAGAGCAGGAACAGTGTCATGAGCAAGGTCGCGGCGAACACGCCTAACAGGACCGCGCTCGTGCGGCTATTCCGCCAGTGCCAGAGCAGCAGCGCGACACCCGCACCGCCGACAATACTATTAATGAGCGCGACGAGGCTCGCATTCGTCGTTATGAAGGCGAGAAAAACCCCCAGGCGGAGCGCCGGCGGCTTTTTGGCTTCGGGCCAGCGCCCCATCTCCCGCGAGAACAGCTCCTCCGCGTCCGGAGAAAGCGTTCGGTAGTACTCGCGAATGCGTGCCACGTAGACGAGCAGCTGCATCATCTCGAGGTTGGCGTCGACGAGGCGTACAGACGTGAAAACGCCGATCAAGAACACCGCAGGGAGCACTGTCGCGACGAACGGCGTGAAGACCTCCGGCGTTCGCGACACGAACCCAAAAGCGACGAGCGCGCTGGACAGCGAAAACAGATACAGCGACGCGCGCTGTCCGGATTCGCTGTTCGTCGCGCTCATCGAGCTTTGAACGACGAAATGCTCGGTGGTGAGAGCCGAGATGAATGCAGCGTCGCGATCCGTGGTCTGCATACCTGGCCCCCGATCGCTACATATGACGCCTAACGACTGACCATCGCGTGTATGTTGCCGTCGGGGTCCTTGAACCACGCTGCTTTCATATCGCCCATGACATGTACGTCGCCCTTGAGCGTGACTTCTGGCATATCCGCGTAATGCTCGAAGGCAACGCCTTTGTCCTGTAACGTCTTCACCTCTTTCTCGATGTCATCCCCGACGCCCCACGTCGCCACGGTCGCCTTGTTCGTTCCGGCGAACGCCGACTTGTAAACCAGAAGACGCGTGTTGCCGCTTTGATACACGATTGCGTCTTCGCCCTCGTCGTCGACAGGCGTTAGGCCAAGCGTGCCTTCATAGAACTGCTTGGCCTTCTCGAGATTCTTGACTGGAACGGTAGCGGTCGCATCCTTGTTTCCGAGCATCGCAACCTCCTGAAAGTTCTGGGAGCTCTAACGCTTTATACGAGCTCAGCCCTGCTGCACTAAGGTTGAGCCGCGCGCCGAACAGCGCCGCAGGAATCCGGCCAGACGGATGTGTGAACGGCCTCGATCGCTATCGCTTCTTGCTGTCGATGTCGACGGCGATGCTGCGCCACTTGCCTTGATTGAAGCGAAGCACGCTCAGCACGCAGCGCGTAGCATGCCCGAGCAGAATGGCGATCCAGATGTCTATGGGATCCAGCGTGCTGATCCGCTGAATCACGAAGCAGATGCCTAACGGCACAAAGATCTGCGACACGATGGAGATGTACAGCGGGCTCTTCGTGTCGCCCGTGCCCTGCAAGCCGCCGGTGTAAGTGAGCGCAACCGCAATGAACAGCCCCGACAGGCTCAGGATGCGCAGCAGCTGTACGCCGATCTCGACGACAGCGGGCTCGTTCATTCCGAAAACGAGAAGCAACTGCCTCGGGAAGAACAGGAAGAAAAAGCCGATAAACGCCGCGCCCACGAGACCATAGCGTGCTGCGAGGTGCACGGCCTGGTCGGCACGATCAGGGTGCTTCGCGCCGAGGTTCTGGCCAGCGACAGCGGCCGCGGCGCCCATCAGCCCGACAGACGTCCACGTAACCAGCGAGAAGAGTTGCGTATAAGAAACCGCAAAGGCGGCCTGCGCCGCGGCGCTCTGCGCCAGCGATCCGATGAACGACAGCATGAACACGCCGCCGATGTTCATCGCGATTCCCTGAATCCCCGTCGGGAGTCCGAAGCGGAACAGCGATCGGATGATACTCCAATCGGGCGCGTAGCCTTGGCCGCGCGGGAACGAAACGACCCAGCCCCCGCGCAAGAGTTTGTACACGGCGTAAATCGCCAGCATGCCTGACGCGATCGCCGTCCCCATCGCGGACCCTTTGGTGCCGAACGCCGGAATGGGCCCGAGACCACGAATGAGCACGACGTTGAGCACGAGATTGAGAACGGTGAGCGCGATGCCTAACACCATCGGCGTACGCGCGTCGCCCGCCGAGCGCAGCGCGCCACTCAGCATGTAGAAGACGAGCATTCCGCTGCTTGCGACGAACATGATGCGCAGGAACGGAAGCGCTTCAGTCTTCACCTCCGGCGCTGCGTTCACGAGATCGAGCAGCCATGGCGACGCGAAATAGCCGATGGGCGCCATGATGCCTAACGAAATGCCGATGGCCGTGAGGAAGGCCTGATACACGACGCGATTGACCTTCTCTTCATCGCCCGCTCCGGCGAAGCGCGAGACGAGCACGCTCATTCCGGTGAACAACGACGTGATGAAGACGATGACGATGATCACGATCTGCCAGCTCACGCCGATGGCGGCATTCCCCTTGAAGCCGACGAGATTCCCGACGAGGGCGTGGTCTACGATGCCCTGCAAACCGCCGACGATGTTCGTGAGCATTGTCGGCCACGCGATCTTCCACACGGCCTGACGCAGCGGTCCTTCGACGATCGACCGATCGTAACGGCGCTTCTCAGTCGGTGTAGCTGTGGCCGCCGGTGCTACTGGCGCGCTCACGACAGATTCCGCGGCTGGCGCTGATACGTCAGTCATTGGGTCTCAAGCATAGCGCGCAGACACTGTGGGCGCCGCGCCCTTGAAGTAACGCTGACACGCTCGCGCCCTGCCCTCCGAGCCCGACTGCATTCGTCGAAATCACTTGGGATTCAAGGTCCGAAAGCGGCACGCGCTCGAGTAGAAGGCGACCAATTCTGTGTGGAAAAGCGGAGCGGCCACTGCTGACCGTTCCCGCGCAATCCAACACGGGAGGACCGATGAAACGAGCGTTGTGCGCCATCCTATTCATCGTCGTATCAGGCTGCTCAAAAGAGACACAAGTCACGCAAGCGCTCGCGCCGCGCGAGCTCATTCCACCAAACGACGTACTGGCCCAATTCGTTCCCCATATCCAGTACAGCGTCGTAAAACTGCCCTCGCTCGGCGGAACGATCAGCAGAGGTAACAGCATCAACGAGCGCGGCTGGATCGCTGGCACATCGTTCATCAGCAACAACGCTGCTCGGCACGCCGCTCTCTGGCGCGAGGGGTCCGTTCTCGACCTCGGTACGCTCGGCGGCCCGACGCTCAACAGCAGCGTGCAGTGGCCGGGACAAAACAACCAAGGGATGGTTGTCGGTATCTCGCAAACGGCTGTCGACGACACACTCGGCGAACCATGGAGCTGCTCGGCCTTTCTCCCGTTCCTAGGGAAGACGTGCGTCGGATTCTTCTGGGAGAACGGACTAATGACTGCCCTGCCAACGCTCGGCGGCGACAACGGCTTCGCGACTGGCGTCAACAACCTCGGCCAGGTTGTGGGCTGGGCTGAAACGAAGGTGCATGACCCAACCTGCGACGAGCCCCAAGTCCTTCAGTTTCTTGCAGTTATGTGGGAGCCGAAGAAGGGAACCAAGACCGTACTGAGGCCGCTCAAGGGCGACTCAGCATCAGCCGCGACGGCGATCAACGACAGAGGGCAGGCGGTCGGAATCTCAGGTGAATGCGACGTTGCAGTCGGCCGCTTCAGCGCGCGGCATGCGGTGATCTGGGAGAAGGGCGAAACGAATGAGATTCCGAACCTTGGCGGAATCAGTTGGCACACGCCGATGGCGATCAACGAGCTGGGTGATGTCGTCGGTTTCTCGAACCCGCCGGGTGACCCGAACGGTGAATTCATCGTGCACGCGTTCCTTTGGACCCGTCGCGGAGGCATCAAGGATCTCGGCACACTTCCAGGCGATTCAACGAGCCAGGCGTTGGGGGTCAATGCGCGCGGTCAGGTTGTAGGTTTGTCGACGAGCAAGGCGGGCACCAACCGCGCGTTCATTTGGCAGGACGACGTGATGACGGATCTGCAGAAGCTCATGCTCCCCGGCTTCGCCGACAGTTTGATCTCGGCGCAGGATATCAACGATCATGGCCGGATCACTGGCCGTCTGTTCGATCGCGCTTCGGGCCAGCTCGTGACATACGTGGCTACTCCGATTCCTCGTTAGGCCTGCATCTCAAGATCAAGAGCTTACCGCAGAGGACGCAGGGGCTGGGCCCCTGCGTCCTTTGTGGTGAAGCTCTTATTTATCTTCGCCTCACGAGGAGCGGCGCCGGGTAGGACAGGATCTGGATCACAGTCATTCTGACTGTACGCGCGAGATCATGGCCGGAGAACGTCACGCCCCCGCAGCACGTTCTGCCGAGCCTATCCGTAGAAATAACCCCTCCCTGACGGTCGCACTCTTGCGCCCGCTGCCCGGCGCCTTCTGCTTTTAGTCGCTGCGCGCAACCATATCGCCAAATCACGAAACCGAGCGGTCTCCGTGGCCGTTTTTGCCCCCGCCGGGGTAACCAAAGGCTGCAACCGTAGTACTATCCGCTCTGTCCAACTAAGACTTCGCGGGGCGCCGATTCGGCGTAGCCCCGCTCTAGGACCAGTATGATTCACACAATGAACCGCTCTCGCGCTGCGGTGCTGCTAGCAATGGTGGCACTCGTTGCATGCAGCCGCGCAACAGTAGGCTCCCATCAGTCTACGATGTCGCCCGTAGAGAAGGCGCGTGCAGACAGCGCGAAATGGCCATACACCAAAGCGGACATCGACTTCATGTCGGGCATGATTCACCATCACGCTCAAGCGATCGTGATGGCGAAGCTTGCACCGACGAACGGCGCCGGAAGCTCGGTAAGCATCCTTTGCCAGCGCATCATCAACGCACAGAACGACGAAATCCATGTGATGCAGCAGTGGCTGCGCGAGCGCAATCAACCCGTTCCAGAGCCTAATCCGAAAGGAATGAAGATGGTGATGGATGGGGTCGAGCACGTCATGCCGATGCCCGGAATGCTGTCGGACGAACAGATGGCCGAGTTGACAGCGGCGCGCGGAAAGGAGTTCGACCAGCTGTTCTTGAAATACATGATTCAGCACCATCAAGGCGCTGTTAGCATGGTGAAAACGCTGATTAGTTCGCGCGGCGCCGCGCTCGACGAAACGGTTTTCAAGGTGGCGTCGGACATCAACGTCGATCAGGAAACCGAGATCGCGCGCATGCAAAAAATGCTCTTCAATCTTTTGACAGAAAAATCTTCGCAATAACCTCAGAGGAAATCAGCCATGGCCCTTACGTATAGAACACGCTCCCTAACGATTGCTCTCGGGCTGATTGCGTTGGGAGCGTGCGCAAAGTCTTCATCCACGGTGTCATCCGCGCCGACGCCGAATCGCGATCCTCGTGTCGGTCTTCGCGCCGGTCAGGACAATGCTGGAGAAGCCACGTGGAACCTCAAAGTGATGTCGAAGACGTCGCCGCCGCAACGATTCGTCGGTGCCACGAACTCCGACATCACGTTCACTGGCAACTACGCGATCCAGGGGAATTACAACGGCCCGGTCATCTGGGATATCTCGAATCCGGCGCAGCCCAAGCTCAAGGCGTCCTACTTCTGCCCCGCATCACAGAATGACGTCTCCGTCTTCAAAAACTTGATGTTCGTCTCTGCCGAAGCGTACAACAGTCGATTGGACTGCGCCGAGGGCGGTGTGCCGGACAGCGTCAGCAAGGACCGCATGCGCGGCATCCGTATCTTCGACATCAGTGACATCGCCAATCCCAAGTACATCGCGAGCGTACAAACGTGTCGTGGGTCGCACACCCATACAGTGGTGGAAGATCCCAAGGACAAAGACAATGTCTACATCTACGTTTCCGGCTCGGCGCCGGTGCGCTCGCCTAACGAACTGACTGGCTGCCTCAACGCGGGTCAGGAAGAAAATTCCTCGCTCTTCCGGATCGAAGTCATCAAGGTTCCGCTGGCAAATCCCACGACGGCCGCAATCGTGTCCAGGCCGCGGATCTTCCAGAATCTGACGGCTCCAACATCTCACGGTCTCGCACCCGACGACATCGCCGCGGTGCAGGCAGCCAAGGCCCGCGGTGAGTTCGTCGTTAGGATCGGCAATAGCGAGCAAGTGGTGGGCGGTAATTTCACGAAAGGGTTGCTGGACAGCGTGGTCAAGGCACGTGGCGGCACAGGCGCGCCGACGGCCGCGGATACCGCCACGCTGCGCGGCGCGATTCAAGGCATCGTCGACAAGCTCGTCGGGGCGCAGAACAGCGCTGGTCCACGCCCCGGCCCGTCGCAGTGCCACGACATCACTGTCTATCCCGCGTTAGGCTTGGCCGGGGGCGCCTGCGGTGGCTACGGCCTCCTGCTCGACATCAGCGACGTGGCGAATCCGGTTCGCATCGACCAGGTCGCCGACTCCAACTTCGCCTACTGGCACTCGGCGACGTTCAACAACGACGGAACAGCGATCCTCTTCTCCGACGAATGGGGCGGCGGTGGCGCGCCGAAGTGCAGGGCAACAGATCCGAAGGAGTGGGGAGCAGACGCGATTTTCACGATCGAAAACAAGAAGATGAAGTTCAAGAGCTACTACAAGCTTCCTGCGCCGCAGACAGCAGTGGAAAACTGCGTGGCGCATAACGGGTCGCTCATCCCGATTCCTGGTCGTGACGTGATGGTGCAGGGCTGGTATCAGGGTGGAATCTCGATCTTCGACTGGACCGATCCGGCCAATCCGAAGGAAATCGCGTTCCACGATCGTGGCCCGGTCGACTCCACTCGGTTCACGATGGGCGGATCGTGGTCAGTGTACTGGTACAACGGCGCGATGTTCAGCTCCGAGATCGCTCGCGGGTTCGATGCCTTCGAGTTGACGCC
This sequence comes from Gemmatimonadaceae bacterium, assembly GCA_036003845.1. Taxonomy (GTDB): domain Bacteria; phylum Gemmatimonadota; class Gemmatimonadetes; order Gemmatimonadales; family Gemmatimonadaceae; genus DASYRX01. Next base: position 8,675 of record DASYRX010000373.1, on the reverse strand, counting down.
GAGCGAGTTCATCTCGCAGAACGAGATCGACGCGGCGAAGACGGTGCATTTCGACTACTTCAACGCGCAGGGTCAGCCGAAGTTGGTTTGGCCACCGAGCTTTGCGCTGGCTCGTTCGTACGTCGATCAGCTCGAGCGCAAGAAGTGTTTGAGCTCGGCGCGGATCTCTGCCGTTAGGCAGGGGCTCGAAAGCGCCGAGAAGGCATCCGGCTCGGCGCGCTCGACGGCGCTGACTCAGATGACGACGCAGCTCGAAAGCGATGCACGTGGGTCATGCGACGGCGCGAGGGTGCAAAAGCTTGCGGCCGCGGTGAAGGACCTGGCGAACGTATTGCCGTAGGTCTAAGGTCTAAGGTCTGAGGTCTGAGGTCTGAGGTCTGAGGTCAGAGCGGGCTGATGCAGCCGCTCTGACCCGTTCTATCGCACCAGCACGGTCAACGCCTAACGCAAGGTTTTGATCGTTTTCAACGAACAATCTTCGAAATCCCGAGAGGACTCCCTATGGTCTTTACGTATCGAACGCGTGCTCTAACTCTCGCTCTCGGGCTTATCGCCTTGGGTGCGTGCGCAAAGTCTTCGTCTCCGGTCGCATCCGCGCCGACGCCAAGCCGCGATCCTCGAGTCGGCCTCAAGGCCGGTCGAGACAATGCCGCAGAGGCTCAGTGGAATCTCAAGATCCTAACGAATGCGAAGCCGCCGGAGCGCTTCATCGGGGCCACGAATTCTGACATCTCGTTCACGGGCAATTACGCGATTCAGGGCAACTACAACGGGCCGATCATCTGGGACATCTCGAGTCCGGGTCAGCCCAAGCTGAAGGCCGCGTTCTATTGCCCGGCATCTCAGAACGACGTCTCGGTCTTCAAGAACCTGATGTTCGTCTCTGCTGAAGCGATGAATGGCCGCGTCGACTGCATGGGCGGTGGTGTGCAGGACACTGTCAGCAAGGACCGTTTCCGCGGCGTCCGCGTCTTCGACATCAGCGACATCGCGAATCCAAAGCTCGTTGCCAACGTGCAGACGTGCCGCGGCTCGCACACACACACCGTAGTAGAAGATCCGAAGGACAAGGAGAACGTGTACATCTACGTCTCCGGATCGTTCGTCGTGAGGTCACCTAACGAGCTTGCCGGCTGCGTGCGGGCGACGCCGGATAAGGATCCCAATTCGTCGCTCTTCCGCATCGAAGTCATCAAGGTGCCGTTGGCGAATCCTGCAGCGGCCGCAATCGTCGCGTCGCCGCGCATCTTCAACGACCTGACCGCGCCGTCGTCGCACGGGCTCGCGCCGGACGACATCGCCGCCGTCAACGCAGCGAAAGCGCGCGGTGACTTCATCGTGCGCTTTGGCGGCCAGGAGCAGGTGGCGCCTAGCGGTTTTACCCGCCAATTGCTCGATAGCATCGTCAAGCAGCGCGGCGGCGTTGGTGCATCTGCGGCGACGGCAGCAGACAGCGCTGCGCTGCGCGCCGGCATTCAGGGCTACGTCGATCGCATGATCGGGGCGAATCCCAACGCAAGCGGTCCGCGCCCTGGCCCGACGCAGTGCCACGATATCACGGTTTATCCCGCGTTAGGCTTGGCCGGCGGTGCGTGCGAAGGCTACGGCTTCCTGCTCGACATCAGCAACGTGACCAATCCGGTTCGCATCGACCAGGTCTCAGACTCGAACTTCGCGTATTGGCACTCCGCGACGTTCAACAATGACGGAACGAAGATTCTCTTCTCCGACGAGTGGGGTGGCGGTGGTGGGCCGAAGTGCCGCGCGAGCGATCCGAAGGAGTGGGGTTCGGATGCGATCTTCACGATCGAAAACAGAAAGATGAAGTTCAAGAGTTACTACAAGATGATGGCGCCGCAGACGCAATTCGAAAACTGTGTCGCGCATAACGGGTCACTCATCCCGATTCCGGGCCGCGATGTCATGATCCAGTCATGGTATCAGGGCGGCGTTTCCGTCTTCGATTGGACCGATGCAGCGCACCCGAAGGAAATCGCGTTCTTTGATCGTGGCCCGACTGACTCCACACGTCTGGGTGGCGGTGGTTCGTGGTCGGTATACTGGTACAACGGCGCGATGTATAGCTCCGAAATCGCGCGCGGCTTTGACGTGTTCGAGCTAACGCCGAGCGAGTTCATCTCGCAGAACGAGATCGACGCGGCAAAGACGGTGCATTTCGACTACTTCAACGCGCAGGGTCAGCCGAAGTTGGTCTGGCCGTCGAGCTTTGCGCTGGCGCGTTCCTACGTCGATCAGCTCGAGCGCAACAAGTGTCTGAGCTCGGGGCGCATCTCTGCCGTTAGGCAGGGGCTCGAGAACGCGGAGAAGGCTTCTGGCTCGGCGCGCTCGACGGCGTTGAATCAGCTGACGACGCAGCTCGAGTCGGACGCGCGTGGATCGTGCGACGGGGCCAAGGTGCAGAAGCTCGCGGCTGCGGTGAAGGATCTGGCGAACGTACTGCCGTAAACAGGTCGGAGGTTTGAGTTCTGAGGTCGGAGGGGTCTCCCTCCGACCTCTTTCTTTGTGATTCGGCTCCGTCGAGCTGCTGAGATCGTAAGAGCCTTTACCACAGAGACCACGGAGAACGCAGAGGACTGCAACATTTTTGTTATGCACCGTACCCAAAAAAAGTACGTAGTCCTCCGTGTTCTCTGCGGTCTCTGTGGTTCAAGCTCTTGACTATAGAAGCGTTAGGCTATTGCCGACGGATCGCTACGGCGGGATCGATCCGCGCGGCGCGCAACGCCGGCAACCAGCACGCGCCGATGCCGACCACCATCATCATCAGCGCCACGCCGAGCAGCGTCAACGGATCATTCGGCGTCACGCCGAACAGGAATCCGCGAATCAGCCGGCTCGCCAACACCGCGCCCAGCACGCCTAACGCCAATCCAACGCCAAGCAGAACCCCACCCTCCATCAGCACCATACGCTGAACGCGGCCCCGGTCGGCCCCGAGGCTCATGCGAATTCCGATCTCGTTTGTTCGCGCGCTGACCGAAAACGCCAGCACGCCGGCGATGCCCACCGCAGCGATGATCAGCGCCAAAATGCTGAACGACGAAATGAGCGCCGCATTCAAGCGCCGCGGAGCTACACTCTGATCCTTGATCTGCGCCACCGTGAGAATGTTCTCGATCGGCGCGTCGGGGACGATTCCCCTAACGAGTCTCGCCGCAGCCGGCGCCAACGTCGGATTCTCGTTCGCCGCGCGGATCACGATGCCAGCTTGACCGAAGCTCACTTCCTGCGCAAACGGCTGGAAAACGACGGGGAACGGTTCGGCATCAAGGCCGCCGTCCTTCGTATCGCCCACGACCCCGACGATCGTGCGCCATTCGCCGCTCACGGGAATGAAACGCAAAACATCGCCAGTCCACGCAATCCGCTGTCCGATCGGATCGCGATCCTTGAACAGATAGTCTGCGAGCTTCTTGTTGATAACCACGACGCGCGCGGCGCTGTCGCGATCCGTCGTCGTGAACTCGCGCCCTTTGAGCAGCGGAATCCCGGACGCGCGGAAATACTCCGGACTCGCCGTGCGATACTCCGCGCGCGGAATCGCCTCACCCGCCGCCAGCTGATAACCTTCGGCCTTGACCTCGAGCTGGAACTGCGTGGTGCGCAACGGCATCGTCGACCCTAACGCGACGTCGGTGACACCCGGAATCGCCCCGATCTCGAACTTCATCCGCTCGTACAACTGTTTGGAGTCGGCGTCACGTCTGTTGCCGCCAACCGGCACTTCCATCGTCAGCACATCGGCGCCGGCCTTGAGCCCAGTGTCGACCTGAGACAATCGCATGATCGTGCGCGTGAGCAACCCGGCACCCGCCAGGAGCATCACCGAGACGGCGATCTGCGCGACGACGAGGCTGCGCTGCAACCGTTGACGCCTGAGACTGCCGCTCACCCGGGCAGCTCCCGCCGAGATCCAGTTGCCTAACGAACCTTCCTTGGCCAGCTTCGGCGCGAAGGAGAGCAGCACCGCGACGACGAGCATCAACACGATCGCGAACGCGACGACCATCCCGTCGAGTCTGATCTCATTCGCGCGCGGCGAGTAGCGCTCCGCGAGCGAGATCAGCAGTCCAACGCCCGCTCGCGCGAGAATGAGCCCCAACACGGCGCCAACGAACGCGAGCACCAGATTCTCCGCGAGCAGCAGCCGGCGCAAACGCGCGGTGCCGGCGCCTAACGCGGAGCGTACCACGAGCTCCTGCTCGCGCCGGACGCCGCGCATGAGCGTGAGATTCGCGACGTTGGCGCACGCGATGATGAGCACGAACGCGGCCGCGCCCATCAGCATCCACAACGTCAACTTCGCCCGCTCGCCCAGGATTTCGCGGAAAGGCACCACCGTGACCTTGTAGCCCGAACCCGGATCGTACGACTCCGGAAACTGAGCCTGCACACGTTTTCTAATTGCCGCGACCTCGACCTTTGCCTGCTCGACAGTCGCACCTGGCGCCAAACGCGCGATCATCTGAGTCATGCGATGCGTGCGACCGTGCACCATCAGCGCACTCGTGTGATGCTCGCTGATCACCATGTTCAGAAGCGCATCGTTTCGATTCGGGAAGTGCGGCGCTGGCTGCAAAACGCCGACAACCTCAACCGCGCGACCGTCCACTCGCACGGTCTTGCCGACGATGCTGCTGTCTCCACCAAAGCGATTGAGCCAGAACTCGTGCGACAACACCATGACCGGCGGCACTCCGGTGCCGTCGTCAGCGTCAGTCAGGAGCCGGCCCAGCACGGGCGACAGACCCATGATTTGAAAGAAGTTGCCGGTCACCAAGCCGACGTTGACCCGCACGGCTTCGCCGCCCTCATTCGTGAGCGGGTACGTGAGCCCGGAATACTCGGCGATCCCGGCGAGGCTCTTTGCCCCTTCCCTGAAGTCGAGGATCTCGGGCACGGAGAAGTTGATGTCCTCGCCGCCGGGCCCATTGATCGAGTGCCGCAGATACACCAGGCGATCGCCATCCCGGTGCGGCAGAGGCTTCAGCAACACGCCGCGGACGACGCTAAAGATGGCAGTGTTGGCGCCAATACCGAGTCCGAGCGTGAGGATCACGGCGATGGCAAAGCCGCGTGCGCGTGAGAGGCTGCGAACGGCGTACTTGATGTCGCGGATAAGCATTCGAGTGTCTGGAGTACGTTGGTCCTAATAGCGCATTACGCGTTGCGCGTTTCTGCTGTACCTAAACGTCGAAGGACTGGCGCAGGAATCGACAAGCTAAACATTGCGGGCCAGTGATCCAGTCGTCCTAGCACTCCTTTGACCTCGATGAGACTGATAGACCTTGTCCTGACATCGACAGCTGTGGCGGAAACCGCGGGGAGACTGGAGAAAGTCTCCAAGCTGGCCGCGCTCCTCAAACAGCTCGCTCCCGACGAGATCCCGATCGCCATCGGCTTCTTCGTTGGATGGCCGCGGCAGGGGCGCTTGGGTGCCGGGTGGAGCGCGGTGTCGTCGGTCAGCGCACAAGAAGCCGCGGTGGAACCGACGCTCGAGCTGCGAGATATCGACCGTGCGTTCGACGAGCTACAGGCTGCTCGCGGAAAGAACTCCGCGGCGGAGCGTCTAAGGCTGCTCAACCAGCTTTTCGCGCGGGCAACTTCTGATGAGCAGCAGTTCCTCATGGCGCTCGTCATCGGTGAAGTACGCCAGGGTGCGCTCGAAGGCGTTTTGCTTGAAGCGGTTGCTAAAGCGGCGCAACTGCCCAGCGATCGCGTTAGGCGCGCCGTGATGCTCGCCGGTGACCTCGGCGCTGTTGCGGGCGCTGTCTTGACCGAAGGGGAAGCCGCGCTCGCCCAGTTCCAACTGCAACTCTTCCGTCCCGTGCAGCCCATGCTCGCCGACTCCGCGCCTAACGTGGAAGAAGCCTTGAGCGAGAGCGGGGGCACGGCGCTCATCGAGTGGAAGTTGGACGGCGCGCGCGTTCAGGTGCACAAGCGCGAGACCCAAGTCGCGGTGTACACCCGCAGCTTGAATGACGTGACTGGCGCCGTGCCCGAGGTCGTCGACGCCGTCCGAGCGCTCGCCGCGCGCGAGCTGATCCTGGATGGCGAGGTAATCGCACTGACCGCGGACGAGCGGCCGTACCCATTCCAGGTGACAATGCGACGCTTCGGTCGCCGGCTCGACGTCGATGTGCTGCGCGCGGAGCTACCGCTCAAGCCATTCTTCTTCGATCTCCTCGCGTGCGACGGTGAGGATCTCCTCGACCGGCCTCTTTCCGAGCGTCTGCAGCGACTCGATGAAATCGCGCCGCAATCGATGCGAGTTCCTCGGGGCATCACTACGGATGCCGAAGAGGCGCGGCGCTTCGAGGCCGATGCGCTCGCGCACGGTCACGAAGGCGTGATGGTGAAATCGCTATCGGCGCCTTACGCGGCCGGGAGGCGCGGCTCCGCGTGGCTCAAGGTCAAGACGGCACGCACCCTCGATCTCGTGGTGCTGGCCGTCGAGTGGGGCTCGGGAAGGAGGAAAGGGTGGCTCAGCAACATCCATCTCGGCGCGCGCGACCCAGCGAGCGGTGGCTTCGTTATGCTGGGGAAGACGTTCAAGGGGATGACCGACGAGATGCTCGAGTGGCAGACCAAGGAGCTGCTCGCGCGCGAGACGCATCGCGATGGCCACGTCGTCTACGTGAGACCGGAGCTCGTCGTGGAGATCGCGTTCAACGACGTGCAGCGCAGCCCGCATTACCCCGGCGGCATGGCGTTGCGCTTCGCGCGGGTGAAAGGGTACCGCCCGGATAAACGCGTCGCGGAAGCCGACACTGTGGATGCCGTGCGCGCTTTTCTGCCTCCCTAGGTGTCCTATGGGTAGCACCAAAGGCTGACAAAGACTTCTTGCATCCGCAGCCCGAACAGCGCATTACTCTGTGGGCAATTTTGTATGCAATTTCACTTCCTGCCCGCGCCCTCCACGGTTTGCAACCTCACCTCTCGGAGGAGGTATGACGCAACCCCTGTTGTTCAGTAGTCGGCGCATCCTCGGCGCCCTTCTTTTCCTAACGAGTCTCGCAGCATCATCGCTTGCGCACGCGCAAGCGGGAACGATCTCCGGGACCGTGATCGACGCCAAAAGCGGTCTCCCACTTCCCGACGTCACCATCTCAGTCGACGGGAGCACGATCGGTGCGCGCTCGGGGACTCGAGGCGAGTTCCGCCTGGTCAACGTTCCAGGTTCCACGGCGCTCATCCGCGCCGCCCGTATCGGCTACCAGGCAGCGCGGGTCAATGCGCGAGTGGGTGATGCGGCCGTTCGCATCGAAATGGCGGAGTTGGCCATTAAGCTCGACGCCGTCGTCGTCACGGGCACGGCAGGCGAAGTGCAGACGCGCACGTTAGGCAATGCTGTCGGTCGCCTCGAGGTGAAGAACTCGCTCGCCATCACCGGGCCGCCAGTCAAACTGCAGGACATGCTCTCCGCGAGCGTGCCAGGCGTGCGCATCATGCGCGCCAGCGGCGGCATCGGCGCGGGTGGCACGACGCGCATCCGCGGCTCAGGCAGCCTGAGTTTGTCCAACGAGCCGCTGATCTACATCGACGGAGTGCGCTCGAACAATCAAGCGGTTGCGCAGAGCTTCGGCTTCAGCGGTCAGGATCAACCGAGCCGAATCAACGACCTCAACCCCGAAGAGATCGAGTCGATCGAGGTTCTCAAAGGGCCTTCGGCGGCGACGATCTACGGCACCGAAGCATCGAATGGCGTCATTCAGATCATCACGAAGCGCGGGCGCGCAGGACGACCGACGATCGAAGCGCACGCCGATGCGGGCGCGGCGTGGCTCTACGACGCGGCGAATCGCTATCCGCCGAACTTCTATTTGCATCGCGGCGGCGATTACAGAAATCCCGCCGACATCAGGGAGTTCAACGTCATCAAGTTCCAAAAGCAGCGCGGCTTCCCAGACATCTTCAGCACCGGAACGCCATGGGGTGGCGGCGGCAGCATCAGCGGCGGGAGCGATCAACTGCGGTACTACTTCAGCGGTGACTACAAGCGCGAGGAAGGTGCGGTCACCTATAACTGGCAGAACAAGTTCGCCAGCCGAGCAAACCTGAGCTATGCGACCAACGACGCAAAGTTCCGCGCCGACATCACGCTAGGAACGATCCGTCAGCGAACGCGCGGAGCATCGGGGACACAGCCGATCACCACGTCCATTCTTTGGGCCTGCAACTTCCCATGGTGTGAACCCACTGGACCGGACACGACGAAAACCGGATGGAATGGTGCCGGACATGGCTTCCAGTTCTACCGTCCTGAGGACTACTTCAGCGTCGAAGGCTTCGACATCGTCGATCGCACGACGTTCAGCCTGCAGCTGAACCACCGTCCACTGCCTTGGTTGCGGCATCGCCTAACGGTTGGACCGGACATCACGAACAACAAATCGTCGCAGCTCGTCTTCCGCGATCCCACCGGATACAACCCGTTCTTCGCCGCGAGCCTCGGCCAGAAACGGTCGCAGGGACTACGCGCCACCTTTTTCACGGCCGACTATGGCGCCAACGCCGACTGGACCGTCACGCCGAACTTCATCGCGACGACGTCGGCGGGTGTGCAGTACTACTACAAGCAGTTCGACCAGCAGCGATCTGAGGGGTTTGAGTTTCCGGTGCCTGGTCCCGGCAACGTAGGCAGCGGCGCTCGC
>DASYRX010000372.1:0-9231 GCA_036003845.1 Gemmatimonadaceae bacterium | reverse complement strand
AGCCGGCCATCAAGCGGCTGCAGACGTTCATCGCCGAGGTAAAGGCAGCGTCACCGAAGACCAAGGTCGTCGTACCGAAGTACTTCGAGCCGCTGTTCGTCCCGTGAGGTCACCTCGAGGCTTCGCTGCATCAGTCGTTCTCTTGCTTGCTCTGCCCGTGACCTTCCTCTATCAGGTGCTCGGCGGCGCGCGGCCCGAAGCGGTGATTCACGCAATGCTCGCGTTAGGCGCTCTCCTCGTGGCGCTCGCCACGGTGGACTTCCGGACGCCGCGGTGGATCACACTGCTAGGAGCGATTTCGGCTGCTGCATTGGCCGTCATTTTTGTCATGCAGGGTCTGAGCGAGCTGATACATAATCAGCGACTCAGTGACATTGTCTTCCGGGTTTTGGGCCAACGCATCGAAGGTTGGCTGGTCGATCTTTTCCTCCTCTGGTGCGTCGCCGTCTGGCTGAGAGATAGCCGCGGCCGGACGAAGGCGTTTGGAGCCGTTGTACTCGGAGTTGCGGTTGGAGTCGAGATCTACGCGAATTGGTTGGCGTTTCGTGGCACGTCTTTGAACGCAGTGGCGCCAATGCTGAAGCTTGTTGTTCTGCCGCCGTTTGTTTGGCTACTATTGGAGAGCAAGAAGGCGCGCAATGAGGTGAGCATCTGACGCTTGCATCCCTCGCCCCTTGAGCTAAATCCCATGGGTAGCGCCGGACAGCCCGCCCGACGCGGTCTCCTTTACACTTAGTTCGGCCGCCAAGCCTATGAAATCGTTCTCTCGTGCAGCGCTCTCTGCCTGGGCTCTGGCCGCAGTAGTCGCCGACTGCAGCAAACGCCGCGATCCAGAACCAGGCAGCCTCGACACCGTCGAGGAGGTGTTCAGGGCCGCTTCCTCTCCAGGACTCAGAATCACACGCACATCCAACGGCGGCATCGCCGTCGAGCTGGTCAGAGGGCCTTCGTCGTTCTACAGCAGCAACGAGCCGCTCTATGTCATCGACGGCACGCCGTTTCAGCCTGGTCCCGGCGGCGCGTTGACTGGCGTGAATCCGCACGATATCGCGTCGATCAAGGTGCTAAAGGACCCCGCCGACACATCGGTCTGGGGCATGCGCGGCGCGAACGGCGTGATCGTCATAACGACCAAGAGACCCGGCGGGAAGAGCGGCGGCTGACGATGCGTGGCACGCGCCACGCGCATTGCCTAACAACGGAGACGTAACATGAGAGCTCGTGCCCTAGCGCGCGCACTTCTTTTCGTCTGCTGTACGGCCGTTGGAGCAGGCGCGCAGGCGACGGTCGATTCGGCGCTCGCCGCCTACATAGCCGCAATTCGCGCTGTCGACAACCACGCGCACGTCAACAGCGTCGTCCCGGTCGATTCCGAATATGACGCGCTCCCGCTCGACGGCCTCTCTCCGTTCTCCGTACCTGATCGACTGCGCGGCGGCGCTACGCCGATCTGGCTCGCTGCCTATCGCGCCCTCTACGGCTACAAGTACGACGATCTGAGCGACGCGCACATGAACGAGCTGCGCGCGACGATGAAAAACATCGCACGCGAGCAAGGGACTCGTTTCCCCGAGTGGGTTCTGGATCGCATCGGCGTCGAGGTGATGATCGCGAACCGCATCGCGATGGGTCCGGGAGTCGCTCCGCCCCGCTTTCAATGGGCATCCTATGTCGATCCGTTGATGCTCCCACTCTCGACAGCCGCGGAGCGCACGTCCCCAGACTACCGCGCGCTGTACCCGCTCGAAGAGCGGCTGCTGCGGCGCTATATGGGTGACCTCCGCCTAACGAAACTACCTGCAACGCTCGATGCCTATCTGCGCAATGTGGTGACCGCCACGCTCGAGCGTCAGCGCCAGGGCGGCTGCGTCGCTGTGAAGTTCGAGGTGGCGTATCTCCGCGCGCTGGACTTTAGCGATGCCTCACTTGCAGCGGCGCGCGGCATCTACGCGCGCTACGCCGCCGGCGGTACTCCAACACACGGCGAGTACAAGACGCTGCAGGACTATCTCTTTCGCTACATCGCGCGCGAGGCTGGCCGGCTCGGTATGGCCGTGCACATTCATGCTCTGGAAGGAGCGGGCGGCTACTATCGCGCGGCCGGAAGCGATCCGCTGCTCCTCGAGCCGACGTTCAACGATTCCACGCTCCGCGGCACCAACTTTGTCATCGTGCACGGCGGCGGCATGTACGCCGCGCACACAAACGCCATGCTGTGGAAGCCTAACGTCTACGCCGACATCTCGCTGATGACGGTTGTGAATTCTCCGGCCACGGTGGCTCCTGCGTTGCGAACGTTCGTCACGCAGTTCCCTGAGAAAGTGCTCTTTGGCAGCGATGCATTCGGCGGTGGGCCCGACGCCGGCTGGGAGCTCACGGCGTGGATCGGGAGTCACACCGCGCGACAGTCACTGGCGATGGTGCTGACAGCAATGCTGCGAGACGGCGAGATCACGCGTCCGCGTGCAGAGGAGATCGCGACGATGGTACTGCGCGGCAATGCATCCAAATTGTACGGACTGGAATTGAACTGAGCGATTGGAGATCACGCCTCACGATTCAACGCTGTTGAGCGTAATCGGCTTGCCGCGCCAGCCGGCGTCGCCCTCTGTCGCGACGACAATGCCCGAGCCGGTCGCCTCGAGCTGTGCCAGAAGGTCTCCTTTCGGCGACCAGATCGCGCTGCGTCCTCCCGACGGCAGTCCTCCTGAAGGGCCGCCATAGTTCGAGAAGACGACAGCCATCGCATGGCGCTCGGCGTACGTTCGCAGTCTCGTTAGGTCTCTCTCGAGGTCGGATGGGATGACGAACATGCTCGCCAGGTAAGTCTCTGCGCCACGCTCTGCGGCGGCGCGCGCGTGTGCAGGCCCACCCACATCCGCACACACCGCCACGGCCGCTGCGGTATCGCGCATCCTAACGAGCGGATTTCGATGTCCTGGATGAAACACCGTAGACTCGGCGACCGGCACGATGCCGCCCGGGCTGTCGCTTGGAGCGAAGGCGCCGAGGTGCTGCTTCGTGTAGAGGTCGATCACGCCGGTTGGAGAGATGATGAATGCGCCGATGTGCAGGCTCGACTCTATGCGCACAGGCGCACCAACGACGAGCATGATCTCGCGGGCCGCCGCTAAGCGCACCAGCGGTTGGAGCCGAGCATCGTGCTCCGAGAACGACAACTCGTCGGCGAGATCGAGCTCGTAGCCAGTTAGCGAGAGCTCGGGGAAGACGACGACCTGCGCCTTCTCTACCGCGGCGACGTCAGCGAGCCGAAGGTGCTCTCGGATATTGGCGTCGACATCACCGCGGACAGGAATGGACTGCGCGGCTGCGAGAGCGCGAGTCACTCCACAGGCATGTAGAGATCGGTGCGCAGCTTGTCTACAGGAGTGGTCGCCATGTCACTCCGGTAAATCTCGAGCCCTGGGCCTTCGCGCATGCGATACGCGCCCGAGCCTAACGAGGCAGCGAATTCTGTCCATGCGCCGGGAAGCCCTTCGAAACTACCGATATGCGTGAAGCGCGCGTAGCGTCCGCCAGGGACCACCTGTTCGGTCAAGCCTTCGGGGAGGCGCGTGTCCTTGCCCACTGCGATAGCAGCGTCTGAGCGCAGCTGGTCGGCCGGCGTCTCGCGAGGATTGTCGTGGAAGATCCCCATCATCACCGCGCCGGGTGCCTGGAAGAGGCCTGCCTGACCCGCGATGGCGCCCAGCTGTTGGAATTTCGGCCCGATCTTGTTGTACGGTCCCACGTGCCTAACAGCGCCTACGCGCATGCTGTTCAGTTGCTCGATTTCGATCGACATCGTTCACCCTGGTTAGTGCCGCCGGGAAGTTGCTGACAGCGAAACTCTAGCGGAAGCACGGGGGCGGCATACGATCATGGTCGTTGCGGTGTCTATACTCGTGGTAACCAGGAGCACGAACCGGTATACGGAGAAGCGGAATGACTCGAACACCAAAGGCTCCGCAGGATAGGCGCGAGTTTCTCGCTCAGCTCGGTATCGCGACGGCTTTACTGACTGGGAGCGCGGGAGCAGTGGCCGCACAACCGGACGTCGATGAGTTGGAGCTCCCTGCAGTGACGGACAAGTGGGATACCTCTTGGCTGAACCAGCTCGAGAAGGCGCAGTACCGCGTCGTCTTCGACGCGACAAACATTTCTGACGGCTTTGCGCTGGACCTCACGAATACTTTCCTGGACCACTACCACGAGGTCCACGGCACGAAAGACGAGCAGCTGCGCGCCGTCATCGTTATGCGGCAGCTCGGCACGCCTTTGGCCCTCAACGATGCAATCTGGGAAAAGTTTGCCCTCGGCGACGAGCTCAAGATCAAAGATCGCCTAACACAACAGCCGGCGCGGCGGAACCCATTCCTCAAGCCCCACGCGGCGAACGGATCGGGCGACAGCTCGCTGGAGACGCTCCATTCGCGCGGTACTATTCTGTTGCTGTGCAACATCGCGATGAATAATTGGTCGTCGCGGCACGCGGAGTTGACCAAGCGCCCGGTGGACGAAGTGCGCGAGGAAGTACGGTCGAATCTCGTGCCAGGCACGATCGTCGTGCCGTCTGGCATTTTTGCACTGATCCGCGCGCAGAACGCAGGATGTGCTTACATGCGCGGCGCATGATCGCGGCGTTCACAGCGAGGCTCTGATCATGCGCGCGCGAGTTCCGCTCGGAATTGTCCTTCTCGCATTGCTGATCGGCTGTATGATCGCCTATGTCGACTCTCGGGCTACTTGGGACGACGCAGGCGTGACGGCGGCTGCTCTGTTCATAACGAGCACTATCCTCTCCGCCGTGAGCCCGCGCGCTGCCTGGCTGATCGCCATCGTCGTCGGATTGCCCGTCCTGGCGTTTAACGTCGTTCTGCACGGTAACTTCGGCGCGGTCATCGGGCTCGTGGTGAGCCTCGTGGGTGCGGGCGTTGGTTTCTTGGTTGGGAAGGCCATTGGCCGACGTGAAACATCCCGTTCCACCTAACGAACAATTTCGAGGCTGAGCTCCTGTATGAACGGTCGCGATGGACCAGCGAATGAATGCAGCGTCTGACGATTCGCCAGTCTGGACTCCGGTGAGGCGAGTGCTCGCGGTAGCGTGCCTAACGATGATCCTCGGCGGCGCGCTAGTCGCTCGCAGTTCTCTTGACGGTACCAGGCGCGAAACTACCCTGACATCGAGCGCGGACACCTTTCCAACATTCGATCGCGTGCTGCTGCTCGAGTCGACAGCGGAAACGTCGGCCAACGTGAGCCTCGGAGATGTCGACGGCGACGGCGACCTCGATGTCGTGCTAGCGAAGGGGCGACACTGGCCGCTCGTCGATCGTGTGCTTCTTGGAGATGGCGCCGGCCACTTCGCCAGTGGTTACGACCTCGGCTCAGCCTCCGATCGATCGTATTCCGGACGACTCGTCGACATGGATCGCGACGGCGACCTCGATGTCGTGATCAGCAACGACGCGCCCGACGCCAAACTCGTTTACCTCAATGATGGAAAGGGACACTTTCGGGTTGGTTCGAGCTACGGGCAGGCGACCTGGCCGACGCGAAATGCGACCGTTGCTGATCTCAATGGTGATGGCTTGCCGGACATCGTCGTTGCGAATCGCGGCGACGTCGGCAAAACGGCGAACTACATCTGCTTCAACAAGGGCGCGGCACGCTTCGATCGCAACTGCGTTGCCTTCTCACGCGATCCAAGCACAACGATCACCGCCGCAGACTTCAACGGTGACGGATTCATCGATCTCGCCGTGCCGCACCGCGATGGCGGGCAGAGTCGCGTGTATCTGGCGGGGCCCAAGGCGAGTTACTCCACTGAGCACAGTATCCCATTCGGCGCGCCTAACGTGACGATCCGAATGACGGAAGCCGTTGATCTCAACGGAGATGGTTTGCTCGATATCGTCGCGATCGACGAAGAACGCGGCACGGAGGTTTACCTCGCACAGCGAGGTGGAACGTTCGGCGAGCGCATTGCGGTAGGCGGCCCTCGCAACAAGCCGTACGCGCTCGCTGTTGCCGACGTGAACCGGGATGCCAAGCCGGACATCGTCGTCGGTCACATAGAATCGCCCTCGGCCGTCTACTTCAACGACGGATCGGGCCGGCGCTTTCACAGCGTGCGATTCGGCGACGACAAGGGAACCGTCTACGGGTTCGCCATCGCTGACGTGGACCGGGACGGCAATGTGGATATTGCGGTGGCGCGTTCAGAGGCGACGAACGTCCTGTACTTCGCAACTCTGAAGCGTTAGGCGTAACTCAAGGCCGGCTCAGAGCTAGTCGGCTTTCATCGCTACGACCGGGTCGACGCGCGTTGCACGCTGTGCCGGCAGCAAGCTCGCCAGCACGGCCACGGCTGCGAGCGAAAGCGGCACGCCGATGAAGGTCAGCGGATCGGTCGCCGCGATTCCATAGAGCAGTTGCGCGACGGTTCCTCGCAGCAAAAGCGCACCAGTGAGCCCAATAGCGACGCCGACGATGGCGAGTCGTGCCCCCTGCCCGAGCACGAGCATCGCCACTTGGCTGCGCTTGGCTCCTAACGCCATACGCACGCCCATCTCGCGTGTGCGCTGCGTGACGGCGTACGAGATGACGCCGTATAGGCCGATGGCCGCCAGCCACATGGCCATCACCGCGAAGACGCCGAGTACTTGCCCCTGCATGCGCTGACGCCACAGCGACGTCGACACGACCTGTTCGAAGGTTTGCACCTGGTACGCAGGGGCATCCTTGTTCAGGTCACGGAGAGCGCTGCGCACGGCAGGCTCCAACGTGCGTGGATCGGCGAGCCTGGTGCGAAGCACGATCGTCTGTTGCGAGGAAGGTCGCGCCAGCTGTGAGAGATAGATCGCTGGACGCACTGGCTCGGGGAGCCGCCAGTGCCGGAAGTCGCGCACGACACCGACGATGCTGATCCACGGCCACGCCGAATTCGGATCGTCGCCCCAGCGTATGCGCTTGCCGATGGGGTCCTGGCCAGCGAACTCACGCCTAACGAGCGTCTCGTTGACCACGCCGACGTACACACCGGAGTCGCGGTCCGCCGACGTGATGCCACGGCCGCGCACGATCGGCGCGCCGATCACGCGGAAGAACTCCGGGCTCACGTTCTGATAGTGCACCATGAGCTCGTGGCTCTGGCGGCCTTCGATCGACATCTGCGACTGCACATTCCAACCACTGAAAGGAATACCGTCAGCTGATCCGACGAACTCGACGCCTGGCAGCGCGGATAACCGTTGATACGCGCTCTCCCAGTACACTCGGCGACGGTCGAACTCACGGAACTCGGCGCCAGGGAGCGCAATGCGCGCGGCGAGCAGTCCTTTCTCGTCGAAACCCAGGTTCGTGTCGCTGAGCACGCGATAACTGCGGATGAGCAGTGTCGCGCCGACGAGCAGCATCACCGACAGCGCCAGTTCCGCGACGACGAGGCCATCGCGCAGTCGGCTTCCCTGGCGACCACCGGCATGCCCGCGGCTTCCTTCCTTGAGGGCCGCACTCACGTCGACGTCAGACGCTCGCAGCGCCGGCACGACTCCGAGTAGAAACCCCGAGACGAGCGAGATGAGCACGACGAAGCCGATTACAGTTCCGTCGACGCCGAAATGGAAGTAGAAGGGGACTTCTGCGGGATACATTGCCACGAAGAGCCTGAGCCCCAAGGGAACGAGCAGCGCTCCAAGCGCGCCGCCGACGGCGGCAATCATGACGCTTTCGAGCAGGACGTGCCTAACGACTCTGCCGCGCCCCGCTCCCAATGCCACGCGAATGCCGATCTCGCGACGGCGTTCGGCGCCGCGCGCCAGCATGAGGTTGGCGACGTTGGCGCAGATGATGAGCAAGACCATGCCCACTGCACCGAGAAAGACGATCATCGGGCGGCGCATGAAGCCAACGACGTCGTCGCGCACAGTGATCGCGTCCGCCGACCATCCCTTGTAGTCGTTAGGATACGTGGCTTCCTGAGCTCGCATGATGCGCTCGAGGTCAGCCCTCGCCGATTGCAGCGTCACGCCGTCCTTGAGCCGTCCGATCGCACCCGCGTGAAAGCGGCTGCCACGGTCGGCATCGGTCGCTGCTTCGACAGGCAGCGGACGCCAGGCTTGACCCAGCTCGGGAAACTTGAATCCCTGCGGCATCACGCCGACGACCGTGTAAGGCAGCGCGTTCACGCGGATCGTCTTGCCGACGATGGCGGGATCACCGCCGTAGCGGCGCTGCCAGAGACCATAGCTCAGCTGGATGACACGGTCGTTTCCGGCCCGCTCCTCATCAGGCGAGAAGTGGCGGCCGAGAATGGGTGAAACGCCGAGGATGGGGAACAGGTTGGCGCTGACGAGAGCGGACTGCACTCGCTCGGCGTCGTTGTCGCTCGAGACCGTGATCGTGCTCCAGGTCCAGAGTCCGATGTCCGCGAACGTGTGGTTGTCCTGCCGCCACGACGCGTAGTCCCAGAATGAGATATTGGTGCCGCGTACGTCTCGTGCTGGCATCGCGCCGTAGATCGCGACGAGACGATCGGCGTCGCGATATGGCAGCGGCCTAACGAGGATGCTGTAGACGGCGCTGAAGATCGTCGCCGTGACGGCAACTCCGATGGCAAGACACGTCACCGCAACGCCGGTGAAGCCGCTGCTGCGCCGCAGCGAGCGAGCCGTGAGGCGAAGATCATGCAAAAGCGTCATAAGGTTTTCCTTGCGGCTTGTGCGCCGGTTCACACGCTGGTCGATCTCCAGGCACTCGGCGCGAATGGCTGGAACGTCTCCGAACAAGCGCGCCGCTTCGTCCCGTGCCGCGCCTGGTGAGTAACCGCGCTCGGTGAGGTCGCGTGCGCGAAGGACTAGGTGGTGCGCGAGCTCTTCATCTACGTCGGCGCGGAGGTCCGCGCGTCCGAGCAGTCGGAAGTGGCGCCGCCAGGTGGCGTTGTCGCGGTCGGTCACAAACAGCTCGTTAGGCCGGAAGCGACGTAGCGTCGAGCACTTTGCCGACGGCGGTGACGAACTGTGCCCACATTGCCTGTTCTGTGCGCAGCTGCTGCCTTCCCTTGGCAGTCAGCGTGTAGAACTTCGCTCGGCGGTTATTCTCGCTCAGCTCCCACTCGCTCTTTACCCAGCCGCGTTCCTCGAGACGATGCAACGCTGGATACAGCGACCCCTCGCCGATCTGGAGCGTGGAGCCCGTGAGCTGCTCGATCCAACGCGCGACGGCGTAGCC
>DASYRX010000371.1:0-6811 GCA_036003845.1 Gemmatimonadaceae bacterium | reverse complement strand
GCCGCCGCGTTATGCAGCGGCGTGTACCCGTTGAAATCGCGCGCGTTCACATCAGCGCCTAACTCTTCGACGAGGAACTTCACCGTCGGCAGCCAGGCGTCCGGAACATGGCGATGGTCGTTGGCTGCGTATCCCTGCCCGTAACCTGTGCCTGACGCAGCGTGAATCGCGTAGATTCCCGGACCGCCTTCCGGAATCGGTGGAAGGAGTGACGGATCGGGAACGTCGGCGCCGCCGGCGTTTCCGCCACGACGCGCGCGCGGCGGTGGACGGAACGTCGCGACCTTGGGATCCGCGCCATACTTGAGCAGCAGCTTCATCGCGTCCAAGTCCGTCGCGTACGCAGCGCGCCAGAACGCCGTCGCGCCTGCGAAATCGACGCGCAGGTTGTCGCGATTGTACGTGGTGTACCAGAGGCTACGCTTGAGCCGCGCGTTAGGATCGGCTTTGGCCTTGAGCAGCGCTTCCGCAAGCTCGAGATACGTCGTCTTCTGCTGCAGATTGAATGCGGGCTGCGGGGTGCGCGAGGTCGGCGCCCATTCCTTGTTGATCACCGCGTAGAGGGGCGTGGCTCCGGCGTCGCTCGCCAGGTTTGGATCGGCACCGCGCTCGAGGAGCAGCTTCGCCAGATCGTAGTGGCCGTTGATCGTCGCGAGCAAGAGCGGCGACGTCTTGTCAGCCGGCGTCTGGAAGTTGATGTCGGCCTTGCCTTCGAGCAGAGCGAGCACCGTCTCGGTCTGACCTTCACGCACGGCCAGATGCAGCGCCGTTAGGCCCCCCTGGTATCCGACCATCTGCGTGAAGCCGGCGAAGTCTTCATCGCCGCCAGTCTGCGTGCCCTGGTACATCTCGGGCTCCGGCTCGGCGGCCACCGCGTTCGGATTCTTCTCGGCGTCCTGCGTGGCGCGCACAGCTTCTTGCACGAGCTTCGTATCCGGATGCCATGTTGCGACCGTGTCCGCGCCCTGGGCTTTGCGCCCCGAGCGCAATACCTGGTTGCGGCGGACCTTGGCTTTTTGGTCTTCGGCGGCACGAGCCATGAGATCGAGCACTGTCGCGGTGACCGCGGGATCTGCTCCTGCTTTCAGCAGCGTCTTGACCGCGTCGGTTCTGCCGCGTGCGGCGGCGAGCATCAGCGGCGTCTCTCCCCATGCCGGTTCCTTGGCGTTAGGGTCCGCACCGGCCTTGATCAGTGCCGTGATCGCGCCAGTACTTCCAGCGAGCGCCGCCAGGTGCAGGGATGTGACTCCAGTCGACGTCGTTGCCTTTGCATTGGCGCCTGCCTTGAGCAGCGCCTCGACGACAGGCGCGCTTCCCGTCTGACTGGCGACGTGCAACGGCAGATAGGCACCAACGCGCGTCGTCGCCGTTAGGCTCGCCTTGGCGCGGAGCAGCAGCGCCGCCAGCTCGGCGTCGCCGTTCTTCGCGGCCCAGTGCAGCGCGGTCATGCCGTCGCCTTGCGGAGCGTTCACATCGGCGTGCTTCGCGATGAGCGCGCGCACGGCCGCGATATCGCGTCGCATGGCAGCGTCGGCGACGGGCGAGCTCGGCCCGGCAGCGCCCAGCGTTAGGCCCCCAATGGCAAGTGCACCGAAGATCCGTCTCGCGTTATTCATGCTCTCTCTCGGACTCCAGGGTCGTTAACTGCTTTCACCGCGGACGAACGCGGACACACGCGGACAAGTTCTTTAACAAAAGAAGTAAACGCTCTCTGTTGTTGTTGTCCGCGTTCGTCCGCGGTGAAGCCTTTGATCTTATCAGAATAAGAATTCACCCGTGCTGTCACCAAAATTCTCCAAGTCTTCCAAGCCCAGCCGATGCATCAGGCCAAGCATCGCATTCGCCATCGGCGTGCCCTCGGGCGCCTTGAGATGCACATTGCCGGCCATCTTGCCGTTGGCGCCGCCTAACACGATCAACGGGCAGCGACGATGGTTGTGCACGTTGCCGTCGGCCATCGGCGAGCCGTAGATCACCATCGTCTTTTCCAACAAGTTCGAATCGCCTTCCTTTGCTTGCTGCAGCCTGTTCATGAGATACGGCAGCAGGCTGATGTGATACTTGTTGATCTGATAGAACTCGGTTACGCGCTTGGGGTTGTTTCCGTGATGCGACGCTGGATGGAAGCCCGTCGTGACGCCGCTCTCGGGGTACACCCGCGCTGACGCGTCGCGCCCACACTTGAGCGAGAAGACGCGCGTCATGTCGGATTCGAACGCCAGCACCTGCAAATCGAACATGAGCTTCATGTGGTCTTCGAACGAATCGGGGACGCCGGCAGGAGCGTTAGGCAATTCTCGCTCCTCGCCGCTCGTGTTGCGCGCCTCGACCTGCTGAATGCGACGCTCGATTTCGCGGATGTTGTCGAGATACTGATCCATGCGCCGGCGATCGGCGGCGCTTAGTTCGCGCTTGAGATCCGCCACGCGGCCCGTGATGTAGTCCAGGATGCTTCCCGTGGTCTTGGTGCGCGACGCGCGTTCTTCCGGTGTGCCACCCGCGCCGAACAACTGGTCGAACGCCACGCGAGGATCGCGGATCATCGGCAGCGGCTCGGTCGGCGATGACCAGCTGATCGTGTCAGTGTAGGCGCAGGAGTAGCCGTACGCGCAGCCCCCTGCCCGATCCACCGGCTCGATGCACAACTGCATCGATGGAATCGGCGTGTTCTGGCCATACCGTTGCGCGTACATCTGATCCAGAGACCTTCCGACATAGATGTCGGAGCTCTCCGTCTGCATCGGATGCGACTGCGTCAGAAAGACCGCGCTGGACCTGAAGTGGTCGCCGCCGATCTCCTCCGGCTTGTACGCCTCCGCCATGCGCACGTCGGTATTGCTGATAATCGTTAGGTGCTTCCGCCACGACTCCAGCGGAGCGAGCGCTGTCGGCGAGAGATCAAATGCGGCACCAGTTGTGGCCGGCGACCAGAAGTTCTGCGTGGCACCGAACGGGCTGCACCCTGCCGCACCGTGCACCATCTCGATGCAGATGAGGCGAGTGGGGTCCTTCGGCGCTCGGCGCCACACGCTGCGCGCTGGGATCATCGCCTCGAGATACGGCAGCGCGATCAGCGCTCCCATGTTCTGCAAGAAGGTGCGGCGAGGCAGGTGTTTTCCCGTGATGACCATCCTCTTCTCCTTTTGCGTAGCGTGACTGACTACTTGTCCCCGTCTGCTACTTCTTGTCGCTGCATGCGAAATGCCGGGCTATTCACGACACCCATGATATAGGCGCCGAAACGATCGTTGTCTGTCGCCGCGTTGCGCACGATGGCGCGCACAGTCGGCATATCGAAATACTCCACGCGACGGCCTAACGCGTATGCCATCAGGTTCCGCGTGAACGTGCGTAGAAGCGACTCGCGCCGCTTGAGCAATGCTTCGCGCAAATCAGCCGGACTCGCCACTGGCGTTCCATCCCAGAGCTCGCTGCGAGCGTCCACCGGTCGCCCATTGTCACGCACACGCCAGCGTCCCGTGACGTCGTAGTTCTCGAGCGCCAGGCCGATCGGATCCATCATGCGATGGCAGGAATTGCACGTGGGATTCTTGCGGTGCTGCTCCATGCGCTCGCGCACGGTGAGGAGCTTGCCTTCGTTGGCAGCCGGAGTCGCCTCGAGGTCCGGTACTCCCGGCGGCGGCGGCGGCGGTGGACTGTGAAGGAAGACCTCCATCACCCACTTGCCGCGCTCCACGGCCGACGTTCGCATTGCATGCGACGTGAGCGTGAGGATGCTTGCGTGCGCGAGCAAACCGCGCCGCTGCGGATCGGTATAGGCGTAACGGCGGAACCCGGTCCCCGATACGTTAGGTATCCCGTAGTGAGTCGCCAGGCGCTCGTTGATGAACGTGTAATCCGCGCTCCAGAGCTCCATCACGCTGCGATTCTCGCGCACGAGGTTCTGGAAGAAGAACTCGGTCTCCTTGCGCATCGCCACGCGCAGCTGTTCGTCGAAATCGGGGTACTGCCTAACGTCTGGCTGCACCTTGTCCAGATCCTGCAACCGCAGCCACTGGGCAGCGAAGCGCGTCGCCAAGGCCTCTGCCCGCGGATCCTCCATCATGCGACGCACCTGTCGCTGCAAGACGGCTGGATCGGAAAGCTTCCCGGCGCTGGCGAGCGACATCAGCTCGTGATCCGGCGGCGCTGACCAGAGGAAGAACGAAAGGCGCGAGGCCATCGCGATGTCGCTGAGCCGATAACTCTCGCCTGCCTTCACACTGGCCGGCGACGGCTCGAAGCGGAAAACGAAGTCCGGACTGGCCAGGATCGCCTGAAGGCTGGTGCGCACCCCTGCTTCGAAAGCGTTAGGCATGTCACCCTTAGCGGCTCCGTCGTACAGCGACATCAGCCCCTGCACGTCGCTCGCCGTAAGAGGACGCCGGAACGCGGCGCTCCCGAAGCGCGTGAGGATCTTCTCCGCGCACGGTCGCGCTTCGCTCGCGGCCTTGGGCTGACAAGTGAAGACCCGGCGTCGAATAGGGGTATCCGAAACGCCCGTCGGATTGTCCGGGCCGGTGATAACCAGGTCGCGCAGATGCGGCAGCAACGAGAAGCCGTATGCGGCAGCTGTCGAAGTGCTGTTGAGCGACCACTTGAGCGGCGCGATCAGATCCTGGGCGACGGCCTGGAGCGCCGGCGGAACGAAGACAGCAGACACGCGGTGCGGACCGGCTGTGATCCGAATCGGGTCGGTCAGCATAGACGCGCCGTTTGGATCGCCAGCGTGCATGAAGCGGTCGACGCCGAGCAGCGCGACGCGTTCGCCGTCGATCGAGATCTCCATCTGCTCGCCACGAGCATTCGTCCCGGCAAAGGCGCCCGTCGTTTCGTGGAAGAAGACGACGCGGAAGACGTAAGCGCCGTCCGCCGGGAAGGTGTGGACAACCGAAAGGCCACCGCGCGTCCCAAATGGCGCGCCTTCAACGGTCTCCATTTGCGAGGCAGTGCGCGGAATGCTGTATGTCGCCGAGCTCGCCGTCGCTTTTGGGTTGCCGATGGCGAGCCAAACGACGTCGCTCGCCGCTCGGAGGTAGGCGTCCAATAATGTCGGCGACAGCGCCTGCACGTCGGCGATGTTGTCGAAGTTTTCGCTCTGCGTGTCCTGGGGCAAATACGCGTCGACGTCTATCTCCAACCCAAACAGCTCGCGAACGGCGCGTTTGTACTCGGCGCGATTCAGGCGCTGGAACGTCCGTCCGCCAGGGTTCGGATGCGCCGCGGCCGCCGAGTCGAGCTGCGATTCAAGCGCAATAGTGAGAGTGCTAAGCGTGTCGCCCTTCGGCCGGCGCTGTCCTGGCGGCGGCATCATGCCGGAGCGGAGCTTGGCGACCATTTTTTCCGCAACGTCTGCCATCCGCGGCGCCGCAGCGGCGTCGAAGCCTTCGAGGGAGAGGTTCCCTCTTTTCTGCTCGCTATTGTGGCAGCGGGTGCAGTACGTCTTTACGACTTCGTTCAGCGCAGCGGCGGGAAGGCCTGAGCGGGCGGCTGGAGCGTGTGGGGCTCGACTGGAGGCGACGGCGTAGGAGTAGTGACTTTGGGCTCTGGCCTCAGGCCTCTGACCTTGCAGTATCAGAGGCAGCAACAACGTCAGCGCTGCGCCGGCAAAAACCTTCATTAGAGAGCCTCCCTAAAGCCGATCGACGCAAGTACGCCTAACGTCGTGTCAACGTTGACGTTTGGGCCACACTGCCGCTACACAAAATTGCTCGTCCACGCGCCGCTTGCGCAAGTCATTACAGGGACTGATCCTATGCGCATGCGGCGAGCACCGTTCCAATCACCAGCTGTGGTCGTTTTTCCAGCACTATTTAGGAGGATTGGAACGGCGCGAGTGTCACTCGGCGGCCTCTTCCTCATCGCGTTTTGGCTTGGCGGTATCACACCGAGCAGCGTGCGAGCGCAGGATCAAA
Source organism: Gemmatimonadaceae bacterium (assembly GCA_036003845.1). Lineage (GTDB taxonomy): Bacteria > Gemmatimonadota > Gemmatimonadetes > Gemmatimonadales > Gemmatimonadaceae > DASYRX01. The sequence goes on along the minus strand of DASYRX010000371.1, from coordinate 896 downwards.
AGGCCGACACAACGGTAGACGAGGCTCGGTTGACGGTTTACGCGAAGGCGTTCGCGGCGATCGCACTGGCGCGTGATTCGGCTCACGCCGCGTTCGCCTTACCGAGAAACAAGACGAACGAGGTTCAAAAGGACCTGCGCGAGAAGCTGCACAAGGAAATCGATCAGATCCTGAAGGCGCAGGGTATCACCGCAGAGCAGTACGCCCACATCACGTACGTGATCGCGACGGACGAGAATCGGCGCAAGAGCTTCGAGGAGATCCTCGCTCGGCTCACGGCCAAGCCCGATGCTCGTTAGGCTGCTTTCGCTGGCGGCCTGTCGCTCGAACCTTTAGCACGCAGGGAGAACTGTCGAATGTGCCGGAACATCAAGACGCTGACAAACTTCGCGCCGAATGCAACGGACGATGAAGTCCGCGCGTCCGCGCTGCAGTTCGTGCGCAAGATCAGTGGCACGACCAAACCGTCCAAGGCGAACGAGGAACTGTTCAATCGCTCGGTCGACGAGGTGACCCACATCGCTCGGCACCTGGTCGATGCCTTCGTGACAAATGCGCCGCCGCGCAACCGCGACGAAGAGGTGCGCAAGTTGAAGGAGCGCTCACTCAAACGGTTTCTCCGTCCTCAGGCAAAAGCCTCGTAAGGATCCTTCGTTAGGTCCCAGGCGCACGCCAACCCAATCCCCCACCATGATGCGCCGACTCTTCGTCTCCACCGTCAGCGCCACGCTGCTGACGAGCCCTGTCGTCGCGCAGCAAACGCCGGCTGACAGCATCCGAATCGCCGTGAATCGCGCCTTCGCCACCTGGAGCAACACGGATGGTCCAGGTTGCGCGTTAGGTGTGGCTCGTGATGGCAGTGTCGTGTATCAGAACGGCTACGGCATGGCCAATCT
>DASYRX010000370.1:0-16620 GCA_036003845.1 Gemmatimonadaceae bacterium | reverse complement strand
CTCGTTAGGTGCGAAGCCGGCAAAGATGCCGTTGTCCCCTCCTCTTCCAGTCACGGCGAACTTCGCTCGGCCGTACTCGCGTCCGGCGGTTTCGGTAGTCGGTTCTACAACGCCACCCTCGAGATGCACGATGAGATTCATCCCGTAGCAGATCCCCAGCACCGGCGCGATGTCCAGAAGCGCTCGCTCTGCGGTTGGCGCGTCGGCGTCATACACTGAGCTCGGGCCCCCACTCAGGATAATCCCGGTCGGCTTCCACGCCTTGATCCACGTGAGGTCCTTACCAGCGGGATGAATCTCCGAGTACACGCGCGCCTCGCGAACGCGCCGAGCGATGAGCTGCGTGTACTGCGAGCCGTAGTCCAGAATCAGAATGCGGCTATCCGCCCCTTTCTCAGTCCTCGGACCTCCGACCTCAGACCTATTATCCACCGTTAGGCAGCGTAAAAAAGTCCACTTTGCGCGTATCGAGATCCAGAATCGCAGCCGACGGACGCCCGTACAGCCAGCCGCACCCTTCGCCCGGGTTCACGATCAACGTATCGCCGCGCGTCTTCATCTCTTCTCGATGCGTCTGACCATGCACGACTACGGCGTGGCCCTCGATTGACCGCGTGCTCACATCCTGGATGTCGTGCACGATTAAAACACGCTGTCCGCCGAGCTCCAGTGAGTGAGGAGATTCGTACAGTTCAATCCCCATGCTCTGTTGCGCGACCGCGCGGAGACCTTCGTGGTCGCCATCGTTGCGACCGAACACTCCGGCCATCGGCATGTTGGCAGCCTGAAAGGGCAGCAGCGCAAACGGTGCGCAGTAGTCGCCGGCGTGCAAGACCATACTGACGCCGTGCCCCTGCATGTACTGAATCAGGTCGCGGATCGCCGGCATGCGGCAATGCGTGTCGGACATCAGGCCGACCAGCACTATTCGCTCCTCCACTCGAGCTCGTGCTGCTCTCGACGCGCGAGATCCTCATAACGCTCGCGCTCGGTGGCGACCGCATAACGATCACCGTCCACAACTACCTCGGCAGCCCGAGGCCGCGCGTTGTAATTGGATGCCATGCTGAAACCATACGCTCCAGCTGAGTAGACGGCGAGATAGTCGCCGACCTGAACATCAGGCAGCGCACGATCCAGGGCCAGGAAGTCGCCACTCTCGCACACTGGTCCCACGACGTCGGCCTGCAGTGCGTCCTCAGCCCCCCGCAATTCGACGGCTTCGATGCGATGGTAGGCCTGATAGTGCGACGGTCGCAGGAGGTCATTCATTCCTGCGTCGGTGACGAGGATGTTGCGCCCGCCGCTGCGCTTGCGGTATAGCACGCGCGTCAGCAAAACGCCGGCATTGCCGACGAGAAAGCGCCCCGGCTCTAGAAGAATCGTTAGGCCGGTTTGCGTCGCTGCCTCGCGCACGAGCGCGCCGTACTCGGTCACGTCGAGCGGCGACTCGGCGCTGTACGTCACGCCGAGGCCGCCCCCGATGTCGAGGTATTCTATGGTACTGAGTCCAATGGAGCGCATGTCAGACAGAAGCGCCACGATCCGGTCGAGCGCTCGGCGATATGGGGCGAGCGCCGTGAGCTGCGAACCGACGTGCATGTCGAGCGCGGCGAGCTTCACTCCTGGAAGGCGCGACGCCATCTCCGCTACCGCGAGCGCTTCATCGTAAGGCACACCGAACTTGTGCCCCTTGTCCCCAGTGCGCGTGTAGGCGTGAAAGGCTTCGATCGCCACCTCAGGGTTGACTCTGAGACCGACGCCGATGCTCTTCCCCGTGCGCTGGGCGACATCGCTCAACATGCGGATCTCGTCCTCGGACTCGGCGTTCACCAGCAGAACCCCCGCCGCCACGGCCTCTTCGAGCTCGCGGATGGTCTTACCGACGCCACCGAAAATGATATCACTAGACGCGAAGCCGGCGAGGCCGGCCCGATAAAGCTCTCCGCCGGAGACGACGTCGACACCGGCGCCTAACGCATGCAGCGTGCGCAGAATCGCGAGGTTGCCGTTCGCCTTGCAGCTATAGTGCACGCGATGCGGCGCATCGCTGATCGCTTGCGTTAGGCGTCTGAACTGGTCGCGGATGGAGCCGAGGCTGTAGACGTACGCGGGCGTGCCGACATCGTCGGCGATGCGCTTGAGCGCCACGCCCTCGCAGGCGAGAGCTCCGTCGCTGCGCGCGAACGCCGCTGCGAGTGCCGTTCCAACCGTTCCACCTAGAGCGTTGTGAGGGCTCATGGTGGGGGGCGCTTGGGGCTCAAAAGGTGGAACGGCACTAGTACGCTCTGGCCCACACGACCTCGTATTTCGCCGGTTGTCCGGTATACAGGCACTTCGTCGGCGCCTCTGGCGAACGAAACTCAGGATCTGGAATCACGCGGATCGTCGCCTTCGTCTCTTCTTTCACCTTGGCCTCCACCTCAGGATCGCCGTTCCAACCGGCGTAGACGAACGCGCCGTCGCCCTCGATGACCTCGCGGAACTTATCGAAGGTGATCGGCCCTCGAATTGAGTTCGCCTCACGCCGTTCTACCGCGCTCTTGAGCATCTCCTGCTGCATCGTTGCCAGAATGAGCGACACGGCTTCCGCTACGTTTGTTAGGCTCACTGGCGCTTTGGCACGACTGTCTCGACGTACTGTCATGCACGTCCCATTGGCGAGATCGCGCGGTCCCAACTCGACTCGGAGCGGGACGCCCCGCAGCTCCCACTCATAATACTTGGCGCCCGGCTTGATCCCTTCGCGCGCGTCGACGTGTACACGAATGCGATCTTCGCCTCGGCCGTTCCACGTTTTGAGATCGTCTCGCACTCGATAGGCAGCTTCCAACAGCCGGCTGCGCTCCTCGTCGCTCTTCCAGATCGGCACGACGACGACCTCGGTCGGCGCGAGGCGCGGCGGCACACGCATGCCGTTGTCGTCGCCGTGGACCATAACGAGTGCGCCGATGAGTCGAGTCGTCGCGCCCCAGCTCGTGTTCCAGGCATGCTGCGTCTGGCCATTCTCATCCTGAAAGGTCAGCTCGAAGGCCTTGGCGAAGTTTTGGCCCAGGTTATGTGATGTCCCAGCTTGGAGTGCTTTGTTGTCTTGCATCAGCGCTTCGAGCGTGTAAGTGCGCAAGGCGCCAGCAAAGCGCTCGCTGTCAGTCTTGAGCCCAGTGATCGGCGGCATCGCCATGAACTCCTCCATGAAGCGACGATAAATGCCGAGGATCATTCGTGCTTCTGCCTCGGCTTCGTCGTGCGTCGCGTGCGCCGTGTGTCCTTCCTGCCAGAGAAACTCGAGCGTGCGCAGGAACAAGCGCGTGCGCATTTCCCACCTAACGACGTTGCACCACTGGTTGATGAGGATTGGCAGATCGCGGTAGCTCTGCACCCACTTGGCGTACATCGAGTAGATGATCGTTTCCGAAGTGGGGCGGACGACGAGAGGCTCAGCGAGCTTTTCGCCGCCACCGTGCGTCACAACCGCCAGCTCTGGAGCGAAGCCCTCTACATGCTCAGCCTCCCGGTGCATATAGCTCTCGGGGATGAAGAGCGGGAAGTACGCGTTGACGTGTCCCGCCTCTTTGAACATGCGGTCGAGCGCCTGCTGCATCCGCTCCCAGATGCCATAGCCGGGCGGACGGATCACCATGCACCCGCGCACGGGCGAATAGTCCGCCAGCTGGGCACGCAAGCACACTTCGTTGTACCACGCGCTGAAGTCCTCAGCGCGCGGCGTCAACTTCTTATCGTCTGCCATTCAACTCTGACCTTTGACGTATACGCTTGCTTTGTCCTTTGGCCTGTGACCTCATCGCTTCAGCCTTTCAACCAGATCAGGACTTACCCGTTCCGGCGCGCTACGAATTGCGGCGACTAACTCACTCGCCGCAACCGGTTCCGATGGCAGAACGCTGCCTAACGGAGATCCGCCTGACGCATCCTTGGCGTGCATGGCGTCCACCGCGATGAGCGACTTGGCCGGGTCGATGAGCGCTGCGAAGTAGCGGGCTCCCGCCGAGTACGCGGCCTTGCGCTGCTTGCTCACCGACTGAGGCTTGAGCGCATAGTCCACGCTGCAGCCGACTTCTCGCAAGGCCGACGCTGTGCGCAGGACCGCCGCTCGCGGCGCTCCTTCATCCGCTGCGAGCCAGAAATCCGGACCCTCGACATCGCTCTTCATCAGGCCGCGCTCGCGCAGAATCTCGCCGAGGACGACGTCGCCCATGCCGAAGCCTAACGCCGGCATGTCGACCTCAGCGAGGTCTTTGAGCAGCGTGTCGTAGCGCCCACCGCCGCAGATGGCACGCAGTTCGCCTTCCGCGTCGAACAGCTCGAAGACGATGCCAGTGTAGTAGGCCAGCCCGCGCACGATACGCAAATCCAGCTTCACCCACTGGCCGACACCGAGAGCGTCAAGCGTGTCGAAATAACTTTGGAGCTTGTCCAACACCGCGCGCACGCGCTGGTCGGCCCCGTACGCGTCGCCTAACGTTGTCAGGTCGCTCATGTGCGCAACATCGTACACGCGACCGGCCATCGTCGGATGGATCCCTTTGTCAGTCAAGCGCTTCTCGAACGCTGTCCGTGGCTCGCGCTCGATCTTGTCTATCGCACCGAACGCAACGGGGATCACGTCTGACGAAATGCCTAACGCACCGAGCAATTCGACCAGGAGCTGCCGATCGGAAACTCGCGCGAGCACGTCCGGCTTTTCTCCGCGGTTGAGTCCCAATTCGCGCATGATCTCGAGCGCCACGGCCAGGATCTCCGCGTCGGCGCTGACATCGCTCTCGCCGAAGATGTCGACGTTGAGCTGAAAGTGCTCCCGCAGCCGACCGCGCTGCATGCGCTCGTAGCGAAAGAGCTGCGGCATGGAGAACCACTTCACCGGCTTGCGCAGCGCATTGGCGCGCGCCGCGACCATGCGCGCCACTGTGGGCGTCATCTCCGGTCGCAGCGCGACCTCGCGACCACCTTTGTCAGTGAAGTTGTAGAGCTGCCCGACGATCTCGTCGCCGCTCTTCTTGGTGTAGAGCTCGAGGGCCTCGAGCGGCGGTCCGTCGTACTCGACGAACCCAAATCGGCGAGCTACCGCGCGCCAGGCGCGCATGACGTGTGCGCGCTCGGCGAAATCGGAGGGATAGAAGTCGCGAAAACCGGGTAATGCCCCCGCTGACATCTGGGCAATCTATCCGGCGATTGGATCGACCTGCAAGCGAACCATCGCGTCGCCGACTGTGTGGAAGGAGCCGGTGATGAGAACGGTCTTGCCCAGCGTCCGTGCGCGCTCCAGCGCGCGGTCGAAATCCTGCTCGACTAGAGCATCCCAGCCACTGTCGTGTGCGTACCGCAGCGCGTCCTCTGGATTCCACGCTCGGCTCGCCGGCGCTGTCGGCGCCATCGTGAGCACGAAGTTGCCGGCGACACCGGACAGCTCCTGCATAACGCCGCGCCAATCTTTGTCGGCAAGGACGCAGAGCAGCACACAGACAGGTCCCGCGGGCGTGACCTCGCGCAACGTCCGAGCGAGAACTCGCGCGCCGTCCGGATTGTGTGCGACATCGAAGATGTACTCACCGACTCGCTGAAAGCGCCCGGGCAGCCGCACGCGCTCGAGCGCCGCGCGCACGAAGGTGTGATCGCGCGCATAACGCGGTCCACAAGCGTCCAACATTGCAACCGCCGTCGCCGCGTTCCATGCCTGGTGCTCACCGATGAGCGGCGTGTGCCACTCCTCGTCAGCCATCGTGAACTGTGTTCCCGTCGCCGATAGATAGATGCGGTCAGGCGCATAACGCGACCGCACCGCGACGACCGGGTCTGCAAGCGCTGCGTGCGCCATCCTAACGAGTAGATCCGCGATCGTTGCATCCGGCTCACCGACGACAGCCGCTGAGCCGGACTTGAAGATGCCCGCTTTCTCGAACGCGATCTCCTCGCGCGATTCGCCCAAATACTCGGTGTGATCGATGCCGATCGACGTGACTGCAGCGACGATCGGCTTGACCACATTCGTCGAGTCGAGCCTCCCACCTAACCCTGCCTCCACGACCGCGACGTCGATCTCACGCTCGGCGAACAGCGCGAACGCCATGGCCGTCGTCGCCTCGAAAAAGGTTGCGCCGAGCCGTTCGACCGTCGGCGTCCATTCTTCGATGAAACGAGTGACATACGGCGCGTCCACGGCTGCTCCATCGACGAGGAATCGCTCGCGAAAGTCCACGAGGTGCGGCGACGTGTATTTCCCGACTCGCTTGCCCTGAGCGCGCAGCACCGCCTCGAGAGTGGCGCAGACACTTCCCTTCCCATTGGTGCCAGCGACATGAAACACGTCGAAGCGCGTGTGCGGATCGCCTAACGCTTTGAGCAGCGCCTCGGTGCGCTCCAGGCCGAACTTGCTCTTTCCTGTTGTGCGCGCAAAGAGGCCCTGCAGCGCGCGCGTGTATGCGCCTAACTCGTCGCCCACGCCGTCGCGGCCGGTCTCCCGCTCATGTGACGTAACAGGCGCCCCACCGTTTGCTTGAGGTCGCGGCGATGAACAACGAGGTCGAGCATCCCGTGCTCGAGGAGGAACTCCGACGTCTGAAATCCTTCCGGCAGGTCCTGGCCTAACGTCTGCTTGATCACGCGCGGTCCGGCGAATCCGATCACCGCTCCGGGTTCCGCGATTATCGCGTCGCCAAGCATTGCATAGCTCGCGCTGACGCCGCCCGTCGTGGGATTCGTCAGGATCGACACATATGGAATGCGTCGTTCGGCGAGCTGCGACAGCACCGCGGAGACCTTGGCCATTTGCATGAGCGAGAGCACGCCCTCCTGCATGCGCGCGCCGCCCGACGCCGATATCAGCACGAGCGGGTGTTTGCGCTCGAGTGATCGTTGCGCGAGACGCGCGATCTTCTCGCCGACGACGGATCCCATGGAGCCACCCATGAATCCGAAATCCATCGCACCGAGGTTGACGGGAGCCTCGGCGAGCTTGCCCGTTACTGTAATGATTGCGTCGCCGTCCAAGCCGTTATCGCGCGCGCGCTTGAGACGCGCGGGATACTCCGGGAAGCCGAGTGGGTCGGTTGAACGAAGCTCTGCCTCGACTTCTTCCCACGTGTTTTCGTCCAGTAGGAGTGAGATGTACTCCAGCGGCCGGATGCGCCGATGGTATTCGCAGTTGGGGCAGACGCTCAAGTTGCGGACGAACTTCTCGCGTAGATCTGTGTGACCGCACGCCTCGCATTTCTCCCACGCGTCGGCGGGGATTTCGAGGCGTTCTCTAGGAGGCTGGCGAGGCTTCTTCTCCTTTCGGAACCAGGCGGCCATGACCCAAAATAGGGCATCGGAGGATAGCGGATAGGGGATAGGGACCGCTTCACCCCTATCCCCCATCCTGCCATCCCCTATCCCCTATTCCCCAGTTGGTTTTACTGCGTCCACTATGGTTGTGCGCCCTGCCAGCATCTTGAAGCTGTTTACAGCGGCAAATGCCTCGCGATTCTCTTCCCACCAGGGCGACCGTGAGCGGCTGGTCGCGTTCCCGATGCCTACGACGGCCTGAATGAACGGCCAGAAGAGCGCGCCCCAGAATGTCCCCGATTTCTTGTACCGATCGGTGTGGAATCGAACCGATTCAAAGCCGGCGAGCTTGGCGAAGTAGTAGAGGTAATAGGCGCTGATCGGGTTGATGTGGCCCGACGTGAAAACTGCGTTCGCCTGATTGACGGGCATGATGTCGAACAGCGGCATCGTCCCGCTGAACAAGTATCTGACACGCGAGTTGATGTTGAGCGTGTTAGGCGTCGTGACGATCGCGCGTCCGCCACGCTTCAGCACGCGTGCGATCTCCGCCATCAAGTGTTTTTGGTCGGGCGTGTGCTCGATGACTTCCATGCAGAGCACGATGTCGAATGCTCCATCCGCAAACGGCAACCGCCCGGCGAAATCGCCATACATGCACGTCAGGCGATCGTACTTGAACTGCTCGGGAAAAAGGTCGCACGCCGTGATTACGTCACGGCCATCGATGCCGCGCTTCGCCAGAAATTCGTCGAGCTTCCATGTCAAATAACCTGGCCCGGCGCCGAGATCGAGAATCTTTTTTCCCGCCAGCTCCTCGGGCTCGAGGAGACGCAGGATCACTTCCGTTGTGACCGGATGTGAGTACGAGGGTATGTGTCGTGGCGCCGATGGTGGCAGTGACTGCGGAGCGGTCATTAAAAGCTCACCACGGATTCACGCAGATTCACGCGGATTAGTTCTCGCGAAGTCACGGCCAAAGTCAAGCAGTTAACGGCCGTTCCCGGCTCACCGCCGAAAGAATGCCATGTGAGGTTTGAATCGGCGTATACGTGTGGTAAAGAAAAGGCCGTGGTGGTACAGTAGTCGTTAGGCGCTTCGAGACTCACCGCTATTAAGATCAAAAGCAACAGCGGTTCGGAGTTGGCGGAAGCTGCGGATTATGCGAATACTGCTTGTGGTTAACTGCACGCGTGACGGCGTTCCTATCCGCCATCGCGACATCCGAACAGTAGTTGCTCTTACCGAATCAAGAACTGTCCCGAGCGCAACTACGCACGAAGCCGCTAAATGGCCAGCGCGTCAGCTCGGCCGCGACCCTCGGATGAAATGCGCACGAGGATGCCGACCGCGAGCCAGCATGTAAGCATGAAGGACCCGCCGTAAGAGAAGAACGGCAGCGGAATCCCGGTGATCGGCATCAAGTTTAGCGTCATCCCGACGTTCACGATCACGTGCACGAACCATGTCGCCGCGAGACCGAACGCAACGAGGCTCGAGAACGAGTCATTCGCTCGGCCGGCGATGCGCACGACGCGCAGGAAAAGCGCCAGGAATAACGCCAACGCAATCGTAACTCCGATGAAGCCAAGCTCCTCGCCGACTACAGCAAAAATGAAGTCGGTGTGCTGTTCCGGGAGGAACGCGAGTCGTTTCTGCGTGCCTAACGTGAAGCCCTTGCCCATCCAGCCGCCGGAGCCGATCGCGATCTGTGACTGGATGACGTGATAACCCGATGCCTGTGGGTCTTCCATTGGATTCAGGAAAACGAGCAGCCGCCGCTGCTGATGCGGCTTCAAACTCTCCCAGAGAATCGGCGCCAGGATACCCATCGCGACGTTGGCGACCATCACGCCAACACCCTCGAGCAGATACGGTTTGTAGCGGTACACAAGGAAGAACAGCAGGACGAACCAGATCGCCCAGACCTGCGTGCTGAACGCGAGAATGAGACTGATCACCGGACTCGCGATGAGCAGCAGTTGCAGGCCCGACACGCCTGACCAGTACAGCATCGCGAAGAAAAGCCCGACGAATACGATCCCAGTTCCTAGGTCCGGTTGGAGCATGATGAGGACGAAGGGCACGCCGACAACGAGCGCCGGCAGCCAAAGCTCGATCATTGCACGTGGAGCAGCTCGTCGCCCCGCGAGCACCTTTGCCAGCATGAGCACGACGGCGAGCTTGGCGACTTCGGATGGCTGGCCGAGCCTAACGCTGCCGACCGTGAGCCAGCCTTTCATGCTCGAAGCAGTGCCTGCACCGCTGCCGAGCACGAGCACGATTGCAAGCAGAGCCAGCCCGAGATAATACGCCTTGTCCGCGACCCATTCGTAAAAACGCACTGACCCACGGCTCACGATGAACGCGCCAACCAGCCCTGCCCCGAACCAGAGCAGTTGCCGCTTCCACGCTACCGTGACGTATCCGACTGACACCTCAGTCTGACCAGCGGAGTAAACGGACGCGATTCCGTAGGCACTCAGGAGCAGCGCGATCAGCACTAACGGCCAATCGGCGACGACACGCTTGATCATACGCTCGCGCCGTTCCGACCGAAGCCGTTTACGTTAGCCCCGTTCCAAAATGAGTGCATCGCGTTAGGTGAGTTTTCCATTCACCGGTTTTGGAACGGAGTTAGGCAATCTTAGATTCAAGGGTGCTCGGAACGGGGTCAATCACCAGTTGTGGGCGGAGCGATCGTCGCCTGCTTCAGATAAAACGACATCGCTTTCGTCGCGAGCCGAGCGGCCAGGTATCCGTGCGCGCCGTACTCCACCATGACGGCAACCACGATCTTGGGACTGTCGAATGGAGCGAAGCCGACGAACCAGGCGTGGTCCGGCTTCCCGACTTCGTGGTGCTGCGCGGTTCCGGTCTTTCCGGCGACGACAACGCCCTCGATACGCGCGCTGGCCGCCGTACCGCGAGTCGACAGGACATCCGTCAGTGCTTCTCGCACGCCTGTCATCTGATCGCTCGTGAGAGCGAAGATCTTTGTTCGCTCCGGCGCGCGCCTAACAAGCTCCGGCTTGGCCATGCTGCCGTCGGTCGCCAGCGCGCTGTAAAAGCGCGCCATGTTCAGAATCGTCTGCGAATTGTCGGCTTGCCCGATCGCGAGGCTCAGCACGACCGAGGGATTCCATCCGCCGGCGCCATAACGCCGGTTGAAGTAATCCACCGCGTACGGCCAGATCGGGCGCGACTCGCTCGGCAGATCGATCCCGCTGCGCTCGCGGAACTGCAGCTTCACGCCGCCGGCGAGCAGGTTCGTTAGGCCGATGCGCAGACCGAGCTGATAGAAGTAGACGTCGCACGACTTCGCGATCGCCTCGCGCAGCGTGAGGCTGCCGTGCCCCTTCTTCTCCCAGCAGCGGAAGTAGCGACCATAATAGAAGCCGCCCGTGCACGGCTGCGGCATGCGATCGTCGAGCGTTACTAAGCCGCGCTCGAGCCCGATGACCGACGTTGCCAGCTTGAACGTCGACGCAGGCGGATAGACTCCCTGCAGCGCCTTGTTGTAGAGCGGCTTGCGCTCGTCGTTGCGAAGTTGATCCCAATAGTCCTTCGGGATTCCACCGATGAAGCGGTTGGGATCGAAGGCCGGCGCCGAGTGAAGGGCGAGGACCGCTCCCGTATTCGGATCCATCGCCACCAAGCCGCCTTGCAACGAATCGCCGAACAGGCCTGCGACGAAGCGTTGTAATTCGAGATCGATGTTCGTTTGAAGCGGCGCCGGCGCGGCGGCAGGAACGTCGGGCTGCGCGCTCGCCGCCTGGACAACGCGCCCGCGCGCGTCCACGACGACAAAGCGCGAACCCTCGAGTCCTCGGAGCTCCGTTTCGTACTGACGCTCCAGCCCCGCCTTCCCAACCTGCTGGCCGGACTGATAGCCCGTGTACGTAGGGGAGTTGAGCTCGGACTCCGTGATTTCGCCCGTGTATCCAACGAACGCCGACACCGCGGGACCGTCGGGATAGAAGCGCTTCGGCGCCGCCTGGATGATGAGTCCAGGGAACTCCGTGCGCTGTTCCTCGAGGACGGAGACCTGGTCGAACGTTGCGTCGGACAGCACAACCGTCGGCCGATTCGGCTCCCGACGAAGACGCCTAACGGCGGATTCGATTTGATCGTCCGACAGCGAGATCATCGTGGCGAAGCGCAGCAGCGTCGCGCGCAGCGAATCGGGCGATGGACTCAGTAACGAAACCGAGTAACCGGGCACGCTCTCGGCGATAACCAGACCTCGACGATCGTAAACCACACCACGTGGAGCGATGAGCGGGATTTCGCGCAGACGATTCTTCGTGGACTGCAGCGAATACTCCTCGTTCTGCACCACCTGCGCGCGGAAGAACGACATCGTGAGCCAGGCGATCGCGATCGCGATGAACCCGCTCGCCATGCGCGAGCGCCGCTGAACGTCGTTCGGATGAAAGCTCATGCGTGTTGTGGGTCGAGCGTCATGCGATACGCGAGCATCACGAATACACCGGCCGCCGCTGTAAGTGCGGCAGATAGCGGCGACCACACTCCGGCCTGCGCCAATAACTCTAATGGAGGGGCGCCGCGCGCGATGATCAGATAGATCAGATCGAAGACCCACTTCCCGATAAAGAAGAAGAAGGCGTGCAGCACCACGTTGTCGGCGAAGATGACGGCGCGCAGCCACGAGGCCGCGAAACCGACGACGCTCATCGCCAGCGCCCCGGCGCCTAACGTGGCCGGCGTGAGCGAATCGCTCACCAGCCCGGTGATGAATCCGAGCGCCGCTGCCGCCCCCGGTCGCATGCGCACCGAGAGGAGCAGCACGGCGATCACCAGAAAGTCGATCGACGCGCGCCAGCCAAGCAGCGGCCGGATGGTGTAATGCAGCGTGACGAGGATCAGAAACGCCACGACCAGAGCGAGTGCTCGGCGCCAGTTCATAGCGGCGGCTTCCGTGGAATGATGCTTGTCTTTGGCGTATCCGCCGAACGCAGACGGGCCCTCACGAGGGAGTCGGCTTTCGCGACTGCGGTCGCGCGGCTCACGCTGTCCGCTCGCGCCGAGCTGTCGCGCACGACGCGTGACGCCGTATCGGCCGGCTTGGGCCACACGTCCGCCACGCCGTTACCCAACCGTTCCGGCTGCACGACCATGACTGCCGTAACGTCCTGTGGCTTCACAGCTGGGCGAACCACGTAGGTCCGTGCCCAACCCTCCGACGTTTTGACCTCTCCGATGACCGTTCCCACGGGGATTCCGGCTGGATAGCGACCGCCGAGTCCCGAGCTGACGATCAGTGTGCCGGGGTTGAGTGAATCGCGGAACGCCACGCCGGTAAGCTCCAACAGATAGCGCTCACCTTCCCCGCCGACGTGCGGTCGCACGATGCCCAGCACGTTGCTACCGACCGACTGGGCACTCACGCGAAAGTCGGGATGCGTCCACAGGATCGCGAGACTCGACGATGCGTCGACAGTCGTGACCATGCCGACGACACCGTCCGGTGCGACGACGATCGATCGTTGCGTGATCCCCTGATCCCTGCCTGCCGTGAGCGTGACAGTATGCTCGTCCCCTAACGATTGAGTATGCACGACTTCCGCGGCAACGAAGCCTGTGCGCAACGCTTCGCCCAGCCCAACCATCCGGCGCAGGCGTTGATTTTCCAGCTCCAGCTCGTGTAAACGCGCGCCGGCCAGCGTGAGGCTATCGAGACGCTGGGCGAGTCCTTCCCGCTCCAAGATGGCGTTGCGGCCGCGTTCCGCCGTGCGCTGGAGCGCAAGAACCGGCTGAACCACGGTCTCGCGCAGGACGCTGCCCACCTGATTTCGTGCGGCCGCCGGCAGAATCAAAAGCAGGCCTGAGGCGAGCACGCATGCCACGAGAACCACCGTGTCTGCGCGCGAGCTCGCTCGGACTGCACGAGCCATCGATTCTCCTTACCGGCTCAAGACTGACCAGTACTTCTCTTCGTCGTCGAGGATGCGCCCAGTGCCGCGCACCACACAAGTGAGCGGATCCTCGTCCACATGGATGGGAAGTCCGGTCTCTTGGTGCAGGACGATGTCGAGTCCGCGAATCAATGCCCCTCCGCCAGTCATGACGATGCCGCGATCGACAATATCGCTCGCTAACTCGGGGGGTGTGATTTCAAGTGCGCGTTTCACAGCGTCCACGATCTGCTGAATGGGTTCCTGGATCGCTTCGCGGATTTCGGTGGAGTGCACGCGCACGGTCTTGGGAATGCCGGAGACGAGGTCGCGACCCTTCACTTCCATTTCGCGCTCTTCGCCGACGGGGGCCGCGGAACCAATCTGAATCTTGATCTGCTCAGCGGTCGGCTCGCCAATCAACAAGTTGTAGTTCTTGCGCATGAACTGGACGATCGCGGTGTCCAGCTCATCGCCGCCTGTGCGAATCGACGTGTCGCTCACGATGCCAGAGAGCGCGATAACGGCGATTTCAGTCGTGCCGCCGCCGATGTCGATCACCATGTTGCCCGTCGGCGTCTCGACCGGGAGTCCGACGCCGATCGCCGCGGCCATCGGCTCGGCGACCATGAAGACTTCCTTGGCACCGGCGCCTAACGCGGAGTCGCGGACGGCGCGCTTTTCGACTTCGGTGATGCCTGACGGGACGCAGACGATGACTCGCGGCTTCACCTTGAATACGCGATTCTCGATGATGAGCGCCAGGAAGTAGCGCAGCATCTTTTCGGTCACGTCGAAGTCCGCTATGACGCCGTCTTTCATAGGCCGCACGGCAAGCACGCCGTCCGGAGTCCTGCCGAGCATGCGTTTGGCCTCGAGCCCGACGCCCTTGATCTGCTTGGTTTCTCGGTCCAGGGCGACGACGGACGGCTCGTTGAGGACGATGCCCTCCCCCTTCACATAGACAAGTGTGTTTGCCGTTCCGAGGTCGACGGCAATCGCGTTGGCGGGAAACAGCGATCCTTTCTTGAAGAAAGGCCAGCGCATTTAATGGGGATCTATTAGAGCCGCACCGGGGCCAAGGTGCGAAAGTGACAGTCAGTTAGGGAGTCGCGCGCCGAAACCTAGCCGCCGGGTCCGAAGTGGACAAGACATTGCCAATTCACGACCTACGGCGTGTCGGTTCACTCGCTCTCTTGGGACGAATTGCTGTGCAGAGCGTCACGATCGCGTTATTCGTGGCGATCCAACGGCGACGGGATGCGTCGCCTGGGAGCTACCGGCCAGTGCTTCCGAAGCCGCCGCCGCCGCGTGCTGTCTCGCTCAGCTCGCTCGCTTCCTCGATCACGGGCCGTTCGTAGCGCGCGAAGACGAGCTGTGCGATGCGGTCGCCGCGGCGGATTTCGACGGGCTCGGCGCTCGTGTTCTGCATGATGACCTTGAGCTCACCGCGATAGTCCGAGTCGATCGTGCCAGGCGCGTTAGGCACGGTGATGCCGTGCTTGAGCGCGAGGCCGGAACGCGGCCGCACCTGCATCTCGATGCCTAACGGCAACTCGAAGACGAGGCCCGTGCCGACAGCGCGGCGCGCGCCCGGTTGGAGCAGGAAGTCCTCTTCCGCGGAACACACATCATGTCCGGCGGAACCCGGAGTGGCTGTCGCCGGCAACGGCGTCTCGAGGCCGTGCGGCAGACGCCTAACGCGAACGGTCGGTGCGGTTGTCATGCGCGCGAAGTGTACGCACGAAGCGCCGGATGTCAACCCAAACCGCCAACTACAACGGCAAGCTTGGAGTCCGCAGTTCTCCGTGTTTAGTAATCAGTTCACTGGAACTGATTGCGTAGAACTCACGACTGCAGACTCCAAGCTGCTTTTTTAGATCAACCCTGGTTAGGTCAACCTACTTCACCGTGAATTCTTTCGTCCCCGCCGGATTCCCGTTCAGCATGATCTCGACCTTGTACTTCCCTACCGGCAGCCCGCCAGGTTTGCTGATGTGGAATTCAGTCACGGCTGGGCCAGATGGCGCGATCGTTTCAGATGATTGATCGACAACCTGGCCGTCCTGATACGTCCACTTGGCTTGCAGCGTCGCCGCCGGCGAAGAGCCGGACGTCGAAACGACGGCATACACCGTATCGGTTCGCGCGAAATCGTCGGTTTTGTCGCTTACTTTCTTGTCCGATCCGATGTGGCGACCGATGTCGACGTCCGTGACCGCGACGTCATTGGCGACGACGCCGGCAGCCGTGTCGACGCGCGACGTGTCTTCGCGCTTCGCACACGCCGCGGCAGCCATCAGGGATAGCGAGGCGAGCACGACGAGCCGCGCTCTGAATTGAGTGTGCATAGTGGTCCTCTCCGCTGTGTTCAGCGTTCGGGGATGGTGAGCTGCTGGCCCGGGTAAATGAGATCCGGATTCTTGATGATGTGCTTGTTTGCTTCGTAGATGCGGTGCCACTCGTTGGGATCGCCATACTGATTCTTCGCGATTTTCGAGAGCGAATCGCCCGCTACGACGGTGTAGGTCTTCGTGGTCTCGGAGGCCGGTCCGCGCTCTACCTGAGCGTCAGGCGCCGTGGACGAGCTGCCGCTCCGTACGTCGGAGAAGTCGGCTGTCGACGAGCTGCCCCCGCGCACGTCTGAGAAGTCCGTCTTCTTCTTCTCGGTGTTGCTGTCACGGCGGGGTTCGTTGTCCAGGATACCCATGTATGCCTCGCACGTAGTTTGTGACGGTGCGGGCGGCAGGAACCGTGCCGAGGACGCCACGACCTAACGCCAGAGTCCGGCACACCGTTCCGCGCCTAACGTGAACTTCCTCACCGCGGACGAACGCAGAGAATTGCCCGGACAAGTGCAATTGCAACTTTTGTGTGCTACCGGCCCGCGTCATCTGCGGGTTTTTTTGTTTGGCTCTTCTCGGAATTTCGGGATTTACGATGACAATGGGCGTCGGCCAGCTGGTGGCCCTGCGAGGCCCGACAAACCGAATCCGCTTCTACCCGACATCGCCGCTTGCGCCACGCAGGTTTTGTTAACGTTGACGTTTTGAAAGAGCGACTGCTGTTCGGATGACGCGAATCGCGCGGAGCGAACGGAGCGAGCGCCTGAAGCAAAGCTGAGCTCAGCACATGCGCTGCGCAGCTACGTTTTTGCTTTTGTGAAGGAACAAAGCGCTTCGGAAGTTGTGGGCCACAGCCGATGCACTGCGCTGGCAATGACGAATCGAATCCGGTCCCATCGGACACGTCCGCTTGATCCGAATCGGTCTTGCTGTTGATGCGCTTCAAAAGCGTCTGCACGGCAATCCTGGGGCAAGGCTCCAATCACTCCTCTATCATTGACATTCCGCAATCCCGGAATTCCGTGAGGAGCCTTTTTTTTCAAACTCGTTCGCGAGCGTCCGATTCGTCCGCGTTA
>DASYRX010000369.1:0-46036 GCA_036003845.1 Gemmatimonadaceae bacterium | reverse complement strand
CGTGTTAGGCACCGACCTCGTGCGCGCCATGGAAGCGGCCGGCGGCGGCCGCGGCTCCAATACCGGCGCGTCGGCCGGCGCGCGCGCAGCCGGAGCCTAACGATGTATTTTCGTGCGCTGTCGGCGACGCTGCTCTGCGCCGCGCTGATACTCGTGCGCGATGCGGCGAGCGCGCAGTCCACGCCCGCAAGCGCAGCTCCCACGCTCCCGGACACGACGGATTTGCCCGTCATCATGCGCGAGTTTCGTGGCGTATGGGTTGCCACCGTGGATAACATCGACTGGCCGTCCAAGCCTGGGCTTAGCACGCGCGATCAACAGAGCGAGTTGCGCGCAATCCTGGACCGCGTTGTGGCGCTGCGAATGAACGCCGTGATCTTCCAGGTGCGACCATCGGCGGACGCGCTGTACGCCTCGAAACTGGAACCGTGGTCCTTTTTTCTAACGGGCCGCCAGGGGAAGGCACCGAAGCCGGCGTATGACCCGCTCTCATTCGCGATCACAGAGGCGCATGCTCGCGGGCTTGAGCTGCATGCCTGGTTCAATCCGTATCGTGCG
Organism: Gemmatimonadaceae bacterium; assembly: GCA_036003845.1. Taxonomy (GTDB): domain Bacteria; phylum Gemmatimonadota; class Gemmatimonadetes; order Gemmatimonadales; family Gemmatimonadaceae; genus DASYRX01. The sequence continues at coordinate 45,478 of DASYRX010000369.1, read as the reverse complement.
AAGCATCCGGCCGACAAGTCGCCGGCGGCTCCGTCGCACGTGAGCCGCGTCAGTCCCGATCTCGTGAGGCGATACGGGCAGTTTCTCTGGATGGATCCGGGCGATCCAGCAGTGCGCCAGCAGACGATACGCGTGGTGCTCGACGTCGTGCGCCGGTACGACGTCGATGGCGTACATATTGACGACTATTTCTATCCATATCCGGAAGGCGGCGCCGACTTTCCGGACGAGAGCACGTTCAGACGCTATACAGCGGGCGGCGGCACGCTCTCCAAATCAGACTGGCGCCGGCAAAATGTGGACGACCTCGTGCGCGATCTCTATGAGGCGATCAAACGCGCGAAGCCCTGGGTGAAGTTCGGCGTCTCGCCGTTCGGCATCTGGCGCCCGGGAAATCCGTCGAGCGTGCGAGGTTTCGACGCGTACGAACGGCTGTACGCCGATGCGCGCAAGTGGATGAACGAGGGCTGGGGAGATTATTTCACACCGCAGCTCTATTGGCGCACGGACGCGCCGGAACAGCGCTATCTCGACTTGTTAGGCTGGTGGATCGGCGAGAACCGCATGGGCCGGCACGTCTGGCCCGGCAACTTCACGAGCCGCGCCACGGAGGCAGGACGTAATCTCTGGGATCCATCCGAAGTCGTCGCGCAGATTCGCGTCACTCGGCTGGAACCAGGGGCGTCCGGCAACATCCACTTCAGCATGAAGGCGTTCGGTCTATCGCCGTCGCTTTCCACGAGCCTGACGAAAGACGTATACGACGCCAGTGCACTCGTCCCGCCGTCTCCATGGCTCGCGGACAGCGCACCGCCCAAACCAAAGGTGACGGCAAAGCGCTCGAAGGGTCGCTGGGAGCTGCGCCTAACGCCGAGTCAAGGGAGCGTGATCCGTCTGTGGACCGTCCGTTGGCGTGGTGAAAGCGCGTGGGAGACGGCGACGCTGCCAGCTAGTCGCGGCACTTTCACGCTAAGCGATGCTCAAGCCGCGGTGATCACTGTGATCGATCGCGCGGGCATGGAATCGGAGCCGACAATCATCGCGCTGGGAGCCAACTCCGTCGTGAATTCTCGATAGGATAACTGCTTCACCGCGGACGAACGCGGACACAACGACAACAGCGCCGGACGTACTAGTTGTTCAAAAGATCTCGTACGCTCTTGTCCGCGTTACTCTGCGTTTGTCCGCGGTGAAAGCCCTTGATCTTTAGAAACCGAGATAGGCTCGGACGCGCGGCTCGATGCGATCGGGCGTCCACGGCGGTGACCAGACGAGATTCACTGTCACCTCACCGACATCAGGGATCGAACGCAGCTCGCGCTCAGCGTCACTCATGATCTCGGGACCTGACGGACACCCCGGCGATGTCAGGCTCATGTCGATGCGCACGTCGCGACCATCCACGACGATGTCGTAGATCAGTCCCATGTCTACGATGTTGAGATTGATCTCGGGATCCTTCACTCGCCGGAGCACGAGCTTCACGGCGTCGAGAGTCAATTCTCCGTCGCTCGGAGTCACTTCACTCGGCAGCGCTTCGCCGCTTTCGTCCATCCGTTCCTCGACTGCAAGACCTTACGCGCAATATGGCGCGAGGACGTTAGCCGGCGCGACGCTTCTGGTAGATTGTTTCGGCCGAGCTCGTGGCCGCCGGTCGCTTTTTCGAGGCTGCTTTCTTGGAGCGCGCGATTTTAGCCGAGCGCGCCTTGGCGCGACTCGATGAGCGCGCGGAACGGCTACGACGCAGCGTTTTGTTCCACCCGACACGCTTGTCCGCGCGATAGGCGATCTTTTCATCGATCGCGAACTCGGCGTCTGTAACGGCGAAAGCTGCGGCGTCAGAGAGATCGGCGCGCACGTCGGCGATCACCTTGCCCGGCCGCTTGGCGCGCGCAGCGTGGACGCGATTTGTCAGCAGGACGACGAACATCTGCCGTTCGGGATCGATCCACATCGACGTGCCGGTGAATCCGGTGTGACCGTACGCGCGCGGCGTGAGGTAGATGCCGGAAGAGCCGTCGCCATCGGCCGTGTCCCAGCCTAACGCGCGCGAGCTACCGTTCCAGCTTCCTGGTCCCGCTACGCGGCGCGTAAAGAGAGCGACGGTCGAATCACTGACGATGCGCACGCCGTTGTACTGGCCGCCGTTGAGCATCATCTGCGCGAAGACGGAGAGATCCGCGGCCGTCGAGAAGAGGCCAGCGTGCCCGGCGACGCCGCCGAGGACGTAGGCATTCTCGTCGTGCACCTGTCCGCGCAATGGATAGCCACGCGGCGGTGCGATTTCAGTCGGCGCGATGCGGTATTGCAACGAGTCGGCCGGCCGGAAGAATGTGTCCGTCATGCCTAACGGGCCGAAGACGCGTCGCTGGGTGAAGACGTCGAGCGACTCGCCCGCGATGCTCTCCAGGACCCAGCCGAGCACATCGGCGCCAAGATCGGAATAGATGAAGCAGGAGCCAGGCTCGCAGACCAGAGGCGTCGCGATGACGGCCCAGCGCGCCGCTCCCGCGGAGCTGGCGAGGCGCCAAAGCTCGCGACCGGCGGGGAGGCCGGAGCGATGCGTGAGCAGATGCCTAACGGTTACGCGGTCCTTGTCGCCACCGGCGAATTCCGGGAGGTACTTCGAAACCGGAGCGTCCAGCTCGAGTTTGCCCTCATCGAAGAGGAGCATCGCGGCCGTGGTGGTCGCGACGACCTTCGTGAGGGACGCCAGATCGTAGATGGTCCGGTCGGCGCTGACGGCGGGACTTCCGGGGCGCCAATCCAGCCTGCCGAAGCCCTTCTGGAAGACCGAGTAACCGTCGCGTCCTACAACGACTGCCGCACCTGGAAAGCCTCCGGCATCGAGGCCGCGTCTCACAACGCGGTCAATTGCCCGTAATCTGTCCACTGACATGCGCACCTCAGCCGGCGAGCGCGACGGGAGACCGTCGCCCACCGTCAGCAGGGCGATGAGGGAGAGGGGGATGATCACGGCGGCGTTACAAGTACTTGTCTTTTAACGAGTTGGGGGAACTAATCGGCCGCCGGTTTTCGCGCGCAGAGTCGACTCTACGCAACGGAGGGTTTGATTAGATATGAACTCAGGGTGCTACTGTCAAGACGACGTACACACAAACTGGCAATTCGTTTCTTTCGCAGTACCAAGGACTTAGCGGACTAATGTGAAGTAAAAGGTGAGACCATTCTAATCTTCGATTCGTCACCTCACAACCAGACTCTAGGTCAAGAACTGGACCCATCGGTATGCGCCGCGCCCGGTCGCGCAGGAATGCGCTCCAAGTGGAAGCTGTGAGCAATCAGCTGCGAGCGGCAAAAAGCTTCCAATTCAAGATGCTTAACTACGTTGTGCTACGCGGTTTAACCGCTTGCACTCGCAGCTCTTCTACTGGCAGCCGATAGCACAGAGCTTCCACATGGAGAGTCGAATTACAGACCAGGCGCTCTCGTTTGCGGAAACCACCGCAGCCAATTCTGTGACTTATTGATCGCATGGCCACGCACGAAACGATCGCACGGGCAATCGCCGGCGATGAACGGGCGCTGCGCTCTATTTGGGCGCAGCATGCTCCGCACATCGACGCGGTCGTTAGGCGGCTGGTCGGCGATCCGGACCTCTCCGCCGACATCGCGCAGGAAGTTTGGATCCAGATCTTTCGTGCGCTGCCGAGCTATCGCGGCGATTCGCAGTTCGGCACGTGGGCGCATCGCATCGCGGTGAACCGCACGCTCAACGCGTTGCGCAGTGCCCGGCGACTCGCGCGCGTGGAGTTCGAGATCGACGAAAGCTCAGCGTCCGTGGAACACGACAGCGAGCGAACGCTGCTGGCGGCCACGATCGAGGAAGCCACGGCGAAGCTCTCGCCTGGAGCGAGGACGGTGTTCGTTATGCACGACGTTGAAGGATATACGCACGAAGAAATCGCTCGAGAGCTCGGGATAACGCCGGGCGGCTCGAAATCACAGTTGTTCAAGGCGCGAGCCAAACTCCGGCGCTTGCTCGCGCACGTTGTCGAGTTCCACGCCGGAACCGAGGGAGAACATGCAGCACCTGCCTATTGAACGTCTCGCGGAGCTCGGCGACGTCGAGCCTTCGCGCGACGAAGCGGAACATCTCGCATCGTGCCCGCAGTGCGCACGCGAGCGGGCCGCATATCGGCGCTTGACCGGCCTCGCCGGTGTCGAGCGTTCGCGCATAGGTCCACCGCTCACCGACTGGGCGTTGTTACGGTCACGGCTCGCAGACGACGGCATCCTCACGCGGCAGGCTGGATCTTGGCACGAAGTAGCGTTAGACAGCACCCGCTGGCTCCGGCGGGCGGCCGCCGCAGCGGTACTGCTTGTGGGTGGCGTCTATGCTGGTCGCATATCGGCTGGAATGTCTTACGCCGACGCCATGGTCGTCAGTCGCAGCGCGCCAGTGATCGATGCCGGGTCACCTGTGGCGGATTTCTCGTCGCCCAGCGAAGCGCTGCAGGTTTTGAATTCAGCGTACGAGAGGTATTCGTCCGCGGCCACGTACCTCGCGGCCAATGACACATTGAGTAGCGGGGAAGCGTTCGATCGCTTCCGCGCGCGGCTCGCCTTCCTCGACGAAGTCGCGCGCAGCACGCGCGTCGCGCTTGCCGAGGCGCCGCAGGATCCGCTCATCAATCAGTTCTACCTGTCGACGCTCGGCGCGCGCGATGCGACGCTGCACCGTATGGGGCAAGTCGTCCCGGTCGGCAATCGCCTGGGTAGGTGGTAAGAGATGACGCGAATGTCGTTACGTTCGCTCGTTCTCGCCGCCTTCGCGCTGGCGGTGCCGGCCGCTGCCCAACAGACGCGGGTGAGCACACGCACGCAGGCGTTGCCTGACTCGGTTGTCGAGCTGAGCAAGACCCTGGAACAGCTGACGCAGTCGCAGCGGATGCTCGTCATGGAGATCGAACGCGCGAATGTGGCGCTGCGGCGCGCGAGCAATGGTACCGAGCGCGAGTCCGCGCGTGCTCGGCTCGCTGGACTCTACGACCGCATGGAGCGCACGATCGGTGAGCTCGACATGCTGCAGTCGCATCTACTTGCGATGTGCGCGTCACGCCCCGGCCCCGATGGCTGGCTAGGCGTCAATCTCACAGAGGAAGTGAACGTGTCGACGTCTCCGACGTCGGCGTCGTTTGGATTCAAACGGTATCCGATCATCGTCTCGGTCGAGCCGGACTCGCCCGCCGACAAAGCAGGACTCGCGTCAGGCGATGAAATCGTCACGCTCGGCGAGCACGATATGGTGAGTGGCGCCGTCGACGTCGCAGCGCTCCTCAAGCCCGGTGCTCGTTTGCCGGTGCGCTATCGCCGGGACGGAGCGATCAAGTCCATCACCGTCCTCGTCGAGCCTCGCCCGGAAGGCTTCATGTCCGCGTGTCCGTGGATCGAAGTCACGATGGGACCGCCCGTGCTGGCGATGCAGCCGAAGGTGCGGATCCTGCGGTCGAAGCCTAACGGGTTCGGCTTCGTCTTCGTCGACAGCGGCGTCGCGGCAGGCGCGATGCCGCGCACTCAGACGCGAGTAGAAGTCGTCTCTCCGAATGCGCGCGCGAGAACGCCGGAGCTACCTCCAACGCCTTACGCGCCGGCGCGGCTCGCCGGTGTAATCGGCGGGAATACAGTCGTCGGCGGCGCCGTGCTCATCCCACTCACTGCAGACGCGCGAGAAGGGCTCGGAATCAACGATGGGATTCTCGTGATCGACGTGTTGCGCGGCTCGCCCGCGCGCGAGGCCGGTCTTCGCGCTGGTGACGTGATCGTCGCGGTCAAAGGACGCAAAGTGACGTCTATCCCGCAGCTCATGCTGCGTCTGGACTCCGTGCGCGACGGAGTCTGGGAGCTCAAGGTGACGCGCCGAAACCAGAAGCCGCGAATTGTGTTGCTGCGCCCTCAGTAAGGGGCGCCGTGAGCGTCGCCTAACGCGAGCTGATGCGGCGGTTCATCGTGCCGACGGGCCCAGGCGGTAGCGAGTAGAGCAGGAAGGCAGTCGAACGATCGGCTGCCGAGAGGTCTTTCACGCGCACACGCGGCGTCATGATGCTCGTCGTGTCGCGAGTGTGGTCGAGTCCAATCAAGTGACCGACCTCGTGCAGAGCGATGGCGCGCGTAGCGTCGAAATCGAGCGCGGCGCCGTCGCGGTGATGCACGGCGAGCTGAATGCTGGCGTCAACGATCCACCAGCTGTCGTTGTGCGCCCAGAGCGTCTTGCCGCTAATCGACTCGCTGAAGCGATCGGTCCACGTGACGTGCACATCGGCCGACGCGGAGTCGAATACGAAGGAGAAGCTGATAGGGAGCCCGGTTTCCGACCAATCCGTGAAGGCGCGCCGCACGATGGAGTTGCGCTCCTCGGACCAGTCCTCCAGCGACGCCCCGTTCTGAACCCACACGCGTAGCGGATTCACTAACCGGTCAGGCCAGCGAGCAAGTGCAGAGTCGTGCGCGACGATGACGTCGTTGATGAACGTGCCGGTAGAGCGCTCGTGCACTCGGCGGAGGACGTCCTCGGGGCCTAACGTGTTCCGCAACGCCGTGGTTCGGATCGTGATTGGGCGCCGCGAAGTCGTCGAGTCGCCGAGCGCGATGCGCGTTCCTTTCGCTGTCGCGACTGCGGCCGCCTCGCCGTGACCTTCGCGCTCAACGCTGATGACGCGCGTCTCGCGTGCCTGCACGCCAACAAATGCGGCGAGGCACGACAGGACCACCAGCAGCGTTAGATCGAAGCGCTTCATCAAGGGCGGCTACGGCAATTATGTAAACGAAACGGCGCTACTAAGCGCCGAAGATTCTGCGAGACTTATTCGTGCAGCTCGTGCCGCCTCGACCCGGGCAATTGATGCGCCAGACATCATAACAACACGCGCGAAAAAATCGATGGTCAGTTTTGTGTTTTTTTCTCTCTGCGTTTGACGCATTTAGTCGCAGAACGGCACGTATGAGAAATTTCCAATCCAAAAGCGTTCGTCGCAGCCATGCAGCAACGGTTGCGCGAGTGCATCGTGAATTGCGTTTTTCTGAGAGTTTGCGTCAGCGCAGTGAGAGTTCGATCTCGGCTCGCGCGGAAGAATCTTCCTCGTTTTCCAAAGCGCGTTGTAATGCGCGGTACGCGTCCGTGTTCCCGACGAAGCGACCGAGCGCCCACGCGGCGTGACCGCGCACGATGGGATCGGGATCGCGCTCCAGGGCTAGGGAGAGTGCGGTGACGTCTCGCGGGTCGCGGCGATTCCCCAGAGCAATCGCGGCGTTTCGCGCCAAGCCGCGTCGCTTCGCGCGTCGCACGGGCGAGCGAGGGAAGCGCGAGCGAAACTGCTCCTCACTCAGGAGAAGTAGCTCAGTGAGATCGGGCTCGCTGTTCTCCGCGCGAGGCGCCAGCGTGTTGGGCGCTGCGGCTCGAGAGAACTTCACGTTCCAGGGACAGACTTCCTGACAGATGTCGCAGCCGAAGACGAGGGATCCCATCGCTTCGCGCAGCTCGGACGGGATGGGGCCGCGCAGCTCGATCGTTAGGTATGAGATGCAGCGACGCGCGTCGAGGACGTACGGCGCGACGAACGCACCCGTCGGACACGCGTCGAGGCAGCGCGTGCAGGTGCCGCAGTGTTCCGTCTCAAAGGGTGCGTCGGGCGCGAGTTCGAGGTCCGTGAAGAGCGCGCCTAACAAGAAGAACGAACCGAGCTGCGGATGCAGCAGGTTCGTGTTCTTGCCGAACCAGCCCAAACCCGCTTTGCGTGCGACATCGCGTTCGAGAAATGGGCCGGTGTCGACATACGCGTGCGACCATACGTCCTTGCCGACATCGTGACTGAGCCAAGAGGTGAGGTCGCGCAGCTTCGCGAGCAAGACATCGTGATAGTCGTCGCCACGCGCATAGCGAGCGATCGGTCCACTCCGCTGCGTGCCGTCGTAGTTGATCGCGACGACGAGCGCCGAGCGCGCCCGTGGCAGGTGCACGCGCGGATCGGCACGTGCACTCTCTCCGCGCGACATATAGCCCATCTCACCGTGGTGCCCAGCGCGCAGCCACTCCTGGAAGCGCGGAAAGGTGTCGCTCGACGCAAGCCTAACGATTCCCGCGAGGTCGAAACCGACGCCGTAGGCTTGCGCCTTGAGCCGCACGGCGAGCGCGCTGTGCGCGGCCGGTTGCGTCACTGGCCGTCGCTGGCGGCCCAGCGCGCGTAGCGGATTGCCTCATCGACGGTTGGCACGGCTTCGGGGTCGCCATAAGCCGTGTGCATTCGCCAGCGCGTGTAAGTGCGCGAGGGAATGGGGAGGAAAGGCGGCTTGCGATACCACGCGCGGTCGCGGAAGCGCCAGGCAACGACTACAAGCGCGCGCGCCAACGAAGGACTCAGCGCAGCGCGACCCATCAAAGCGACCGTAAGACGAGCCCAGCTCATGGCGACCTAAAGTTCTGCGAGGGTAGAACAAAACAAATAGCTTTGAGTACTCAAGCCGGGGTCAGACCCCCTCGTGCAATTTCAGGACATCGCAAGACCCCCACGGCGAGCGAACGACGCATTCTTGCAGATTGGAGTCTGACCCCAACAGGGGGTCTGACCCCGCTACCAGTTTGAACTCAAGCCAAAGCATCTATGACATCACGACTTGTGAGATCCCTGATTCTCGCCTCGTTCGCGGCGTCGACCGTGTTCGCCCAGACGACGTCGAGCCCAGTCGCACGACTGGCGATTTCACCCGCCACGCGAACCGTCAGCGCCGGTGACACGGTTCGTTTCACGGCGCAGGCACTCGATGCCCAGGGGAATCCAGTCTCCGGCGTGCGTGTGCGATTCAGCATGCTTCGCGGTGAGGGCGGAGAGATGGATTCCGCTGGTGTGCTCATCACCGGCTCGACCGGCGTTATCGCGGCGATGGCAGCAGCCATCATTCCCGGTCAGCGTCCGCGCATTGAGCGCTTCGACGTGCGCATCATGCCGGGGCCGGCGGCGCGTCTCGAGGTTACACCGCAGCCGACCAAACTCGTGGCTGGTCAGCGTCTTTTGCTTTCGGCGAAGTCGTGGTCGGCGCAGAACGACGAGCGCAAGAACGACGAGTACACCTATGCGTCCTCGGCGCCGAGCGTCGTGCGAGCCAGCTCGGACGGCGTGTTGACGGCGCTCGCACCTGGCCGCGCGACAGTCACCGTCGCGGCCGGGAAGGCGACGAAGGCGCTGGCGATCCAGGTGGTGCCTAACAACTTGACGTCGCTGGAGCTCACGCCGGCGCGCACGCGCGGGCGTCAGGGCGACGTGATGCGCTTCGCCGTCACGGCCAAGACTACAGGCGGCCAGAGCGTCACGGGCCTAACGCCGCAGTGGTCGATGACAGGCGGTGAGGGGCTCATCGAGCCGGACGGCGCCTTCGTCGCCTACAATCCGGGGCGCTATACCGTGACGGCGACGCTGGGGAACCGCTCTTCAGAATCGATCGTGACGATCGAGGACAGAGACGTTAGGCGCGCCGTCTCCGTCGTGAGCCGCATTCCTCGCACGGCGTTTACGACGGCTGAGGTGTGGGTGCACCCGAACGGGCGCGTCGCGTACCTCGGTACGCACGGCGGCGGCGACAGATTCTATAGTATCGACATCTCGAATCCCGCGAGTCCGGTGATCGTCGACTCGGTCGTAATGAACACACGGCTCGTGAACGACATCATGACAGACGCAGCGGGGAAAGTGCTCGTCGCGACGCGCGAAGGGGCGGCCGACCGCAAGAACGGCATCGTAATCTGCACACTCGACGATCCGCTGCATCCCAAAGTCGTCAGCGAGTTCACAGAAGGCGTCACAGCCGGCGTGCACTCGGCGTTCGTTTTCACGCAGCCGAAATTCGGCACGCACGTCTACCTAACGAATGACGGAACTGGTGCCGTCAACATCATCGACATAAACGATCCGGCGAAGCCGAAGCAAGTCGGCACCTGGACGACGCCGCGCGCGAGTGAAGGGCGCTATCTACACGACGTCGATGTGCAGGACGGACTGCTGTACGGCAGCTGGTGGAATGACGGGCTCGTGATCCTCGATATCGGGAATGGCATCAAAGGCGGTAGCCCGAGTAATCCAGTCTTCGTGTCGCAGTACAAGTACGATCTGAACGAGATGTACCGCGAGGTCGAGATCGTGAGCGGTGCGGGACATACACGCGGCACGCACACGGCGTGGCGTCACAAGAACTACGTGTTCATCGCCGACGAGGTGTATCGCGCGAGTGACGTGAAGGGCGCGAAGGACGAATCAGCGAATCGCATGTACGGCAACATGCAGGTGATCGACGTGTCCGATATCATGCACCCAAAGCCCGTTGCCTATTACAAGCCGGAGAATGGCGGCGTGCATAACGTCTGGATCGCGGGCGACACGCTGTACATGGGTGCCTACGATGGCGGCTTCCGCGCATTCGACATCACCGGCGAGTTGCGCGGCGATCTGCGCGCTCAGGGGAGAGAGATCGCGTCGCTGAGCACGGCAGACATGGACGGCAAAATCAAGAACGCCGCACAGACGTGGGGCGTGGTCGTGAAGAACAACCTGGCCTACGTCAACGATTTCAATAACGGGCTGTGGATCATCAAGATCGAGCCGAGGACACAGGTAATTCCATAGGTCAGAGGTCAAAGCAAGAAGGTCTGAGGTCTGAGGTCTGAGGTCTGAGGTCTGAGCAGTAGCCGAGCCCGCCCGGCAGAAATGCCGGGCGGCTGTATTTTGAGGAGTCAAAAGCACGGAGAATCTGTGGAGCACGTTCGCGGCATTCACCACATCACTTGCATCTCAGGCGACGCGCAGGAGAATCTCGACTTCTATACAGGCGTGATGGGGATGCGGCTCGTAAAGCGCAGCGTCAATCAAGACGCGCCCGACACGTACCATCTGTTTTATGCCGATGCGGAAGGGCGGCCAGGAACAGATCTAACCTTCTTCCCATGGCCCGGAATGCCGGCGGCGCAGGGCGGCGTCGGCCTAACGATGGAAGTCGATCTCGCCGTCCCGTCCGGATCGCTCGGCTATTGGGCGGATCGTCTCGAGAAGAATGGCGTGAAGATCGCCGAGCCAGTCACGCGCTTCGGCGAGCGGACGCTCACCGCGACGGACCCACACGGTCTGCCCATCGCGCTTGTCGAGACCGACTCGCGCGAGGATTTCGCGCCGTGGGCAGCCAGTCCCGTCGCCGAGTCGCGCCAGGTTCGCGGCCTGCACGGCGTGCGCGTGTGGGAGCGAGATCTCGCGCCCACCACGCAGTTCCTCAGCGGCTCGCTCGGCTTCACCGCGTTAGGCGAAGAAGACGGCTGGACGCGCTATCAAGTCGCTGGCGGCGGATCGGGACGCGTCATCGATCTTGCGCCAAGGCCTAACGTGGCGCGCGGTTCGTGGGGCGTGGGCGGCGTGCACCACGTAGCCTGGCGCGCCCCGGACGACAGCATTCAGCAGACACTGAGAGAACAGGCGCATGCAGCCGGCCGGCGACCGACGCCGGTCATCGATCGCTTCTGGTTCAAGTCTGTCTACTTCACCGAGCCTGGCGGCGTCCTCTTCGAGATCGCCACCGATGGTCCAGGCTTCGGCATCGACGAAGACATGACGTCACTGGGCGATCGCCTGATTCTGCCGCCGTGGATGGAGCCGCAGCGAAGCGAGATCGAAATGGGTCTGCCGCCTCTCCGAGTCGCGAAGGTCGCGGCGCGAGGCGCGGAGTAGTGGCGACGCAGGCGCGCGACCTCGTCTTCACCCACCGCTTCGTTCCGGGATCCGACGCGACAACACTCCTTCTCCTGCATGGAACCGGCGGCAACGAGGACGACCTCCTGCCGCTGGGCCGCGAGCTGGCGCCTAACGCTTCGCTCCTATCCCCGCGCGGCCGAGTGCTGGAACGCGGAATGCCACGCTTCTTCAGGCGCCTCGCGGAAGGCGTCTTCGATCAACAAGACCTCGCGCTCAGGACCGACGAACTGGCTGGGTTCGTCGCTGCTGCCGCATCGCAATACAAGTTCGACGCGGGGCGAGTGATCGCAGTCGGCTACTCGAACGGCGCGAACATCGCGGCGAGCGTGCTGCTCAAGCATCCGCGTGTCTTGTCTGGGGCCGTGCTGTTCCATCCGATGGTGCCGTTCGAACCGACGCCGCTACCCAGCCTCCCGGCGACGCCTGTCTTCATGTCGGCTGGAACGGCCGATGCGATGGTTCCGCGCCCGCTCACCGAGCGCTTGGCTGAATTGCTTCGCGCTTCCGGAGGAAGTGTTACAGTTCACTGGGAGAATGGCGGACACGAACTGTCGCGTTCAGAAGTGGATGCGGCGCGCGCCTGGCTTTCACAAGCGAGTATCCCAAACAAATGAGCGAATCGCTCGTCCAGGGCGCGCCTAACGCGCTCAGCACATCCGATACGGCGTGGATGCTCGTGGCCACGTCGCTCGTTCTTCTGATGACGCCTGCGCTGGCACTTTTCTATGGCGGGCTCGTTCGCGCCAAGAACGCGCTGAACACGATGATGATGAGCATCGCGTCGCTGGGCGTTGTCGGTCTCGTGTGGGCGATCGTCGGATACTCGTTCGCATTCTCCAGCGGCAACCAGTGGATCGGCGGCGTAGACCACTTGGCCCTGCGTGGCGTGAACGTCGATGCGAGAGGCTCGATCCCGCATCTCCTCTTCATGGCGTATCAGGGAACCTTCGCGATCATCACGGCCGCGTTGATCTCGGGCGCTCTCGTCGAGCGCATGCGGTTCACCGCGTATCTGCTGTTTATCGCGTTGTGGGCTGCCCTGGTCTATGCTCCTGTGGCGCACTGGGTTTGGGGAGGCGGTTGGCTCGGTCGCGCTGGTGTTCTGGACTATGCAGGCGGAACTGTCGTTCACGTGAACGCTGCCGCGGCCGCACTCGCGGTCGCCTTGGTGTTAGGTCCGCGGCGCGATTACGGCCGCCAAGCGCTCCTCCCGCACAACGTGCCATACGTGCTTCTGGGAGCCGCGCTCCTCTGGTTCGGATGGTTCGGCTTCAATGCTGGAAGTGCACTCGGTGCCAACACCGGAGCTGCCCTCGCGTTCGTCAACACCTTCCTCGCGCCGATGGCCACGCTCGTTGCTTGGATGGGCCTCGACATCGTGCGCACCGGAAAAGCGACTGCTGTGGGCGCGGCAACCGGGATCGTCGTTGGACTCGTCGCCATCACTCCGGCCGCGGGCTTCGTGTCGCCTGCGAGCGCCATCGTTATAGGAGCGTTGGCGGCGCTGCCGAGCTATTTCGCGATTCTGTATCGTGCCCGGACGGCGCTGGACGATTCGTTGGATGTCGTCGCCGCCCACGGCGTCGGCGGTGCGACTGGCGCGCTGCTCACGGGCGTCTTCGCAAGCGCGGCCTGGGGCGGAACCGATGGGGCGCTGGCCGGGAACGTCGGCCAACTAGGACGCCAACTGCTGGGTCTCGTCGTGGTGGCAGCGTACAGTGGCGCGCTGACTTTCGTGTTGATCAAAGCGGTATCGCTGGCGCTTCCGCTGCGAACCGTAACGCGTGCGGAGCGGACGGGACTCGACATCACCGAGCACGGTGAGGAGGCCTACTCGCACGATGAAGGGACGGTCCTTGTACTGCCTACGGCTGAGAAGGAACCGGCCGCTAGCCTCCACTCAGTACTGGAGAGCTCAGCATGAAGCTGATCGTTGCAATCGTGCGACCAGAGCGGGCAAACGAGGTGCTCGAGGCACTGTTCCGGGCGGAAGTGCGAGGATTCACGGTTTCTCGCGTTCGCGGCCATGGCGGCGAGACTGAACCCGTTGAGACGTATCGCGGTACAACGGTGAAGATGGAGCTTCGCGAGAAGGTGCGCTTCGAGATCGGTGTGTCCGAGCATTTCGTGGAGCCCACCGTGCGGGCGATACTCGACTCGGCGCGCACGGGAGAGGTGGGGGACGGCAAGATCTTTGTCGTTCCGGTCGAACGCGTCTATCGGATTCGAACCGGTGACATAGATGAGATGGCGGTGACCCCGCCGATTCCCGCGGCTGAATAAGCTGCGTTTGCCTAACGCGAGAACGACAGCCGTATTAACTGCAGTTCGGAGTCGGCAGGCTTGAGTAATCCGTGTTCTGGATCAGTCATTCAACTCACGGCCGATGACATAGAACTGCGGACTCCAAGCTTGCAGTTGAGCTGTTTGGTGGATTGACGTTGCTCGCCTCCAAGGCCCAACGTTGTGATCTTCTGGATCCTTTTTGTGGAGTGATTGAACATGCTGTGGACCCTGGCTCTGATGCTCCAGGCCGCGCAGCCGCGCGTCGTCATTACACCTGCCCAGCCCGTTGTCGTCGCGGGCGATACGCTGCGCCTGCGGGCCCAAGTCGTCGACGCAACGGGTCAGCCGATGGCGAACGTCCGCGTGCGTTTTCAGATCGGCGGACCATCGTTCGAGGGGACGGTCGATAGCACTGGACTCGTGAACTCTGGCGCTGCCGGTGTGCTGCCGGTTGTCGCGAGCGCGATCATTGCGGGTTCACGGCCGATCGTGCAGCGCATCGAGGTACGCATGGTCGCGGGTCCAGCGACGCGCGTCTCCATCTCACCGCAGCCCAAGCGCATGGCGGCAGGCCAGCGTCTGCGCCTGGACGCCAAAGTCTTTTCTGCCGCAGGCGATCAGCGCGACGATCGCATCGAGTGGCGCAGCTCGGCGCCTAACGTGATCTTCGTGAACGATGCCGGGATCATCAGCGCCGGCACGGCGGGGCGCTCGACGGTAACAGCCACGGCCGGGAACGCGCGCGGAACGTTGGAGATCACGGTGCTGCCTGGGCGCGCGAGCCGAGTGACCCTAACGACGGCGACGGCACGCGCGAGGACGGGAGACGTTGTCCGCTTCCGCACCGAGGTGCGCGATAGCGCGGGCCGAGCGCTCGATGGCCTAACGCCGCTGTGGCTCTTTGCGCCGGGGAAGGGAGAGATCGACGCCGAGGGTGCCTTCGTCGCCTATGAGCCCGGGACGTATACGGTGCGCGCCGATTTCGGCACCGCGAGCGGCGAGGCGACGATCAATGTGAGCGAGCGCGATGTGCGTCGCAAAGCGACCGTCGTCGGGCAGGTCGTGCGCACGAAATTCCCAACGGCTGAAGTCTGGGTGCACCCGAACGGCAAAGTCGCGTACCTCGGCACGCATCTGGGAGGCGACAGGTTCTACGCCATCGACGTGTCGAATCCAGCGAGTCCGATAATCGTCGACTCGCTCGTCGACAACTTCCGCATCGTGAACGACATCATGACGACCGCGGACGGCAAGTATCTCGTGTACACGCGAGAAGGAGCGGATAACCGCGTGAACGGGATCGGGATCGCATCCGTTGAAGATCCGCTGCATCCCAAGAAGATCGCCGACTTCTCGCAAGGCGTGACGTCGGGCGTGCACTCGGCGTTCGTGTACACGCAGCCTGTGCACGGCACGCACGTATACCTAACGAATGACGCGACCGGCGCGCTGCACATCATCGACATCAACAACCCACGCGAACCGAAGGAAGTCTCGACGTGGCGCACGCCGCGCAAGTTCGGCGATGCGGGGCGTCAGCTGCACGACGTGGATGTGCAGGATGGCCTGTTATATGGCAGCTACTGGAACGACGGCTTGATCATTCTCGACGTCGGCAACGGGATCAAAGGCGGTAGTCCCAAAAACCCTCAGCTCGTGTCGCAGTACAAGTACGATCTCGACAAACTCTATAAGGATGTGGAGCTGGAGGGGGGGAAGGGTTTCATCCGCGGCACGCATACAGCGTGGCGGCATGGGAACTACGTGTTCATCGCCGATGAGGTGTTCGGCCTCGACGCGATCGGCGCGCTATTTCAAGGGAAGCCGTCGCAGGCGCACGGCCGGCTGCAGGTGATCGACGTCAGCGACGTCATGAATCCGAAGTCGGTGGCGTGGTACGAGCCGGAATACGGCGGGGTGCATAACGTGTGGGTGACGGGGGACACGCTGTACATGGGGGCGTACAACGCCGGCTTCCGCGCGTTCGATATTTCGGGGGAGCTGCGCGGCAACCTGCGGGCGCAGGGGCGCGAGATCGCGCATGTGAATCCCGCGGATGCCAAGGGCTTCGTGCCTAACGTAGCGATGACGTGGGGCGTGGTCGTGAAGAACAACCTCGCGTACATCAACGATTTCAATTCGGGGCTCTGGATAGTTCGACTCGAGCCGAAGACGCAAGTGGTACCCTAACGAGGTCAGAGGTCAGAGGTCAGAGCAATCCTTATGATCAGGTTTCTCTTGTTGTTTTCGTTGCAGACTACGCAGCAGCCAGCGTCGCTGCCTGCGTCACCGGTTGCTCGTCTGGTGGTGACGCCGGCGAATCCGGTCATGAACGCCGGCGACACGCTGCGTCTCAGTGCGCAGGCACTGGCCGCGGATGGGAAGCCGGTACCCAACGCGGTGGTACGCTTCCGCGCCGCGGGTGGCGGATTCGAGGCGGAAGTCGATTCGTTAGGTCTTGTCACCTCGGGAGCAACGGGTAATGTGCCAGTGGCCGTCGTGGCCACTGTGAGCGGCGCGCGTCCGAAGGTGGAGATGGTCACCGTGCGCATGGTAGCCGGTCCGGCGGCGCGCGTGGTGCCGTCGATGGACGAGATGCGCCTGGCGACAGGGCAGCGTTTCCGTCTCGACGCGCGCATCTACTCGCGCACGGGCGACGAGCGTACCGGTGAGCGCGTGACGTGGACGAGCGCCGCGCCTAACGTGGCTCGTGTGGATGCGGACGGCATGGTCGTCGCTGGAAATGCGGCTGGACGCACGACGCTCACGGCTCGCGCCGGCGATGCGTCCGCTCGTGTCCCGGTCGAGGTGGTCGCCCAGCGAGTGTCGTCGCTCATACTGGAGCCGGCGCGCATCGATGCGCGCCAAGGTGACGTCATCACGTTCCGTCCGGTTGCGCGCGGCGCTCAAGGCGCCGAGATCCGCGGCCTGAGCACGAGCTGGAGTTTTTCACCGGGTCAAGGGATGATCGACCAGCGCGGCGCATTCGTCGGATATGAACCAGGCGAATACCTGGTCACGGCGACGCAAGGCGGACGCAGCGCGACCGCGCTCGTTAGGCTCGCCGATCGCGACGTGCGCAGACCCATGGAAGTCGTCGGCCGGCTCCCGCGCACACGCTTTCGTACCGAAGAGCTGTGGATCCATCCCGACGGCAAACATGCCTATCTGGGCTCGGGACGCGGCGGCGACGTGATGTACGCCATCGACATCAGCAATCCAGCGAAGCCGGCGGTTACCGATTCGATCGTCGCGAATACGCGTCGCGTGAACGACATCATGACGACGCCCGACGGCAGGTTCCTCGTCTTCACGCGCGAGGGCGCGGCCGATCGCAAGAACGGCATTGTGATCTGTTCGCTGGAGGATCCGGCACACCCCAAGCCGATCTCGGAATTCACGGAGGGCGTCACCGCCGGGGTGCACTCCGCATTCGTGTACGCGCAGCCGACGCACGGCACACACGTGTACCTAACGAATGATGGCACGGGCGCGCTGCACGTCATCGACATCAATGATCCGTATCATCCGAAGGAAGTCGCACAGTGGCGCACGCCAAAGCCGTTTGGCGACGCCGGTCGCTCATTGCACGACATCGACGTGCAGAACGGGCTGTTGTACGCGAGCTACTGGAACGACGGCCTCGTCGTGCTCGACGTCGGCAACGGGCTAAAAGGCGGGAGCCCAAGCAAACCGCAGCTCGTGTCGCAGTTCAAATACGACCTGAACGCGCTATACAAGGATGTAGAACAGACCGGCGGGCCGGGATTCATTCGCGGTACGCACACGGCGTGGCGGCACAAGAACTTTGTGTTTATCGCGGACGAGGTCTTCGCCGCGCGCGAAGTACAAGGGGCTAAGGACGCAGCCGCATCGCGCGCTTATGGTCGGTTGCAGGTGATAGATGTGAGCGACCTGGAGCATCCGCGCTCCGTCGCGTGGTACGAGCCCGAGTACGGCGGCGTGCATAACGTGTGGGTCGCGGGCGATACGCTCTACATCGGTGCGTACGAAGCTGGCTTCCGCGCGTTCGACGTGTCCGGCGATTTGCGCGGCGATCTGCGTGCCCAGGGGCGCGAGATCGGCCACGTCAACACGGCCGACATGGACGGCAAGGTGCAGAATGCAGCGCGCGTCTGGGGCGTCATCGTGCGCGACGGCCTGGCGTACGTGAACGACAATCAGAACGGGCTGTGGGTGATCCGAATCCAGCCAAAGACAAACGTAGTTCCGTAAGCGACCATCACCTAACGAGACATACATGAAACGGGTCTTTTGTGTTCTACTGATCGCCGCGCCGGTTGCGGCGCAGGAACCTGCGGCTGCGCGCATCGTCGTGACGCCGGCGAATCCGGTCGTCACAGCCGGCGATACGATTCGGCTCAACGCACATGTCGTCGACGCGTCGGGAAAGACTGTCGACGGCGTCAAAGTGCGCTTCCTGCAACAGGGCGCACGATTCGAGGCGCTCGTCGACAGTACGGGTCTCGTTATCGGCGGCGTCACTGGCGTCGTGCCAGTCGCGATGTCGGCCGTGATTCCGGGCCAACGTCCGATCGCGCAACGCGTCGAGGTCAAGATCGTCGCCGGCCCTGCCGCGATCGTGGAGCCGGACCCGAGCAGCGCGAAGCTCGCCGTCGGTCAGCGGATCCGGTTCGGCGCGACGGTCAAGTCAAAGACCGGCGACGTACGCACGGGTGACGCGGTGACGTGGCGCTCGTCAGCGCCTAACGTGGTTCGCATCGACAACGATGGCATGGCGACCGCTGTCGCGGCCGGCCGCGCGACGCTTACGGCGACGAGCGGTGCCGCCAACGGTTCCGTCAACGTGCAGGTCGTGCCGGCGAGCGTGGCGACGTTCCAGATCACGCCCCCGCGCATCGATGCGCGGCAAGGCGATGTGATCCGCTTCAAGACAGTCGCCAAGAACAGCGCCGGCGCCGCGATCGAGGGTCTCTCCGTGAACTGGTCGTTCTCGCCCGGCCAAGGCGCGATCGAGCAGGACGGCGCCTTCGTCGGCTATGAAGTCGGCGACTATGTGGTGACAGCCTCGTTAGGCAGCCGCACGGCGCAGGCCGTCGTGCACCTCGCCGACCGCGAAGTGCGCCGGCCCCTCACGGTCGTCGGACGGCTGCCGCGCACACGCTTCTCCACCGAAGAAGTCTGGGTGCACCCTAACGGCAAGAACGCGTACCTCGGCAGCGGCGGCGGCGGCGACGTGCTCTACGCCCTCGACATCAGCAACCCGGCCAAGCCGTCCGTCACCGACTCGCTGATCCTCAACACGCGCCGAGTGAACGACGTGATGTCGGATCCGGACGGCAAGTTCATCATCTTCACGCGCGAGGGCGCATCGGACCGCAAGAACGGTCTCGTCATCGCGTCGATCGAAGATCCCGCACACCCAAAAGTGATCTCCGAGTTCACCGACGGCGTGACCTCGGGCGTGCACTCGGCTTTCATCTATAAAGATCCGAAGTACGGAACGCACGCGTACATAACGAATGACGGCACGGGCGCTCTGCACGTGCTCAACCTGGACAACCCGGCGCAGCCAAAAGAAGTCGCGCAGTGGCGCACGCCGAAAGCATTCGGCGATGTCGGACGCACACTGCACGACATCGATGTGCAAAACGGCTTGCTCTATGGATCGTGGTGGAACGATGGCCTCGTCGTCCTCGACGTCGGCAACGGAATCAAAGGCGGAAGCCCGAGCAGCCCGCAGCTCGTCTCGCAGTACAAGTACGATCTCAACGCACTATACAAGGACGTGGAGCAGTCGGCTGGGCCAGGATTCATTCGCGGCACGCACACGGCGTGGCGCCACAAGAATTATGTCTTCATCGCCGATGAAGTCTTCCCGGCGCGCGGCGTGCAGGGGGCGAAGGACGCGAGCGCCGGTCGCGCGTATGGCCGCCTGCAGGTGATCGACGTCAGCAACCTCGAGAAACCGCGATCGGTCGCGTTCTATGAGCCTGAATTTGGCGGCGTGCATAACGTGTGGGTCGCCGGAGACACGCTGTACATGGGCGCGTACAACGCCGGCTTCAGGGCCTTCGATATTTCCGGCGAGCTACGCGGCGATCTGAGGGCGCAGGCGCGCGAGATCGGTCACATCAATACGGCCGACATGGATGGTCGCGTGCAGAACGCGGCGATGGCGTGGGGCGTCGTCGTGAAAGACGGCCTCGCCTATGTCAACGACATGTACAACGGGTTGTGGATCGTTCGGATCGAGCCGAAAACCCAGGTAGTACCCTAACGACGCTGTTAGCGACAACTTCAGACCGGTATCTGGCAGCTGAAAACTTTAGTGCTTAGACCGAAACTAAAGCTTTCAGACGCCAGAAATCGGTTCTAAGCTGTCAGTGTTTTGATGTGACGAGGATTGCTCCAGCATCATGTCCCGACCCAAATCGGCTCTTCGCATCGGTCGAGTTGAGGAACTGCACTGACTTGATGGCCGACGCTGGAACCGATTGTAGTCTCGACGGATCGCCGAGCCATTTGCCGTCGAGATACACATTGATGGTTCTCCCGGCGGCGCCGGCTTCGGCAGGGCTCGCGCCCGTGACCTGCTCGTTAGGTCCGCGGCCGCGCAACATGTTGGGACGAAGCTGCTGAATGACGTCGTAAATCGACGGCAGTCTGGCGGAAACGATCTCAGACTCAGTGAGGACGTACGTGCTGCCGCGCGGCCCTGGAACGCTCGCTGTCGTCGTCGAGGCGCTACGAGCGCACGCGGCGACACTGCTTGCGACCATCAGTGCGCTGACGAGTGAACGCAGAGTCATGACGAACCTCCTAGCGCGTGGTCCCGGCGACGCTCGTTAGGTCTTCTTTGACGTCTGACCTCAGACCTCAGACCGCTGACCTCAGACCTACTTAGAAGTAACAAGGATCGCGCCGGCGTCGTTCCCCGTCCCAAACCGCGTCGTCGCGTCCGAAGAGCTGAGGTACTCCACCTGCTTGACGCTGGATGACTGAATACTGCGCAGCGTCGAGGTGTCGCCGATCAGCGTACCGTTGAGATACACCTTGATCGTGCTCATTCCAGCGCCCCCGCTCAAGCGACCCATCTGACCACGAGTGCGCATCATGTTAGGGCGCAGACGCTCGATCACATCGTACAGCATTTCAAGGGACGTGGACTCGATCTCGGATTGCGTGATGAGATTGGCGCTCCCGCGTTTCGGCGCGGTCGTGGTGCTCGAGGCCGCAGTTGTCGATGGAGCGGCCGCTGGAGGCTTCGAACCGCCGCTGGCACACGCGCCCAGAGATCCGATCGCGGCAACGGCAACGATTGTGCGGAGAGTCATACGAGCTCCAAGGCTAGGGGATAGGGGTTAGGGGATAGAAAGGAAAGACGTACCCTCGACCTCTGGTGGACAGACGATGCCTAACGCATCGAGAGCGCTCGGCATCAAATCCACCGTGCGGCGTGGGATGCTGCTTGTCACGCGATTGACGAGTAGCGGCACGAGCATATGATCCCGGTGCAACGCACCGTGCGACGAGATGTGCGGGATCGGCTCATAGCGTCCGCGGAAATCCCAACCTCGCGCCGCCGAGAGCACGACGTCGCCGGAGCGAGCGCAAGCGGCGATGCGTGCGGTCTGCACAAGCGCGTCGGGATAGTCGCTGTGCAGCGTGATCTCGTGCGCTTCTTCTTCGGTCACGCCATGCTCGGCCAGGTCCCCAAGGCCGAGCGGATCGCCCGACTGCGGTCGATACGAATGCCACTTACCTACCGATTCGATGATGGCGCTGCCGCGCTCTCGCGAGTGGATCGCGACCTTCCCATCGCCGTGCGGCAACAACACGAGATCGATCGAGCGGCGCTCCAGCAGCGCGTCGACAAGTGCGCTCCATTGCGACGACAACGCCGGCCAAAAGGCGCGATCGCGACGCGCGAGATCGAGATACAGATGCGCCATCGCGTTTCCGCTCACCATCACGGCTACCTTAGCGGATGCGCGTCGCCGAGGGCTGAACGTCCACGGGTGCGCGAGGACGGGCCAGCCGAGCGAGCGCAGCAAAGCCGCGATGTCGTCGTGCGCGCCGACAGGCGAATGGCCGTGATCGCTCACGATCCAGATGTGCATCCCTTCCCAGCGCCCGTCGCGCTCGGCGTCCTCACGAATCCGGCGTGCTGTCGCGTCCACGGTCTGCAGCGCTTTCAAAACCGCTGGAGCATCGCAGCCGGCCGCGTGCGAGGTTTTGTCGATACCGGTGAGCGCGACGAACGCGTAGCGCGGACGCTCGCGCGCGATTCGTTCGATGGCACGGTCGGCGATGTCGCGGTCGATGGAGAGCCATCCTTCCACATCACCGCGGAAGTGCGTCCACCCTGCTCGCGCGGCGAATCCGACGCTGCCACCGATACGCGCGTTGCGCGGCAGACCACGCGCGATGACGCTGAGCGCGCCTAACGAGGGCCGCGCCAGCTCGAACATCGTCGGCTGCGTGGCGTCCAGGTCGCGATCGACTTCGCGGAATTCGATGCCCACGTAGCTGCGCGAATGCCCGCGCAGTCGGCTGATGCGGCGACTGCGATCGTACCAGCGCAGACCTGGGATTCCGACGCTCCCGGGATGGCGGCCGACGAGAAATGGCGTATACGCCACTCCGGTCACTGACGGAAATGCCGTCGTAATGCAGTGCAGACCGCCTTCGCTGCGAAGCTGCGCCAGCGTCGGCACGTCGCCGCGCGAGATCGCGCCGGTCAGATCGTCGTGCCGCAAGCCGTCGGCGACAAGTACAACAACCGAGCTCAGTGCCTTGGCCACTCCAGCGGTTCGCGCCGATGACGTGGCGCGCGACTGCTGGGTTGTCAGCGCTACAGAAGACGTGGACATGGGGGAATCGCTAGCGTGGCGCGCCATGCGGTCAGTAGACTCAACCCCTTTGTCCAGCACGGCGACACGAATCTCAAGTTGAGCGCTCGCATGGCAATCCGAAAGAGAAGACGTTCGGCTCGCACAGCACGCGGCACACCCGCGACCACCGAAGTACTGCGCAGCGCGGAGCAGGAGGCTCTGGCGTTTCTGCGCGAGCGAACGGAAGAAGGACACCTGAGCGCCGGCCGTACGCCGCCGTCGCGAGCGTCCGACGTTCGCACGAGCGGGCAACGCAAGATCGACACGTCGATCCGCGACGACTTCATCCTCACGGAAGACGCCAAGCTTCTGCAGACGGATCCCGGTAACGGTGCTGATTTTACACGGACCGATCCGTGGCGATTGATGCGGATGATGAGCGAGATCGTCGAGGGATTCGATACGCTCGCGGACGTCACCAAGGCGGTCGCACTCTTCGGTTCGGCCCGGACCGGGCCTGACGATCCGATGTACGCGAAGGCGCGCGAGACGGCACGGCTGCTCGGCGAGAAGGGGTTCGCGATCATAACGGGCGCTGGCCCGGGAATCATGGAAGCCGCCAACTGCGGCGCGCGCGAAGGCGGCGCGCTCTCGATCGGGTGCAACATCGAGCTCCCGTTCGAGCAGGGGGCAAATCCGTATCTCGATCGGCTGATCGAGTTTCGCTACTTCTTCGTGCGCAAGACGATGTTCGTGAAGTACTCCGCGGCGTTCGTCATTTTTCCGGGCGGTTTCGGCACGCTCGACGAGCTGTTCGAAGCGCTCACGCTCATCCAGACGGGGAAGATCTATCAGTTCCCCGTCGTGCTGTTCGGGCGCTACTACTGGGCCGGTCTCGTTAGGTGGCTGCAGACGAAGGTGCTGGGTGAACGGAAGATCTCGCCAGGCGACATGGACCTCATGTTGCTCACCGACGATCCGGAAGAGGCGGTGCAGTCGATTCTGGCGGCGTACGCCTCGCAGCAGCGCAGCCAGCCGCATACGACGACGGAGAAGATTTGATGGCCAAGCCTAACGAGCGGGTTGGCAGGGAGCGCGGCGGCTTCAAGGCGTCGCGTCACGGCGCAAGACGAGCGTCACCGGCCGGCCCCAAAGCGGCCCAAAAACACGCCGCGGAAGTACGCGAAGCCAAGGGCGTCGCACACGTCGCAGGTGAGAAGAGCGTATTTCTGCGCGGTCCGCGCATCGAGCCCGAGCAGATCTCGGGGCGCGAAACGGTTGCGGAGCTAATCGACAACGCCTTCCTCGCGTACAACGCGGGACGTCTGCGCGAAGCCAGCCGGCTCTTCAGCGAGAAGATGCTGGAGCGCGACGTGACGGTCGGCCTAACGCTGACAGGGGCGCTGACGCCCGCCGGACTCGGCATGTCGGCGATCATCCCGCTCATGCAGGCGGGTTTCGTCGACTGGATCATCTCGACCGGCGCCAACCTGTATCACGACACGCACTTCGGGCTCGGTCTCACGATGCATCGCGGGAACTCGCAGGCGTCGGACGTCGTGCTGCGCGAGGAGGGAGTCGTCCGCATCTATGACATCTTCTTCGACTACGACGTCCTGCTCTCGACAGATGCGTTCTTCCGCAAGATCATCGAAGGAAAGGAATTCCAGCGGTCGATGTCCAGCGGGGAGTTCCACTATCTCTGCGGCAAATACGTCGCGGGGCGGGAGAACGCGTTAGGCATAGGCAACAAGTCGCTGCTCTCCGCGGCACACCGCTGCGGCGTGCCGATATACACATCGTCGCCGGGCGATTCCTCCATCGGTATGAACGTCGCGGCGTTGGCGCTCGACGGGAACAAGTGCACGATCGACCCAAATGCGGACGTCAACGAAACGGCGTCGATCGTGTACGCTGCAAAGCAGGGCGGCGGTAAGAGCGCCGTGATGATCTGGGGTGGCGGCAGTCCCAAGAACTTCGCGCTGCAGACGGAGCCGCAGATTCAGGAAGTGTTAGGCATCGATGAAAAGGGCCACGATTATTTCTTGCAGCTGACGGACGCGCGTCCCGACACCGGCGGTCTCTCCGGCGCCACGCCGGCCGAAGCCGTAAGCTGGGGCAAGATCGATCCGGATCGTCTACCTGACGCCGTCGTCTGCTACGCCGATTCCACGATCGCGGCACCGCTTCTCACGGCATACGCGTTGGCGCGCCACAAGAAACGCCCGCTCAAGCGGCTGTTTCTCAAGCGCGAGGCGAACATGAAGCGACTCCTGGCGGCGTACCGTCGCGCGCAGAAGAACAGTTAGGCAGCGGCGCGTCGCGCGGCACGCACGAACGTGGCGCGGGAGTAGTGGCCTCGCGACACTCGGCCGGTGAGCTCCTCGCCGCCCATGACGTCGCGTACGATGCGTGCGTCGCTCCAACCTTGCGCGGCACGCTGCCCGATCGTCTCGATCATTTCTTCCAGCCAGTCCGCCTTCGCCGTCAGCGTGGCTGCCGCGTTAGGCACGAGCCCGCGATGGCCACAGAACATCCGCGCCGGCCGCATGGCAGCACACTTTCTGAGCGACGCCAGCAGCTCGCGAAAGTCCTCGTCGTAGTGTGCGATGCGCACCTTGACGCCCAGAAAGAGATCGCCGGCGAAGAGAGTGCCTGAATCGGGCGCCCACACCACGTGGTGCTCCGGCGAGTGTCCGGGCATCGGGATCACCTCAACACCACTCGGGGTGAAGGGAACCAGCGAACTGGGTGATGTCGGGAACGAACCCCACGTCAGAAGGCGATACAGCTCGAGCGGCGGGGCTTCGCGAACGCGTCGTGCGGTCTCAGGATGAATCGCCAGGGGAAGACCCAGCGCGGCCAAGGCCGAAACGCCACCGGAGTGGTCCTCGTGCCAATGCGTGACGATCCCGCCAGAGACTTCCTGGCGACGGGCAGCGACCCAAGCGGCCAAGTCGCTCGCCATGCGCGGGAAGCCCGTGTCGATCAGCACTCCGCCGACCACGTAAGCGCTGACCGTATAGCCCAGTCGCCGGCCGATCCAACTCGACAGCTCGAGACGAGTTACGTCGTCGTGGCTTTCCGTGCGAAGCATGGTGAAGCCTAACCGGACAGTAGACTCAGTGCGCGTGAACGCCAGGCCAAGTCGTTGCCCCTCGGGTCCGTAGCTCGTTACCTTATTTGCCAGTCCGAGCGCCCGGCTGCTTCAGGTCGGGCGCTCACTTTTCCCCGATACTCTAGTCCCTCCCTCCAAAGCTCAGAGACATGATCGAAGCGCTGAAGCAGAAGCTCGGGCAGGAGGTGGAGAAGCTGCAACACGAGCTCAACGTCGTCCTTCCAGCTGAAATTCGAAAAGCTGTCGAGTTAGGCGACTTGCGAGAGAACAGCGAATACAAGGCAGCGCTCGAACGTCAGCAGTTCGTGCAGGCGCGACTCGGCCAACTTCGGCAGCGACTCAGCAAGCTGTCTCAGATCGATCTCGCGCAGATTCCTACGGATCGTGTTGGACTCGGCTCAAGGGTCGTCGTCGAATGCCAGGAGACGCAGGCTCTCGAGACATACAAGCTCGTGTTTGGCGAGGATGACCTCGAGGACGGAAACGTTACGATGGCGTCGCCAATCGGACGCGCTCTCGCGGGCAAGGCAGTTGGAGAGCAGGTGATACTGAAGCTTCCCGCACGCACGCGACGCATGCGCGTGGTCGAGCTTGTCACCATTCACGCCGCATCGAACGGCGAACTAGCTCGTTAGGCTGTTCATCCGTTCTCGCGATAACGGCTGATCCCGCCAGGGATCCCTGATAGGCTGGAGTGGTACCGGCCATTGCGAGGGGCGCGAAGCGCCAGCAAAGTTGATGAGTTAACAGTCGGGCGTTCGCGGGGTTTAGCCGCACGCGCATACATCATCAAGCCAGCCGCGAGGACAAGACAATGCAATTTCTCCGTGTACTCGGTGCGGGATTACTCGCAGTAGCCGCCGCATGTGGCGGTGGTGGTGGCGACGACGGAGGAACGACCAATCCGGGTGGGCAACAGACACTCAGTGAAATCCGCCCGTCGGTGACGAGTCTGAGCCTCACCGCCGGCCAGTCGTCAACGATTACTGTCACGGCTCTAAATACGTCGGGTGGGACGATCACTAACGCCGGTACTCCGTCATTCACCACGAGATCAGCCACGGTTGCGGAAGTAACGGCGCAGGGAGTGGTGTTTGCCGTTGCTGCTGGAACGACAACAATTGACATCTCGCTCACGTTCGGCGGCGTCACGAAAACGGCGAGTGTGCAGGTGATCGTAACCGGAACGCTAGGAGCCACGGCGACGGTCGCAGCCGGCTCAGCGTCCAACACTTTTCAGCCTCAGGTCGTTGGCGTCTCGCGAGGCGGTACTGTGACGTGGAGCTTCGCCGCTGTGGAGCATAACGTGACCTTCTCGGGCGGCAGCGGTGCGCCGGCAAATATTCCAAATACGACAAATGCGAGCGTTAGCCGCACATTCGGAACGGCCGGGAATTTCCCGTATGACTGCACGCTTCACGCTGGAATGGTCGGAACAGTCATAGTTCGCTAAAGACCCAAACACGACGTGATGAGTGACCTACAGAAGCCACGTACTTGAAAGGGAACGTCTGCGCAGCTGACGTTGTTCAAGTAGATCACTCGTCATATCGTGGCAGATAGCTCAGGCACCGCGTCACACGGTCATGGGAGGACTTATGCGGCGAATCGGCAGCATGACTGTGTTCGCGCTGGCGATGTCCATCGTTGGCAGCGAGGCAGCGTCGCAGGAGCTGCGCGCCGTCGCGCTTGATCGCGAGACAAAGCAGCCCGTCGCGGACGTTCGCATCTCGCTGCTAAGCCGTAAAAGAGAGGAGCTTGATTCGACGCGCACTGGCGTCGACGGCAGCTTCACGCTCCGCGCAAAAGAAGCTGGCAAGTACTTCATCCAGGTACGTCGCGAGGGATCTCCAGCCGAGGACAGCGACGCGATTTTTCTCGAGAGCGGAGCCGTTCGCCGCGACACGCTCTACGTCACGCCCGCCCGTCTTCTTCAGGGTGTCAGTGTCGTAATAGGCCGCGAGGTGTTTCGAGTTCTCGGCGTGACGATCTCGAGTCTGTCGCCGCGGTCGCTCATCCTTCCCGAGGCGATCGACGAAATCCGAGCGAGCTCTCGTTCCGCGTCTGACATCGTTATGCAGAAGGGGCCGCCGTATCTACGTGTGCTTGGACTCGGGACGGGCCGCGTGTGCTACCAGATCTACGGCGGCGATTGCGCGCGCGTCTACCTGAACGGGCAGCCGATGCAGACGAACACGGATATTCCTGCGGCGGATCTGGAGGCCGTCGCCGTAATCTCGGCGCGCAGCGCACAAATAACGTTAGGCGAGAATTCTGGGGTCGTTATGCTCTGGACGCGAGGGATGCTCAAGACCGCGCGCTAGCGCTGGTCGATTGCGAATTGCCGCGCGACCGCCGCCTGATAGTCGTCGACGGCAGCCGCGACATCCGTTGAGCTCCAACCGAAACGCGCTGCCAACGCGCTGGCCAAATGCGTCGCTATTTCAAGGCCGTGGTCACGCAGCTCGAATGCGACGCGTATGCGGCGGATGAGTACATCGGCGAGCGTCATCGCCAGCTCGTTCTCGACGCTGTAAAGCGCCTCGCCGACAAGATAGGGCGCGCGCGTAGCCAGATATCCCTCGTCCGGACCTTCCGCGCGCACGCGCGCAGTGACAGTTGGCCAGCGCGAGCCATATGCGTGCACGAGACTCTCGGCAAAGGGCTGATCTCCAACTACTCGGCAGACAGCCTCGATCGCGACGCGTAGATCGGCCAGCTCACCGCCTGGCAACGGCACGCGATGCGTCACAGCGCCACGAAAGCGCGCCTGCAGCCCTTTGACGACGCGGTCGACGACTTCTTCGGCCATGGCGCGATAGGTCGTGAGCTTTCCGCCTGTCACGACGAGCAGTCGCGGCTCCGCTTCGACAATCGCGTGTTCACGCGACGCCGACGTGAGGGCCCGCGCCCCGTTAGGCGACACGGCTCGCGCGACCAGTGGGCGCACGCCTGCCCACGCCGCGACGACATCCTCGTAACCCAGGTTCGCCGCAGGGAAGTAGTGATTCACGGCCCGCAGCAGATACTGGACGTCGGCTCGCGCCGCGCGCGTATCCTCGGGGGGGTGCCGCGCCTGGGTCTCCGTGGTCGTGACAATCGTTAGGTCTTCTGCCGGCAACACGAAGAAGACGCGGCCGTCGACCGGCGCAAGAAGCGTGAGCGCGCCGGCATTGTTCACGTGACGCCGATCCACGGCGATGTGCGCGCCGATCGAGCCGAGCACGCGCGTCGCCGGCGCCTCGCGTCCGATGATCTGCGCGACATCGTCGCTCCATGGACCGAGCGCAAAGACGACCGTGCGCGCGCGAACTTCGAGCAGCGTGCCTGTAACGACGTCGCGCACCTCGACGCGCCATGTACGTTCCGCGTCGCCGTTCGCGCCGACTCGCTCGACGGTCGCGTAGTTGAGCGTCACGGCTCCCTGCTCGCTAGCGGCGATCACGTTGGCCAGCACCAGCCGTGCGTCGTCAGCGGCCGCGTCGTAGTAGCGCGCACCGCCCCGCAATCGATCGCGCAGGAGGTGCGGCTCGTCGCGCAGCACTTCTTCTGGCGCGAGACGCCGATGCGGCGCCACATTGCGAAAGAAGGCCAGCGCGTCGTAGAGCGTCAGGCCGGCCTTCACTTTCCATAGCGGGATGCGCGCGCCGGCATACACCGGCCACGTGAAGGCGAGAGGCCTAACGAGATGCGGGGCGATGCGCAGCAGCCGTCGCCTTTCGCGGCTCGACTCGAGCACGAGATGCAGATGCCCATGCTCCAGATAGCGCACGCCACCGTGCACCAGGCGCGACGATCGGCTGGAAGTTCCATTGCCGAAATCGCCGCGGTCGAAGAGAGCGACTCGCATGCCGCGCAGCGCGGCGTCGCGGGCCACGCCGGCGCCGGTGATGCCACCGCCAACGACGATCAGATCGAATGGCTGTTCTGCAGCGCGCGCCCACGCGGACGCGCGCCACGGCGCGGGGAACCAGACGCGTGAGCTCTCAACCTGAGCCGAACTCACGCGCGGATTGGAGCGCTCGTTATGCGGCGAGGCGCCGCGATCCGAGGGGGCCATCGCGCTGGATCGTCGAGCAAGGTCGCGCGCTGCCGCGCAGCTCGCTCGTGTGCGATATCCCTGGCGGGATGGGGCGTCACGCCGCTACGCTGACGGAGCTGGGACACCGCGTCGTGTTACTCGATTTCGCCGAGCCGGCGGTCAGAGAGGCGGTGAGAAAATCGCGCTCCATCATCGGAGTCGTCGCTGACATGAGCGCTCTACCGCTGCGCGAGGAGACGTTCGACGCCGTTGTGGTAACGAACTTTCTGGATCGTGATCTCATCCCAGCGTTCATCGGGCTACTCAAGAGAGGTGGCCGATTGTTGTACGAAACGTATACGACTGAGCACATCATGTTAGTCGCGGCTGGTCTCGCGCGTGGTCCATACAGCGCTTCTTATCTGCTGCAGCCAGGCGAGTTGCGCAGGTTGGTGTCACCGCTCACGATCGTCGAGTATCGCGAGGGAGAAATAGAAGATGAAGCGGGGCTACGAGTGTGTGCTTCAGTTCACGGGATAAGGTCGGAGGTTTGAGGTCGGAGGTCGTGGGGGTACGCTTCTCCTGCGACCTCAGGCCTCCGATCTCCGACCTTCTAGGAACTAGCTTCAAGGCATGCTGGGCAACTCCAATGGTCGCCGCGTAGCAATCGTCGCCGGCGTTCGCACTCCCTTCAGCAAATCGGGGACGCTGTATCGACGCATGACCGCTGTCGAGCTGGCGCGCTCCTGCGTCGCCGAGCTCGTCCAGCGCAGCGAGCTGGATACGAGCACCAT
Organism: Gemmatimonadaceae bacterium; assembly: GCA_036003845.1. Lineage (GTDB taxonomy): Bacteria > Gemmatimonadota > Gemmatimonadetes > Gemmatimonadales > Gemmatimonadaceae > DASYRX01. The sequence goes on along the minus strand of DASYRX010000369.1, from coordinate 14,696 downwards.
CGACGGCGTCGTGTTCGGAACTGTGGTTCCGTCTGTTCTCGCGCCGAACATCGCGCGCGAAGTGTCTCTCCTGCCGCACTTTCCCAAAGGCGTACAAGCGTTCAGCGTCAGTCGCGCTTGCGCCTCGGCGAACCAGGCGATCACCGACGCTGCCGATCAGATCGCGTTAGGCCACACCCACGTGATGATCGCCGGTGGCGCGGAGTCGCTCTCGATGGTCCCCATCCTGCACTCGGCGCGCTTCGCCGAAGCGCTGATGGGCGCATCCCGGGCCAAGTCGTTAGGTGGCCGCATCAAGGCGCTCGGGCAGATCCGGCCGCGCGATCTCATTCCCATCACGCCGGCCATCGCGGAGCCATCGACTGGCGAGACGATGGGTGAGTCGGCCGAAAAGATGGCCAAGATCAACGGCATCTCGCGCGAGGAGCAAGACGAGTTCGCGCTGCGATCGCATCGCCTCGCGGCGGCTGGCACGGCCGACGGTCGCCTAACGGCGGAGATGGCGCCCGTCTGGATTCCTCCCAAGTACGAGACGGTGGCGACTGTCGACAACGGCGTGCGCACTGACACGACGCTGGAGCAGCTCAAAGCGCTCAAGCCGGTCTTCGATCGCCGATACGGCAGCGTCACGGCGGGTAACAGCTCGCCGCTCACCGACGGAGCGGCGGCGGTGCTGCTGATGTCCGCTGAGCGCGCCGAGGCGTTAGGCTACGAGCCGCTCGGGTATATCCGTTCATACGCGTACGCGGCGCTGGATCCGGGGGAGCAGCTGCTTCAGGCGCCCGTATTGGCCGCGCCGGTCGCCTTGCAGCGCGCTGGCCTGGCGCTGCCAGACATCGACCTTGTCGAGATGCACGAGGCGTTCGCGGCGCAGGTGCTCTCCAATCTGCGCGGATTAGAGTCGCCGGAGTGGGCGGCGCGCGCGGGGTTCTCCACGCCAGTCGGGACTGTCGATCGGGCCAGGCTCAATGTCATGGGCGGGTCGATTGCTCTCGGTCACCCCTTTGGTGCGACGGGAGCGCGCATAACGACCACGTTGCTCAACGAGCTGCGTCGCCGCGGCGGGCAATTCGGGTTGATGACAGTATGCGCAGCCGGCGGGATGGGCTTCGCCATGGTGGTCGAGCGACGATGACTCTGACCTCAGATTTCAGAGCTCAGACCTCGTCCGCACTGAGCCTCGAGCGTCGCGACGACATCGCGATCATCTCCTTCGATCTGGTCGGCGAGCCGATCAACAAGATCACGCGCGGTGTGCGCGCAGAATTCGCCGCGCTGTTCGACGAGCTCGAACGCGATACATCGATCAAGGCTGTGGTCTGGCGCTCGGGGAAGCCGGACAATTTCGTTGCCGGCGCGGACATCGAGGAGTTTCTCGAGTGGCGCACGCCTAACGACGCGATGCGGGCCAGCCGCGAGGGTCACGCGTTGCTCGATCGTCTGGAACGCCTGCGCACTCCGGTCGTCGTCGCGATTCATGGTGCCTGTCTTGGCGGCGGGCTCGAGGCCGCGCTCGCCTGTGCGTACCGCATTGCCAGCGACGATCTCAAGACGGTGCTCGGTCTCCCCGAGGTGCAGCTCGGATTGATTCCCGGCGCCGGCGGGACGCAACGATTGCCGCGCGCTGTCGGTGTGCGCAACGCGCTGGACATGATCCTCACGAGTCGTAATGTGCGCGCGCGCAAAGCGGGGCAGATCGGACTCGTGCATGAAGTGGTGCACCCCGCGATTCTGCTCAACATCGCCATCCAGCGTGCCAAGGCGCTGGCGGAAGGCAAGCTCTCGAGAAAACCGAGACCGCGAAAACGCACGGCGACCGACCTCGTTTTGGACCACAATCCAATCGGCCGCTCGATCGTGCTCAAGCAGGCGCGCGAGAAGACGCTCGCCAAAACGAAAGGCCATTACCCCGCGCCGCTCGCGGCGATCGGTGCAGTGGAAGCGGGTTACTCGTTAGGGCGCGAACGCGGCTACGAGGAGGAGGCGCGGCTCTTCGGCGAGCTCGCGACCGGCGCGGTTGCCCGTGAGCTCATTTTTCTCTTCTTCGCGACAACGTCGCTCAAGAAGGACGCTGGCGTGCCACCGCCAGCCCCTCCACCACTGCAGGTAGAGAAGGTCGCCGTGCTCGGCGCCGGCTTCATGGGGGCGGGGATCGCCGCCCTGACTGTGCAGCATGGAACGATCGTGCGCTTGAAGGACGCGGATCACGCCCGCGTCGGCAAGGGCCTCGCCAGCATCCGGCACGTGCTGAGCGAGCGCCTAACGAAGAAGCAGATCACTCGGCAACAGTTCGAGGACTACCTCTCGCTCGTGGGCGGGACGATCGACTATTCGGGCTTCGGCGATGCGGACCTCGTGATCGAGGCTGTCTTCGAAGACCTGGTGGTCAAGCAACAAGTGCTGCGAGAGTGTGAACAGGTCCTCCCAGCGCATGCGATATTCGCGACTAATACGTCTACAATCCCCATAAGACAGATCGCCGCCGCATCGGTCCGCCCGTCTCGGGTTCTCGGGATGCATTTTTTCTCTCCCGTGCAGCGCATGCCGCTCCTGGAGGTCATCGTGACCCCTATGAGCGAGCCGCAGGTTGTCACGAGCGCGGTGCATTATGGTCGTGCGTTAGGCAAGACCGTGATCGTCGTCAACGATGCTCCGGGATTCTACGTCAACCGCATCCTCTCGCCGTATATCGTCGAGGCCGGTCGCCTGCTCGACTCCGGCGCACCGATCGCGACGATCGACGAGGCGCTCGTTAGGTTCGGCTTCCCGGTCGGCCCCATTACACTGCTCGATGAAGTGGGCCTCGACATTGCTGGCAAGTCGGGCGCCGTCTTCTACGAAGCCTTCGGCGAGCGCATGGCGCCGGCCCACTCGCTGCGTAAAGTCGTCGAAGCGGGCAGACTCGGCCGCAAAGGAAAGAGCGGCTTCTATTTGTACGATGCTGAAGGGAAGAAGGGTGGCGTCGACGAGTCGGTGTATCGCCTCTACTCGTCGGGTGTTGTTCGGCCCGACGTGTCTCTCGCCGAGATCGAGTCGCGCTGCGTGCTCGCGATGGTGAACGAGGCCGTGCGTTGCCTGGAAGAAGGGATCATCCGCTCACCGCGCGACGGGGATGTCGGAGCTGTCTTTGGAATTGGCTTTCCGCCATTTCGCGGCGGGCCGTTTCGTTATATCGATGCCCTGGGAGCGGATAGAGTCGTCAGAGAGTTGGAGGAATTGCATGGTCGGTTCACGCCCCGCTTCGCCCCAGCCGAGCTTCTGGTCGCTATGGCCCGTCGCGGAGACCGGTTTTACGCAGGCACAAAAGCGTTTTCGGGCTAGACGTGTTGTGACGCGGCTCACACAAGCGTAAGCGTAAATTTCCTAATAACTTACGACCATCAGACCCTGCCCAAGCGCACTTTCCACCCCCATTTTTTGTAGCCCAATCGGTTGACGGATGGCTGAATTGCAGGGTCTACCACTACAAGGCGACGATGATGCCGTGGTAATCGCGAATGTCCGGGCTGGAGATAGCTCAGCATTCGGGGTCATCGTGGCGCGATACCGGACCCAGTTCGGCCGCTATGCGGTACGAATGCTCGGGAACCGGGAAGACGCAGAAGAAGCATTGCAGGACGCTTTTGTCCGCGCCTTCAGATCGCTCGAGACGTGTGAAGATCCGGCCAAGTTCGGCTCGTGGTTCTTCCGCATCCTCGCGAATCGTTGTCGAACGGCGGGTGCGCGGCGGGGTCGCAGGGACCGAACGTTCGTGCGCGATGAAATCGCGCTCACGGATGCGTCGGAGGAGCACCCGGCAGAGCGGGACGCGTGGCGTGAAGAGATCGAGCGTGCACTCAAGCTGCTCGATGATGATCAACGCGAAGCGTTCCTTCTCAAGCACGTTGAAGAGTTGGGGTACGAGGAGATGTCGGAGCTAACTGGCGTCGGCGTCTCAGCGCTGAAGATGAGAGTTAAACGGGCGTGCGAACGCCTGCGGTCCATGCTTCAAGAGGTGCAAGGTGTCTGATCACGAGCACGACGCGCTCATCAACGAAATCTCCTCCGAGCTCAAGCGGCCCGTTCGCTTGTCGGAGAATTTCGACGCGCGCGTAATGTCCGCGATTCGCACGTCGCACCTGACAGTTGTGCGCGGTGAGCGGGACGCAGCCCGCGCGGCGCCGGGGAGCCGCCGTTTGCTCGTTCCCGCCATCGCCTCGCTCGCTGCAGCCGCGGCCTTTGCTTTCTTCATGATTCGCGGCTCCGAGGTATCAACCGATCAAACGATCGCAGCAGTCGCTCCGCCTATCACGCCGGTAGTCAATACCGGTGAGGAGCGAGTCGTTCTCCAAGAAGTCACGCTCTCAGTCTATCTGCCCAAAGCCAAGAGTGTCGGTGTCATGGCTGCGTTCAACGACTGGGATGCAACGCGCTCTCCCATGAAGCGCCAATCCGATGGAAACTGGACAATCACCTTACGGCTTCCGCCCGGCTCGTACGAATATCAGTTCCTGACAAACGGCAATACGCGCATGACCGATCCATTGGCTCCGGCCACTGACAGCGAGTTCGGTGAAGCGAACTCGGTGCTCACGGTCACGCCGCGGCAAGGGATTCAATAATGCTGCGCGTTAGGCACTTCGCCTGGCTCGGCTCGCTCGCGTTCGCCGCAAGCGCGCTCGCCCAACAGACGGCCGACGAGCGACTCGCCGGTCGCCTGGACGGCGACACTCGCGACCAGGTCGTGGCGCTTGTCGATTCGCTCAAGCGCGAAGGACTGCCCACTGAGCCCATCGTCGATCGTGCGCTCGAAGGCGCGAGCAAACGGGCCGACGGTGCGCTGATCGTCCGCGTTGTGCGGAGCTTCGCCTCGCACTTGAGAATCGCGCGTCAGGTGCTCGGAGCTGGAACGAGCGATCGGGAGATCATCGCCGGCGCGAACGCGCTCAAAGCAGGGATCAAAACCGAGGAGCTCGTCCGCATCCGCGCTGCGCGAGAGGGGCAGCGATATGCTGTCGCTTTCGACGTGCTGACGGGTCTCAAGAATCGCAACGTACCGAACGACACGGCTGTTCGAGTCATCGGCTCGCTCGTCAAGCTGGCGGCGACTGACCAGCAGTACGTGACGCTGCTCGACCAGGTGGAGCGCGCGATTGCGGCTGGCACACAGCCCGCACTAGCCGCATCGGAGCAGGGCGTCACTATAGAGCGTGCCGCAGTGGCCGACGCGGCCAATAGCGGGGCTCGGGGAGCGCCATTACCTTCCGCCCGCGGCGCGCTGCGGGATCCATCGGCCTCGGGTACTGCTACAGGAGCGGCGGCAGGTATCCAGCCCGAAGGTCAGGGCGCACCCGCGCCGCGAGGAAAGTCTCAGCGACCCCGCAAACCCTAACGCCGTATTCGGTTAATTCGCGTGCGCGGCGGGGCGGTTGCCCTCGCCGCGCTTGTTTTTCCCCTGGCTGCAGCGACTGCGCGTGGCCAGCCCACTCGCACTCGCGACGTGGGCTTTGCGGTTGTTCGCTACGATAAGAACGTTGCCCAGCACGTTGGAGCTGATCGAGCGCTCGGCGCCATCACGCTGAACGAAGCGCTCTTCTCGCAGACAGCGCGCACCCTCTCGTACGCGAACGGGCTCTTGTCCATGTTCGACGACGGGCGCTTCAGCTTGCAGGGAACGCTTGCCGGTGCGCGATACTCGGCGCCGATCTCAGCTCCAACTCTCGTCAACCGCGCGTTCAACGACTATCAGGGCGACTTCACGCTTTCAGCGGCTACGACTGCGCAGGACGGCTTCATGCCGACGCTGCACCTCGTGCTCGATGGTGGCGTCACACTGGCGTCACAGCGTCGTGCCCTACGAAACGCGATCGGCATGGCGCGCACGTTCGACGGCACTCGCTGGCGCACAACCGTTCTTGGAAGCTCGCGCTTCTGGATGGAGCAGGGGCGTGCTCGTTACGCGTTCAACGCGACTCCGGTGCAGCTGCAGGGTGGTGACATCCTCAGTGATTTCGAGGGAACGTGGTCGTGGGAGGGAGCGGGAGGCCGCTACGAACTGATCGGCGGGTTGCGCACAGGCGAGGGAATAATCGGGAAGAGCACCTGGGGAGGTTTCTCCGCGAGCTGGCCGATTTTCGCCGGCGCGTACCTCGCCGTCAGCGTGGGGAGTTATCCGGTTGACTTGCTGCAGAGTCTCCCGGGTGGGCGTTATGCCGCGCTTTCCGTCCGTGTGCCGCCGAAGGGGTTTTCACAGAGATCGCGCGCGCTGCCCCGCATCCCGGTCGTCCCACCACCGCCGATACATCCCGAACTGCCGACGCAGTATCCGATCGCGGTCGTCGTGGGTGAGGCCTACGACTCTCTGTATCTAAGAGAGGTCCGCGTTTGGGCGCCGGGAAATCCGGTCGTCGAGCTACTCGCCGATTTCACAGACTGGGTCGCTGTCCCTCTCGTTAGGCAGGTCGCTGGCGACTGGCTCGGCTATTATCGCGTCCCACCGGGTGCGCGGCGGGTCAACTTGCGGCTGAACGGGCGTGAGGTGGTGGTGCCGATGAACCTCTCCGAGATCGACGATGAGTTTTCGGGGCGGGTCGGGGTGCTCATAGTCAAATAGGGGATAGGGGTTAGGGGTTAGCCCGCCGCCGATATCGGTCACGGAGGGCTAACCTCTAACCCCGAACCCCTAACACCTACATTTCTCCCATGGCCCGCTTCCTCCAACCCGATCACTCGAAAGGCGATGCCAATACGATCGGCGGCTATATGGCCGTGCACGGTCGGCCGGCAGCGTTCGAAGGATCGGATGGGATGTCATACAGCGTCGCGATCGAGAGTCAGACGACTGGTGACGCAACTCGGCCGTGGGGCGCGTACTTCCTGTTCATGCGATGGCGGCGCATCGGACCTCAAGGAGTCGAGGGTCACCTGGAAAGCGATTTTCTGACGTACGCGGACTCGGCGGCAGAAGCGAAGCAGGCGTTAGGCAGCCTGCCGCTCACCGCCGTGCGCGCCGAATTGGAGCGCCTCATCGCCGAGCGCGCAGCCTCGGCACCCCCAGCGCGGAAGTGGTGGGACGCGATGCGGGACGAGGAGTAATGACGCTGCGCGGCGTGGTGCTTTCGGGAACGGGTGGCAAGTGGCGCGTGCATACCGAAAACGGGGAGATCGTCCCTGCGGTTTTGCGCGGACGGCTAAAGCTCGCCGGACGCGCGATCAAACTCGCGGTGGGGGACGCCGTCATGCTGCTCGCGCCGCCCACCCGGGAAGACGGTGGCGCTTATACAATCGAAGAAATCTTGCCGCGGCGTTCCACGCTGTCGCGGCGAAATCCGGAGACCGGTTTCGGCGAGCGCATCATCGCCAGCAATGTCGATCAGGTGCTCGTCGTGCTCGCTGCGGCGCGTCCCGAACCTAACGAGCGCATGCTGGACCGCTTTCTCGCCATCGCCGAGGGGAGTGAGCTGGCGGCGCGCGTGGTGATCAACAAAATGGACCTCGTCGACGACGCTGCGACGCGCGAACGATTCGCGCTGTACGAGCGGCTCGGCTACCCGCTTCACTTTACGAGTTGCAAGCGACGCGATGGCCTCGACGCCCTCGCGCAGATCCTCTGCGACCGCACGTCGGTACTGTCGGGACCCTCAGGCGTAGGAAAGTCCTCGCTCATGAACACGCTGTACCCGGGACTCGATCTTCGCGTCGCCGAGATCAGCGAATCGGTGAACAAGGGGCGTCATACGACGGTAGGAGCCTACATCCATCCGCTGCCTAACGGCGCGTACCTGGTGGATACGCCCGGGCTGCGCGAAGTCGGGTTGTGGGGATTCCCCGCAACGTCGCTCGACACCTGCTTCCCCGAATTTCGGCCGCATTTAGGGACCTGCCGCTTCGGCGACTGTGCACACGACACCGAGCCTGATTGTGCTATTCGCGAAGCGACGGCGTCAGGCGCGATCGATGCCGGCCGCTACGAAAGCTATCGCCGCATGCGGCAAGAGCTCGTCGAGAGTGAAAAGGCTTATTGAGCCTCAAACAGCCCGGACAACGTGGAGTCTACGCAGCCGTTAGGTTTCGCCGCTCGCAGTCCCAGCATCTGCCTAGTAGCTGCTCCCGAAGGAGCAACTACTCTTCGGACTTAGCGAATTGAGCGGAATACGTGAATACTGCTGCTTCGTAGACACAGCGCTTAATTCGCGTTGTCCGCTCAATCAGCGAGATCCGAAGTGCAGTTGCTCTTTAACAAGGTCGCGCCAGGCGGCTGTCAGCTAGGGGGACAGGCGATCGATTCGCCATCTGTCGCCATCGCGCGAGTACCTAAAGCGATCGTGTAACCTGTTTTCGCGTCCTTGCCAGAACTCGAACTCGTCAGGCACGAGGCGATAACCACCCCAGTGCGGCGGCAACGGGATGTCGTCGCCGGGATACTGTGCGTCGACGCGAGCCACCTCGCGCTCGAGAATCCCGCGGTCCTGCAGCTCGGCGCTCTGCACTGACGCCCACGCACCGATGCGGCTGCCGCGCGGACGCGTGCGGAAATACGCGGCCGATTCGTCAGGCGTGACGACTTCGATTGCCCCGGTTGCACGGACCTGCCGCTCCAGCTCTTTCCAGAGGAACGTGACGGCAGCGCGCGGATTCGCCGCGAGCTCGCGCGCCTTGCGGCTGCGGTAGTCGCTGAAGAACACAAGGCCGCGTACGTCGATTCCCTTGAGGAGCACGACGCGAGCCGACGGTCGACCTGAGGCGTCCGCCGTGGCCAGCGTCATCGCGTTAGGCTCGAGCAGCTGAGCGCGTTCCGCGTCAGCGAACCAGCGGCGGAACTGGCCGACCGGGTCATCGTCGAGACTCGCCCGATCGAGTGCTGCTGTCGCGTATTGCCGCCGAAGGTCGCCTAACGAAGACGTCATTGCTGTTCGACGAGCCGCCGGAGGCTATCCAGGTCGTACGGCTTGCTCACGACCGCTGCGACAGCCAGGCCCTCGTCCGCGCGCAGCTGTTCTGTCGTCGTCGAATCGCCTGTAGAGAGAATGAAGCGCGCGCGACGGCACGTCGGCAGCTCGCGCATCTGCTTGACGACTTCGCGGCCGCTCAAACCGGGCATGCGCAAGTCGCAGATCACGACATCGAATGGCATCTGCGCGGCAACGTTGAGCGCCTGCGTCCCGTCGGCCGCGTGCATGACAGCGTGGCCGCGCGAGGTGAAGGCACGTTCCAGCAGCGACCGGATCGCGCTCTCGTCATCGACGACAAGGATGTCCAGCGGATTGGGATCCGGCTCCGCCGCGGGGAGAGACGCGGCTGCTGTCGCGTTGGGCTGCCAGCGCGAAGTATCGCGCGGCAGCGTCACGCGGAAGTGCGAGCCGCTGCCTAACGTGCTGGCGACGTCGATCGCGCCGCCGTGCTGCGTGACGATGCCGTGCACCACGGCGAGGCCAAGTCCGGATCCCTCTCCCTCATCCTTTGTTGTGAAGAATGGATCGAAGATGCGCGGCAGATCGGCTGCCCCGATCCCAGGGCCGTTGTCTATCACCTCGATCGTTACGACGTCGCTTTGCACGCCGGTGCGAACGCGGATCGTGGGCAGCGCGCGGGAATCGCGCAGCGGCTCGCGCCGATCGATCATCTTCTCCAGCGCCTGACGAGCATTGACGACCAGGTTGAGCACGACTTGTTCGAGCTGCGCCGAGTCGCCGCGAACGATCGCTGGATCCGATGCGAACTCGGCGATCATGCGGATGCCGTGCGTGTCCAGCGCATAGAGCTGCGTGTCGACGATGTAGCCGACGATGGCATTGACGTCGACGGCCTGCGGCTCGTGCGATTCCTGGCGCCGCGCGACGGCGAGCAGGTCTTTCACGATGCGCGCGGCGCGCTGTGCTTCGTGCAGCATCGTGTCCAGCGCGTGCCGCTCCTCGTGCGCCAACGGACCCTTGAGCAACAGCTGCGCGAAACCAGCGATGGCGGCGAGGGGATTGTTGATCTCGTGCGCGACGCCGGCGAGCGTGCGCCCGAGGGCTGCCATGCGCTCGCCGCGCCGCACCATCTCTTCCCGGCGCAGACGTTCGGTCACGTTCTCGGCGATCGCGTCACAGTAGAGCATGAGGCCCTGATGATCGCGCACCAAGCGCGGCGAGACGCGCACGCGCACCGTGCTATCGTCGCGACGGCGCCACGTGAAGTCGTACCAGTCGCGAACCCTGCCTAACGCTAAGTCCTCGCGCCAGCGCGCACGTTCAGCCGGTTCCACGAAGAGCGTCTCGAGCACGTCCAGGTGCTGCAACGCCTCGATTCGGTCGTAGCCCAGCATCTGCAGCATCGCGGGGTTCGCCTCGATGAAGCGGCTATCTCGCCCGCAACGATAGATCCCGTACGCGGCGTGATCGACGAGCGTGCGGAGCCGTTCTTCCGAACGGCGCAGACGTTCCTCGCTCGCCCGCAACGTCTCCTCCACATCCTCGCGCTGCTCGATGTATTCCTGCAGGATGCCGCGCAGGCTGTCGAGCGAACGCACGGCGTGATCCCGCTCCGCGACGAATTGGCGCCGGTCACGTCGAACGCGCTGCTTGACCCAACCGACCGCCAGGATGGAGCCTAACGCGATGCCGAGCACGATCCATACGAGCGCCATCATTCACAGTGCTCCAGTGGCGAGCCGTACGGTCGGCATCGAGGCATGTTCGCGAGTCTAGTCGTCCGCGATATCTTTTGGCACCCCGGCTCGACTATCCCAACCTATTCGGGAACCGGCGCGTGGCTCCAAGCCTACGTCAAATATCGTGACGCCCGAGGAATCGCAGTCCTCCGCCACGTCCGCCGCGGGCTCCAACCAGCGGCGCGACGCCGATTTCGAGCGCGTCGCCCTCCCGTGGATGAACGACGTGTACCGCTTCGCGTATTCGCTAACGCGCAATGAAAGTGATGCCCAGGATCTGGTCCAGGAGACGTACCTCAGGGCGTTCCGATCGTGGCACACCTTTCAACCCGGAAGCGATGCCCGGCGTTGGCTGTTCACGATCTGCCGCAACGCCTTCTTGAGATCGCGTGAGCGGACTCGCCACGAGGTCGACCTCGAGGACGGCGACACGGAAGCGCTTGCGCTCGCCATGCGACACCGCGACATGCTCAACGACGGAACCGATCGCGCCCTAGCGCAAATCGATCTGCGGCCGGCTCTCACCACCGCACTGGAGCAATTACAGGAGCCATTTCGATCGGCAGTGATCCTGGTCGACGTGGAAGATCAGTCATACGACGCCGCGGCCGAGATTCTCGGCGTGCCGATTGGCACGGTGCGCTCGCGGCTGTTTAGAGGAAGGCGCCAGTTACAGGAGCGCCTCGCGCTGTACGCCAGGGATGCCGGTTTTGCGAGCGCGGCCACCGCGAAGGAGAAACAGTCGGATGACTAGCACTCCACCGAACAGGCCGAGCATTGGCTCGCACAGCCACGCCGGCGAGGTCAATTGCACGCGAGCGATGCAGCAGCTCTGGGATTTTCTCGATCGCGAGCTGACCGACGAACAGCTGGGTGCCGTGCGCCGACACGTCGAATCGTGCTCGTCCTGTTTCCCGCACAAAGCGTGGGCCGAACGCTTTCTCGAGGCGCTGCACTCGCTGCGCGATGAACGGCTGATGCCGCCAGAGCTCAAGGCGCGAGTGATGGAGCAACTTCGGGCCGCTGGGTACGCTGGCGCTCAGTAGGCAGCTGGCGGATTGAACTAACAGGGCTCCTGACTACATTCTATATACCCCTAGGGGGTATCTACCCGATGAAGGGGGGTCTGCCCCCCTGTGATCGCGAGGAGCCGAAATGGAGCAATTGCACCTCGAAATCGAAGGAATGAGCTGCGGCGGATGCGTCGCCGCCGTGCGCGCTGCCTTGAGCGCCGTTCCTGGTATCCGTGTTGACGATGTGAGCATCGGGAAAGCGACGATCGCGATCGATGCGTCGAAGGCCAGCATCGCGAGCGTGATCGACGCCGTCCAGGACGCGGGATACGACGCGCGTGAGGCTGCCTAACGGCGCTCCGAGTTCTGCTGCCATGACGACGAGCACTCGCGAGAAGTCCGACGCCCGAGTCACAGGCGACGCGGAGCGCCTAACGATTCCTGTCGGTGGCATGACGTGCGCCGCGTGCCAGGCGACCGTGCAGCGCGCGCTCACTCGCACGCCCGGCGTCGTGGACGCGAACGTCAACCTCATGACCAATAGCGCCGCGGTGACGTACGATCCCCGCGTCGTGAATCCGGACGCGCTTGTCGAACGCATCCGGCAGACCGGCTATAGCGCCGAGCTTCCCGCGGCGGATCAAGGCGCGATGGCGGCGCAGCTGGAGCAGGACGATAAGCAATTCCAGGAATACCGCTCGCTCCGCAACAAGGCGATCGTGAGCCTCGTCATCGGCGTCGTCGCGATGATCGTGTCGATGCCGCTCATGGCGGCTGCTGCGCACGCGAGCGGACACGCGCTGGCGGATCCGGTGATGCGCTGGGCGATGACGGTGCTCGACCCCGCGCTGCGCGCCGTGTCGCCGTGGCTCTACGCGCTGCCGCCGGCCGCCCTCTCGTGGGCGCTGCTGCTCACGACGCTGTTCGTCATGCTCTGGGCGGGGCGGCATTTCTATCAGCGCGCGTGGGTCGCGCTGCGCCACCGCAGCGCGAACATGAACACGCTTGTCGCGTTAGGCACCGGCGCGGCATTCGTGGGCTCCGCCGCTGCCACGCTGTTCCCGGCATTCTTCGAGTCGCGCGGTGTCGTGCCTGACGTGTACTACGAGGCAGTGATCATCATCATCGCCCTCGTGCTCTTGGGGAACGCGCTGGAAGCGCGGGCGAAAACGCGCACCGCCGCCGCGATTCGGAGACTAGTCGCTTTGCAGCCCGAGCTGGCGCGCGTCATACGTGGCGAAGCCGAGGTGGACGTTCCAGTCGCAGAGCTGCGCGCCGGCGACGTGATCCTGGTGCGGCCTGGTGAGCGAGTTCCCGTCGACGGTGATCTCGTGGACGGGGCGAGCGCTGTCGACGAGTCGATGCTGACGGGAGAGGCGATTCCGGTAGCCAAGCAGCCAGGCGATCGCGTCATCGGCGGGAGCGTGAATGGAAGCGGCGCCTTCCGCTACCGCGCAACGACGTTAGGCAGTGAGTCCGTGCTGGCGCGCATCGTCACGCTCATGCGCGAGGCGCAGGGTTCGCGCGCGCCGATCCAGAACCTCGCGGATCGCATCAGCGCCGTCTTCGTTCCCATCGTTGTTGCCATCGCGGTCGCGACGTTTGGCGTCTGGTACTTCGCCGCTGGTGAAGGCGGCGCGCTTCGGGCGCTGACGGCCGCTGTCTCGGTCCTCGTCATCGCCTGTCCCTGCGCGATGGGACTCGCAGTGCCAACCGCTGTCATGGTAGCGACGGGTCGCGGCGCCGAAGCGGGACTGTTGATCAAGGGTGGCGATGCCCTTCAGCGTGCCGGTGCCGTGGACACGATCGTGCTCGACAAGACGGGCACAGTCACTGAAGGGAAGCCGGCGGTCAGCGAAGTAGTACCGGCGTCGCCTACGTTTGACGCGAGCACGCTGCTCTCGCTCGCTGCATCGGTCGAGCGTCAGTCGGAGCATCCGCTGGCGGCCGCGATCGCGCAAGCGGCCATCGAGCGCGGGCTGGGCCTAACGCCACCGCAATCGTTTCAGTCCGAGCCGGGTCGCGGCGTAAGCGGTGTGGTGGCCGGTCACGCCGTTGTTGTCGGCGGCGGCGACTGGCTTCGCGCCTGGAGCATCGACGTCGCGCCAGTCGAGGCTTCGGTCTTCGATCTCGCGAACCGTGGCCGTTCCATCGTTTACGTGGGCGTAGACGGACAGCTGGCGGGTTTGATCGCCGTGAGCGATCCAATCAAGCCCACGTCGACGGCGGCTGTGGCCAAAATGCGCGCGTTAGGCACCGACGTCGTCCTGCTCACAGGCGACCATGAGCGTGCCGCGCGCGCTGTAGCGACCCAAGTGGGCATCGAGCGAGTGATCGCGGGCGTCTCGCCGGCCGGGAAAGTCGCGGCGATCGAGGGGCTGCACAACGAGGGGCACACCGTCGCAATGGTCGGCGACGGGATCAATGATGCCCCTGCATTGGCGCACGCGGACGTCGGGATCGCCATCGGCTCTGGGACGGACGTCGCGATCGACGCGAGTGACGTGACGTTGATGCGCGGCGACCTGCGCGGCGTCCCTGACGCGATCGTCCTCTCTCGACGAACCATGCGTATCATGAAGCAGAATCTCTTCTGGGCATTCGCCTACAACAGCATCGGGATTCCGGTTGCCGCTGGTGCGCTGTACCCGGTCTTCGGCATTCTGCTCAGTCCAATACTCGCAAGCGCGGCGATGGCGCTGAGCTCCGTGAGCGTCGTCTCGAACTCTCTCCGCCTCAGGCGCGTACGGCTCGCCTAACGAATATGATCGACGCCAAACATTCGGAACATACGGCCGCGTGCGGGTGCGGCGTTTCGGACGACGCGGGACGCAAGGCCGTCGCCGTCGATCCAGCAGCGAAATCGCGCAACCTGGTGCGATTGCGGCGCATCGAGGGACAGGTGCGCGGTCTCCAGAAGATGGTGGAGGACGATCGCTACTGCGCCGACATCATGACGCAGATCTCCTCCGTGCAAGAAGCGTTACGCGCGGTGGGGCGCGAGTTGCTGCGGAATCATCTTAGACACTGCGCTGCAGCCGCGATCCGCGGCA
>DASYRX010000368.1:0-7967 GCA_036003845.1 Gemmatimonadaceae bacterium | reverse complement strand
AAGAAGTTGAAGCGGTTCACGTAACCGCCGCCTAACAAGGTGCCTAACTCGCGTCCAACCGTCGCGAGATCGAGTCCCAGATCGGCCACTTTCTCGCGATCAATGACGACGCGCGCCTCCGGCAGGTCGATTTTGAGATCGGTATCGACGTAGAGGAACTTGCCGCTCTGCCAGCCGGCGCCGAGCACGGCGCCGACAGTCTCGAGCATCTGCTCCGCAGGCGCGTCGCTCTGAAGCACCATCTCGACGTCATACAATCCCGGCGTCGGAAGTGGTGGATTGAGACGTGGGAAGACTCGCAGGCCTGGCACCTGCGCGACGCGACCGAAGACTTCGCCGTACATCTCCTCCGTCGAGCGACTTCGCTCCTTCCAATCCTTCGCGACCAGGCCGCCGAATCCTCCCCACGGGGCAGTGAGCGACCACATGAACTTCGTTTCCGGAAAGCCGGTGATCGTCTTGACTACATCCTGTGAGGCACGATTCACCGCAGCTAGCGTCGCGTCAGGCGACGCCTCGAAGATCAAAAAGATGTGACTCTCATCCTCGACGGGCGCGAGCTCTCTGCGTGACATCGTATACAGTGGCCACGCCGCCGCAGTGACGAGCAGCGCGCCGGCGACGATCGCGCCTTTCATCCGCAGCGCGCCGTCGAGCAACTTGGCATATCGATCGCGCACTCTGTCGAAGCCACGGTTGACGAGCGCCGTTAGGCGACCCTCCTTGCCGTGGGCGTGTACGAAGCGCGAGCTCATGACAGGCGACAGCGTGACCGCAACGATACCGGAAACCACCACGGCGGCCGCCAGCGTGATCGCGAACTCCAGAAAGAGCGAGCCGGTCAATCCGCCCTGAAATCCGATCGGCGCGTACACGGTGGCCAGCGTAATCGTCATCGCGATGATCGGCCCGATCAGCTCGCGCGCGCCAGCCATCGCAGCTTTGCGGCGCGACTTACCGAGCTGCACGTGACGCTCGATGTTCTCCACGACGACGATCGCATCATCAACGACCAATCCCACCGACAACACGATCGCGAGAATCGTTAGGAGGTTAAGGCTGAATCCGGCCGCCAGCATGATGATCGTTGCGCCAAGAAGAGAGATCGGCATGGCAACGAGCGGGACCAGCGCTGTCCGGATGGAACCCAGGAACAAGAACACGACGACCGCCACGATGAGCATCGTCTCGCCCAGCGTCTTGGTGATTTCTGACAGCGCCTCTTCCATGAATACGGTCGCGTCGTACGCCATCTGCATGTCGATGTCTTTCGGCAGCGTCGTGCGGATGCGCTCCATCTCATCGCGCAGTCGGTGCGCGACGTCGATCTCGTTGACACCGACAAGCGGCCAGACGCCGAGGTAGACGCCTTCCTTCTCACTGTACTTCGCGACGAGGCTTGCCTCTTCGGCGCCCAACTCGACGCGCGCGACATCACCGAGCCTAACAATCGCACCGTTGCGGTCCGCGACGATGAGGTTCTTGAATTCGTCGACCGAGCGCAGATCGGTGTTGGCCAGCAGGTTTATCTGAACGACGTTCCCTTTCGTCTGACCGACGGCTGCGAGGTAGTTGTTGCGCTGCAGCGCGGCTTGCACATCGCCGGGCGCCAGGTTGAGCGCGGCCAGACGATCGGGATCGATCCAAACGCGCATCGCGATCTGGCGACCACCTTCGATCGTTACTCGCTGCACTCCCTCGAGCGTCGCCAACTGCGGTTGCAGCGTTCGACTCAGCCAATCTGTGAGAGCGGGTGCGTCGCGCTCGCTCGATGTGAAGCTCAGGTAGAACGACGCGTACGGTCTGTCGGCGCGCTGCACTTCGACGACAGGGGGCTCGGCTTCGCCCGGAAGCTCGGAACGCACCTGCTGCAACCGCGCCGTGACTTCGGCCAGCGCCGCCGTGCTGCTGTGATTGAGCTTGAGGCGTACCGTCACCGTGCTCACGCCGGCTCGGCTCGTCGACTCGACGTAGTCGACGCCACCGATCGACGACACTGCACGCTCGATAGGCGTCGTTAGGAATCCGCGCACCGTCTCCGCGCTGGCACCGTAGTACACCGTGGTGATCAGCACCGACGAGCTCTCGACCTGCGGATACTGCTGTACTGGAAGGCTCGTCAGCGCGCGCCAACCCACGAGAACGATGACAAGGTTGACGACAAGCGCCAGTACCGGATGTTTGATGAAGAGATCCGTAAAGGCCGATCGTTTCGTGCGGCCCGACACCGGCGCTTCGTCCGCGGTGCCTAACGCGCCATTCCCGTTGTGAGATGTTCCGTTGTCGTTCATTACTTGGATCCTCCGGCGGACTTGGCTGCTTCCGTGGTCGCATCCGCACCTGCCGGCTTGTTCAGGGCGACGAGCACTGACTCGCGCAGCTTGAAGGAGCCCGATGCGGCCACCTGCTCACCGGGCTTGAGGCCCGAATAGATCAAGACTTCGTCGCCCAGCACGGAACCGCTTTGAACCTGCCTAACGTGAGCACGTGGCTTGCCGCTGCTGTCGGCCTCCACGACGAAGACGTGGTCGCCACCCGGGCCCTTTCGAAGGGCGCTCACCGGAATTGCGATCGCTGGTCGCGCCGGCCCGACAGGGACGATGACGCGCACTGAGGCGCCCGGTGCTGGGGCGCTCTTACCGCCGCTGATCGTCGCGCGCACAATCGCGTTGCGCGTTGTGGGATCGATCTTCGCATCGATGGCTGTAACGCGCGCGGCGACCGAAGCCGCGCCTTCACCGGCGATGACCTCTACCTGGTCACCGGCCTTGAGATGCGCGGCTGTCTCCTGAGAGACAGTGAAATCGACGTGCAGTGCGTCACCCACTCCCTGAAGCGTCGTGAGAACCGTTCCTTCGGAGAGGTATTGACCCTGGTGCACGTCTGAGATTCCGACGCGCGCTCGAAACGGTGCGCGAATCGTTTTGCGCGCGATGATCGCCTTTACGCGCGCGATCTCCGCCAGCGCGACGTCACGCTGCGCTCGAGCGCGGTCGACTTCTGCCTGCGGTGCTGCGCCTTCGGCGATCAACCGCTCGGCGCGTCGCAGAACGGTTTCCGCTAGAGTAGTCTGCGCTTCGTGCGATTTGAGCTCGGCTTCCTCGACGGCGACGTCGAGCGCCACGAGAACAGCGCCCGCTTCCACGATCTGTCCGGGCGTGAGCCTGGCATAGCGGATCGTCCCGGGGACTTCGTTGCGAAGCGTGACTGAGCGCAACGCGAGCACCGTCCCGATCGACGTGGTTGCTTCGCGGTGCAGAAGGGCTCTGGCGGTCGCGACCGTAACTGCTTCCATCGGCTCGGACTGATTCACCGCGGCCGCCGCTGATTGCTGCACGCTGGAGAATTTCAATGCGGCTAGTACACCGCCGGTACCGACGATCGCTGCCAGGAGGACGACCGACCCGATCCAGCCACGCCGATTGCGGAAAGATGCGCTGCTCATGTGCTACGACCTCCGGACGTCAGTCCTGTAGTGCAACAGTTGTACAACTATGAAACAATTGTGTAAAAGGCCCTGCTATAACTGCATTACTGCTCAACTCATCGCGGCCGTTTTTCGCGCCACTCGTTTTACGAGCTCGTCGGCGTACGCCCTCAGCACGTCCCGCCGCACGCGACAGTGCTTGAATTGCCCCTCTCGTTCCGACTCCACTAGCCCGGCCTGCACCAGTTCCTTCATGTGGTGCGAGATCGTGGCCTTCGACACCGGAAAATCGCGACACAGCTTCTCGTGCGGACACTCCAACTCTCCCCCGATGGTCTCAAGCAGCGCGAATCGACGCGGATCCGAGAGCGCTTTGGCGATGCGCTCGAATTGACCCGGCGCGAGTTTGCCTCGGCTACCACGGGCGATATACATGGTTCGATAACTATCGAACTGTGCCCGTATCGTCAAGTCGTCTACCCTCCCAACCGTCCCGGTTCCGGGCATTGAAGGCCAGGATTCTAATCGACCAGACCGACCAGCCGCTTCCGGCAAAATGCGCAAGCTTCCGGTTCCAGCACCTCCCGTTAGGCAATCGCAGTACCCATCCCGCCACTCACAATGGCGGAGAATACGCAGAGCCGCTTTTCGTTCCCTATCTTCGTCTCGTATGTAGACGTTTGAGAGTCGCCGATTTCGACACGTTGCTCCGTTGCCGTCGGCCCTGACGACCTACATACTCTCGCCGGGCAGAACAGTATTCCCCATCAGGGGAGGAACCGATCATGAAGCGCAGAGACTTCCTCGTCTCGTCAGCTGTGAGCTCTGTTGGCTTGGCAGCGACCCGAATTCCGATGGCGGGGCTCGCTCCTCGCCTCGACGACCTAACGCGCGATCGCAGCGGTGCGGCCACGCGCAAGATCCTGATCGCTGGCGGTGGATATGGCACCGCCTTCCTGCGCTATATGGCGCAGCTCACCGGCAAGCCGCGGCCGAAGCTCCTCTATCTACCGACCGCTTCGGCAGATCGCGCCGACGGCATCATCTCCTGGTTCCGCAACTGCGCGCCGCTCAATGTCGAGGCTTCGGTGCAAGAAAGCTTCATCGCGAGCACGCGGCAGAATCGAAGCTGGGAGGAAGTGTTCCTTTCGGTCGATGGCATCGTTGCCTCGGGTGGCAACACGCTCAATCAGCAAGCCATTTGGAAAGCGCAGGGCATCGACGCCATTCTCAAGGAAGCTTGGGATCGCGGCATCGTCCTCGGCGGCGCGAGCGCTGGTTCGCTCTGTTGGTTCGAAGAAGGCACAACGGATTCGCGACCCAAGGAGCTATCTATCGTCAAGTGCCTCGGCTTCTTGAAGGGAAGTCATTCGCCGCACTACGACGCGGAGCCCGGCCGCCGGCCGCTTTATCAAAAGTTGATCGGCTCCGGCCAGATGAAGCCTGGTTACGCGTGCGACAACGATGCCGGCATCTACTTCGAGGACAACGAGGTGAAGCGCGTCGTGCACACGCGCGCTGCGGCCAAGGTGTACTACGTGAGCGTCGTGGACGGCAAAGTCGCGGAGAAGGTGATCGAACCCGAAATGATCTCGTAGCGCCTATCGGTATGAAACAATTAGCAAACGCGCTCCTTCTGAGTGTCGTCGCGCTCTCGTCAGGCTCGGGGCAGCCGCGCGACGGCGACTTCGTCGCGCGAAACTTCAAGTTTGCGAGCGGAGAGACGCTCGCCGAGTTGCGCATTCATTATATGACGCTCGGGACGCCGCGTCGCGACGCCAGCGGCGTGGTACGGAACGCGGTGCTCATGCTGCACGGAACGACCGGGTCTGGAACGGGCCTCGTTAGGCCGATGTCCTCGCTCTTCGCGCCGGGCGACCTGCTCGACACGACGACGCACTACATCGTTTTCCCGGACGGCATCGGCCACGGAAAGTCGAGCAAACCGAGCGATGGCCAGCGCATGCGCTTTCCGAAATACACGTACGACGACATGGTCGACGCGCAGCACCGCTTGCTCACCGAAGGACTCGGCGTCACGCACCTCAAGCTCATCATGGGAACATCGATGGGCTGCATGCACGCCTGGGTGTGGGGCGAGCGTTACCCAAGTTTTGTCGATGCGCTGGTGCCGCTCGCCTGCGCTCCGACGGCGATCGCCGGTCGCAATCGCATGATCCGCAAGCTGATCATCGACGCGATCATGAGCGATCCGGAGTGGAAGAACGGTGACTACGAGCAGCCGCCGCTACGTGGCATGCGCGCGGCGATGGGCAACTTGTTCGTCATGACGTCAGCGCCGCTCGTGCAGCATCGTCAGGCGCCGACACGCGCGCAGGCCGATTCTTCCATTCTTGCGTACATCGACAGGCAGGCGCGCGCGCTCGATGCGAACGATGTGATCTACGCGTTCGAAGCCTCACGCGAATACGATCCGTCGGCCAAGCTCGAATCGATCATCGCCCCGGTGCTCGCCATCAACTCGGCCGATGACTTTGTGAATCCGCCCGAACTTGGTCTCATGGAGAAGCTCATGCCGCGCGTTCGGAACGGTCGCTTCGTACTGATTCCCACAAGCGACGCGACTCGCGGCCACGGCACACATTCGCAGCCGGCAGTTTGGCATTCTCAGTTAGCTGCCTTCTTGCGGTCACTTGCCCCTGCGGCGCCTGACCAATGAGCTAGAGGCCTCGCCTAACGGGTCGTCGTCGCCGTCTACGGCCGCAGCATTGTTGACTGGCGAGCACTATGGTTCGAGCAGCGCCAACCTCGCTCGGAATCTGCTACGATGGTGGAATCAGTTCCGCATCTTCCACTAGGTGCAGGCGTTTTTTCTAGCACTATTAACGACGCCGCATCCGCATTATTTGAGACAACTTCTGACGTGCTCAACGCTCGCGTCCCTCGAACATGTTCTCCGGCGAACAGATAGCATCTCTTTTCGCTTCACTCGGCCTCACTCATGTCCTCACGGTCCCAGACAGCACAATCGGCCGCTGGGAGAATGAGATCGAGAGCAGTGGGATCAGCATCGTGCGTGTCTGTCGCGAGGGTGAGGCGTGGGCAGTCGCCGGCGGCCTGTACCTCGGCGGCGCATCGCCGATCGTGATGATTCAGTGCACCGGGCTGTTCGAGTCCGGTGACGCGCTGCGCAACATGCTGCACGAATGGAAGCTCCCGATTTATAGCATGATCGGATACCGCAGCTATCTGAACCAAGACACGCTGCCCGGCGATACGACGCTCGTGTTCACCGAACCGATTCTCGCCGCGTGGAAGCTCGACGTTAGGCTGATCACGCAGCCTTCGCAGTTGCCAGTAGTCGCGGAGCACTATCGCGAGTGCAAGGCGGCCGCGATTCCCGGCGTCGCGCTCATTGCCGAAGGGAAAGCATGATCGACCTCAGCGACGCCCTGGCCGCCGTGCGCACACATCGTAGGGCAGATGACGTCGTCATCACGACGATGGCGGCATCTCGCGCCTGGATGGAAGCAGGGACGCAGCCACTCGACTTTACGTTCGTTCCTTCGTGCATGGGTCATGCGACGTCGCTAGGTCTCGGACTCGCGCTCGCGCAGCCGAAGCGGCGCATCATCGTGTGTAACGGCGACGGCTCCATGCTCATGAATCTCGGGTCGCTCGTCACGATCACTTCGCAAGCGCCGAGCAATCTCGTCGTGATAGTTCTCGACAACGGAGTGTATGAGGTGACGGGAGCGCAGCCGACGCCAGGCAGCGCCGAAGGTCGCTCTTTAGGTCACGCCGTCGATTTCGCGGCGATCGCTCGCGGCGCCGGCTTCAATGCTGTCTACCGATTCTCTACGACCGAGGAGTGGGCCGCGCGCTCGGCTGAAGCGTTAGGCGCCCGCGGCCCCGTGTTCATCTGGCTCGACGTCAGGCCGGTCCCAGGTCGCGCCGGTCCCCGATCGCCGGGACCAGCGGCCCAACGCGCCCAAGCCTTTATGTACGCGCTTGGGGTCAGACCCCTTTAGCCGCAGGCGGCGCGCGTCAGCTGAACGGACGCACTGAGGTCGAACGTGCCGAAGTCGAAGAATGCGCGCGCCGTTCCGCTTAAACCGCCGGCCGATGGCGCAAGATCCATTGTCATGCCAGTGAAGCCGTTCGAAAAAATGACAAGAACGATCCCCTGTTCGCGCGCTTCCCAGAACTGAAACGGGTACGATTTGACGCTGCCTGCTGGCATCGAACGCACCACTCGGCGCCCATTCTCGAGCACAGTCGTGCCGAGCGAGTCGCTGAGCTGCAGCTTCGTTGGAGGAGCCGGAAGCGGTTCCGGCAGCTCCGCGCTCCATTGTCCCAGGGTCAACGAATAACAGCCGAGCGGCGCGGGAACGGTAGTCGGTTCACTACGACAGCTGGCGACAACGCAGAGCGTGTACGTGCCAACAAGTATGTGTCGCAACATCTCGAGGAATTCGCGATTGGTGAGTGCCACACATGGACACTCGCAGTCGCGAGCCCCCCTACGCCATTACGCCGCCGCACAATGTGTAGTTAGGCATCGTCAAGGAGGTCTGAC
>DASYRX010000367.1:0-4954 GCA_036003845.1 Gemmatimonadaceae bacterium | reverse complement strand
TGTTGAAGCCGTGGGGTTCGGGCTCTAGCAGAATCCACTCGCCGTATTTCTCGATGAAATACTGCTTGACCTGTTCCGGCGTGCGTCCGGCCGCGAGTTGGTCGCGTACAACGCCGCGCATCTGTTGTGCGAGCTCCGACGGCGAATCTTGAATCGAGAGTCCCTGGCAGACGGGGCATCGCAGCTGCGACGCGACCGCACTCGTGCGCTGCTCGAGATTTGGCGAATCCCCCCGCCCCGCTTGAACTGCTGCACCGCGGACGGACGCGGACAACAACAGGACGGACGCGGAGAGAGCAACAGCTTTTGTACGGAGCATCGTTAGGGGACCGCTACGGCTAAGAGCGAGTCTATCCGTTGCTGCAAAACGCTGGCGGGGATTGGTCCGACAAACTTCGATGCCACTGTACCGTCACGTCCGATGAAGAACGTCTCGGGGACACCGTATACGCCGAAGTCGATCGCAGTACGCGTTCCCGGATCGAGCAGTGCCGGATACGTCTGTCCGCCCATCTCGTCGATCCAGCGGAGCGCGTTGGCCGTGACGTCGTTGTACAGCACGCCGACGAAGCGCACTGGCTGACCTGCATAACGAGAGGCTACCTCCGACAGTGACGCATGTTCGTCTCGGCACGGCAGGCACCAGGACGCCCAGAAGTTGACGACGACGATGTTGCCGCGCAAATCGTTCAGTCGCACGCGTTGGTCGGGACTCGGCGCGTTGGCTCCATTCCCGCTCGCAAATACGGCCAGATCGAATGCCGGCGCCGCACGTCCCGGCAATGGCGACGCGATGGCGCGCGGGTCGCGCGTTAGGCCGAAGCGCAGCAATGCGATGACCGGGATTCCCACGGCCCCAGCGATGATGGCGCGTTTCCAATTCATAGCCGCCTCACGCAGTGCGCGCCGGCTCCAGCTCGGGCAGCGGGAGTGAGGATGGAGGCTCGCGCTCGGGATCTGACGTCTCACGAACTGCGACTCGCTTGCGAGCCGGACCGCTAAGGGCGACGAGCGCTCCCAGGCAGATGATGCCTCCGCCGATCCAGATCCAGGGAACGAGCGGCTCGGTGATCGCGCGGATCGTCGCAGAAGATCCGTTCGGCTCGAACGCCATGAGATTGAGATAGAGGTCACCCCAGGGACGACTGCGCACCGCCGGCGTCGGCACCGGCTGATCCTGCGTGCGATAGAAATTCATCCGGGGCGTTAGGCGGCCCACTTCCCGGCCATCACGCATTACGCGCATCGTCGCCCCAATGACCGCTCGCTGCGGCTCTTCCCTTCCCCACAAGCTGTCGAGCTGTAGCTCGAAACCGGCGACGCTCATCTTCTCGCCGCGCTTGAGCGTGGCGTCGTGCTCCTTGCGAAAGGCTGATGACGCGGCCACGCCGAGCGCCACTGCGACGACGCCGATGTGCGCCAGGTACCCGCCGTACCGTCGCCGATTCGCCGCGATGAGGTTGACGAGCGCAGTAGCCGGCGCTTCGCCATGGGCACGACGCCGCGCCGCGGCGCCTAACCAGTACTCGCGCACGTTGCAGACGATCGCAAACGTTGCGAACGCGAACGCAGCCACGGCGTAAGCATTTCTCGTGAGCAGGATGGCGGAAAGCACGGCCACGACGAGCGCCACGATTCCGGGCATCATCAGCTTGGCGCGCGCCTGCGCCAGATCCGAACGTCGCCATGGCAGCGCGGGTCCTACGCCCATTAGGAACAACAGCGCGGCGCATAACGGGAGCGTCATGCGATTGTAGAACGGCTCGCCAACGCTCACCTTCACGCCGCGCACGGCTTCGGCTACGAGCGGGAACAGCGTGCCGAGGAGCACGGTGAACATGAAGGCCGTTAGGAACAGATTGTTGAGCAGGAAGACAGTCTCACGGGCGATCGGTGCGTCGAGACGCCCTTGGCCGCGCAACTCCTCGCTGTGCCCCGCCACCAGAACGAGCGACACGATCAGCACGACTGCAATGAAGGCCAGGAAGTAATAGCCGATCGTGCCCGTCGTGAATGCGTGCACCGACGACAGAACGCCGCTGCGTGTGAGGAACGTTCCCAGAATCGTTAGGGCGTACGTGCTCACGATGAGATTCACGTTCCAGAGCCGCAGCATCCCGCGGCGCTCTTGCACCATGACGGAGTGCAGAAAGGCAGTCGCCGTGAGCCAAGGCAAGAAGGACGCGTTTTCCACCGGATCCCATGCCCAGTAGCCGCCCCACCCGAGCACCTCGTACGACCACCACATCCCGGCGATGATGGCCGCCGAGAGAAAGCCCCAGGCGAGCAGCGTCCAGCGACGCGTTAGGCGAAGCCATGTATCGTTTCCGGCTTCGCCCGCGACGAGCGCCGCGATCGCGAAGGCGAACGGAACCGACATCCCCACATAGCCGAGATACAGGAGCGGCGGGTGTACTGCCATGAGCACGTGATTCTGCAGCAGCGGGTTGGGACCCGGGCCGTCGCTAGGCACCGGCGTCACGAGTCCGAACGGATTCGCCGGTCCTACGAGCAGAATCAGGAAGAATGCCGAAACACCTAAGAGCGCGATGCCCGTGTAGGGAATAAGACGACCTGGCACTTCACGATTGCGCCACACGACCAGCGCCGCCCACAGGCTCAGCACCCACGCCCAGAAGAGAATCGAGCCCTCGAGCGCACCCCATAGCGAAATGATTGTAAAGAAAAGCGGCGTCGAGCGGCTGCCGACCTGCGCCACATATGAAATGCTGAAGTCGTGGCTTACGAGCGCATAAACCATCGCCAGCACAGCGGCGCTCGTTAGGCCGAACAGCGTGAAGACAGATCCGCGCACCAGCGCGCCGAGCGCGGCCTCACCGCGCCGCGCCGCGAATGCCGCCGCCAGCACACCGAAGAGCGCGACGGCCAGCGCAACGGCCAACGCGTCGTATCCCAGCAGACGGGTCATGTGCGCGGCGTCTTTGGCATCAGTGAGCGGTACATCTCGCTTGGTTTCTCCCCAGGCTTCGGAGCGCGGTACTCCTCGTTGTGCTTGACCATCAGCTCCTCGGCCGCTAACACGCCGTTGCGGCCGTAGCGTCCCTCGACGACGACGCCTTGTCCATCGCGGAACATCGCCGGCGGCGCGCTGCGCGCGCGAACGGCGACCGACTTGACGCCATCCGTCAGCTCGAAGCGCAGATCGATCGCCTGCGCATCCCATTGCACGGATCCCGGCTTGACCTGCCCGCCGAGCCTAACGGGGACGTCGTAGCCCTTCTGTTCACGCGCAAGCAACTCTTGCGGCGTGAGGAAATACACGAGGTTATTGCCAATGCCGCCTAACAGGAGATAGCCGAACGCTCCTACAATCACGGCAGCGGCAGCGATGGCATAGCGTCCTTTTCTTGTCATCAGCGTAGCGCTCCGGCGCTTCCTTCCAGTGTCGACGCGGCCCGCCGAGCGCGCCGCGCCAAGTAATATGCGTACGAGCCGAAAGCGATCCACACGATCGCGTACGCGGCGATCACGACTCGCCACTCACGCATGGACGGCCTCCGGCGATGTTCCCAGGGCCAGCGCCTCACGCCGATGCTCCTGCTGCCGTTCCGCGCGCGCGATCTCGTAGCGCCTGGCAATGAAGTAGGTCATGAGGAGCAGCACCGCTATGGCGTTGAGCCGCAACCCCCAAGCATAGATCGGGTCCACGGTGCTCGGGCTCGACTGCACCTGATGCAGCGTGCGCCACCAGCGCACCGACATGTAGACGATCGGCACGTTGAGCGCGCCGAAGATTCCTACCGCGGCCGACCAGCGCGCGCGTCGTTCCGGATCGTCGGTGAACGAGCGCAGCGCGAGATAGCTCAGAAAGATCATGAAGAGCACAGCCGTGGACGTTAGGCGCGCATCCCACGTCCACCAGACGCCCCAGGTCATCCGTCCCCAAAGCGAACCGAGAACGAGCGTGAGGCCGGTGAACAACGTGCCCACTTCGACAGCCGACGCGGCCAGCAGGTCGTGCCGTTCGTCCCGCGTCCAGAGGTAGCGCACGCTCGCATAAAAGACGACAACGAAGGCGAGCGCGAAATTCCACGCCACCGGCACGTGGACGTACATGATCTTTTGCAGGTGGCCCATATCGCGATCAGGTGGCGACGCAAGTAAGCCAAAGGCCTGCGTCCCAATCAAAACGAGGGGCGCGAGCCATCCGAGCGGCTTCCACCAGTGGCGCCGAGGTCTCAGGTCTGAGGTCTGAGGTCTGATACTCATGCTTCTATGATATGCTCGAACACCAAAAGTGCACCGAGGAGAAAGATCACATCGAAAACGACCAGTAAACGGAGCCACGCTCCTGCATCTCCCATCGCATTGCCCACGAGATACGCTGCCGATCCTTCGGTGGCGGCGAGTAGCACGGGGACCAACATGGGAAAGAGCAGCAACGGAAGCAGGACCTCTCGAGAGCGCGTACGCGACGCCATCGCCGAGTAGAACGTGCCTAACGTGACGAACCCGAGCGTTCCGAGCATGATAACCGCGAGCAGCGCGGGCCACGTGTCGGGAACACTCACGTGATACAGCACGAGCGCGACTGGAATGACTATCGCTTCGACGAGGAGGACGACGCACAGGTTCGCGAGCAGCTTCCCCGCGAAGATCTCCCAGCGTTCTCCGGGATAGAGCAGCAGAGTCTCCAACGCACCGCCATCCAGCTCGATCTGGTACGAGCGATGGAAGACGAGTACGCCGCTAAAGAGCACGGCCAACCAGAGGATCCCGGCCGCGGCCGTGCGCAGCGTCGCGACGTCTGGGCCAATGGCGAAGCCGAAGACAAGCAGCGTCAGAGCGCCCAGCGATGTCACGGCGACGATGTTCGCCTTGGCGCGACGTTCAGCCGTGAGATCCTTGGCCGCGACAGCCGACACGCGCGTCCACGAAGCGGCAGCGCTCACGAGAGGCGACCTGCTGTCATCGTATAAGTGGCAGTAGGCGA
>DASYRX010000366.1:0-3490 GCA_036003845.1 Gemmatimonadaceae bacterium | reverse complement strand
CGAGATCGCGAACCGGCCGCTGGTCCTGGGCGGCGTCAAGCTGCGATTGTCGCGCGGCACGGCTTTTATCTCGGAGAACTACATCCTGCCCGAGGCCGAAGGCGGGATCATTTCGTTCGGCCTCAGATTCTTCGGCGAGCGCATCTCGGGCGACGTCGGGCTCGTGCGTTTCGTCGGTAAGGACGACGAAGATCAGGGGATCGGAGTCCCGTTCCTAGGACTCGCGGTCAAATTCCGTTGACCGACGCCAATCGTTAGGCGTCAACCAACAAAACTAAAGCTGTCAGACGCCAGCTAACGGTTAGAAGCTGACAGCGAACGTAAAGGTTGTCAGTGCTCGCTGAGAGCTAGAAACTGTGAGCTGGTGGCCGACAGCTTTGGTTTGGGAACTCCGCGGCAGGCTGGGCCAATCATGGTCGCAACGATCCTACCTGAGGACAGGACCCCCGGAACGCCGGCCCCGGGATGAGTTCCCGCGCCAACGATATAGAGGTTGGGGATATCTTCGCTCACGTTATGCGGCCTGAACCAGGCTGACTGAGCGAGCGACGGTGTGAGCGAGAACGCCGCGCCCAAGTGGCTGCCTAGCGAGTCCCGAAAGTAGCGTGGATCGATCGAGCGCTCGGTCACGATGTGACGCGAGAGGTTCGGCATGTATCGCGCCTCGAGGTACTGCACGATGCGATCGCGGTATCGCGGGCCCTCGGTCGCCCAGTCGATGTCCGCCGCGAGATTGGGCACCGGCGAGAGCGCATACCAGGAATCGCAGCCGTCCGGCGCGAGCGACTTATCCGTTGCGGTCGGCCTGTAGAGATAAAGCGAGAAGTCATCGGCCAGGCGCCGGCCATGAAAGACGTCGTCGAGCAAGCCCCGATAGCGTGGCCCCATGAGGATCTCGTGCTGCGCCATCTCGTCATAGCGCCGGGCCGTGCCGAAATAGAGCATGAAGACTGACATCGAATAGCGACCGCGCTCAATGAGCCTTTCGGCATTCCTGCGCAGCGTGGCGCGTGGGAGGAGGCGCAAGTACGTCGTGGCGACGTCCGCATTGCTGACCACCGCGTCGGCGGTCAGCAGCTCGCCATTCGTTAGGCGTACGCCGCTGGCGCGCTTGCCTGACGCGTCCAGCGTGATCTGCGCCACCTCTCGCTCGAGCAGCAGCTCTCCACCGAGCTCCGTGAACACGCGGCCGAGGGCGTGCACGACCTTGCCCATTCCGCCCATCGCGAACCACACGCCCCAGCGCTTTTCGAGCGCGTGGACGAGCGTGTAGATGGCCGGCGTCTCGAATGGGTGGCCGCCAATGAGCAGCGGATGGAACGAGAACACCTGTCGCAGGCGCGGGTCGCGGAAGCAGAGATTTGCTACGCGCGCCACCGAGCGGTCAGCCCGCACGCGCAGGAGATCAGGCATCGCGCGGAACATGGTACCGAAGCGATGAAACGGCCGGTCGACCAGCGGCATCGCCCGGCTGAACGTGTCGTCCGAGATTGCGCTGAAGCGCCGATACCCCGCTACGTCGTCAGGCGCGAAGCGACGCACCTCCGTCTCGAGTGCATTCTCCTCGCACACGTATCGAAATACAGAACCGTCCTCGAAGCGGACGTGATACGCCGGATCGAGCCTAACGAGCTCGACATAGTCCTCGAGCCGCCGATCGGCGCACTCGAACAGCTCCTGCAGCATCCAGGGGGCCGTGATGATCGTTGGCCCGGCGTCGAACGTGAAGCCATCCTGCTCGAACACGTAGGCGCGCCCGCCAGGCCTGTCGAGCTTCTCGACAAGCGTGACTCGATGACCCTGCGCCTGCAGCCTGATCGCTGCCGCGAGGCCTCCGAATCCCGCCCCGATCCCGACGATTCTCACGTCGCGGCCAGGACTGGTCTATCGTCTTCCAAAGCACCCGTCCGCGAGCGGGCGCGTACGGCGAGCACAAGGGGCGTTGCCATCGCGACGGCACCTAACGCCGCTGCCCACCAGAGACCATCGCGCAGGCAAATCGCGATCGGCATCACGCCATTCGCTGCGTAGAGCGCGACAGGCAACCACTCTCGCGCGTTGCGTTCTGCGACGAGAGTCGGCGGCGTGATAGCGATCATCACGCGCGCGATCACGAGTCCGCTGCCGAACCACCCGAGCCAGTTCGTCAGGGGCATGCCGTAGAAACCTCCAGACTCACGCCAAATCCAGTGTGAGGTCCGAACCATCGCCGGGTCCATCGCGACGTCCCATGCCGTGAGGAACGCGGCCGCGGCAGCCGCCCACAGCCATCGTGTGCGAGCATCCCCGCGCGCCGGGAGCAGGCGCGCACAGAGCGCGAGCGCGCAGTACAGCATGTAGAACCAGGAGATCGGGATCGGGAAGGGAACCAGTCCCAGGATGCGATAACCTAACAAGGACGTATAGGCGTAGCCGCCGAAGGGAAAGCCGGTGCTCGTACCCAGGAGCTCTGCACCTAACGCAATCCCGACAGCCGCGACAAAGAGCAGCGCGGCGCGACGCGCCCCGAACGCCCATCCCGCGTGGAGCACAGCCGCGATCGCTCCCAGCGTCACATATGTTGGGCCGGAGAACTTCCAAGCCACGCGCATCACCGTCGCAGTCGGCTCGCTCTCCAGCCAGGCACCCGGCGGCCCGTTCAGAATCGTAAGCATCGCGGCCGTCGAGAATGCGATCAGCCCCGCGTGCGCCGCGAATGCGGCTATCGAAGCACTCTGGAGCGCGCGACGCCCGATCGCGCGCATCATCCCCTCGCGGTGTGACCGCTCGGTTGGGGTGCTGCCGGCACTATCGCGTCAGAAACACCAAAGGTGCCTAACACGAGGCGGACTTGATCCCAACGCGATACGTGCGCGCGCGTCGTGAATGTATCGAACTCAATGCGCTCGATGGCGCCCAGTATGGCGGCATAGCCGGCCGCGCAGATCCAGGTACAACGTCTCGAATCGGCGCTGAGCAGCTGAATCCCGCGCGCCCCGTCGCGATACAGCTCGCGCGCACGCGCGATCTGGAACTTCACAAAGCGACGCCACGCTTGATCGCGCGGATTCACCGCGCCCGCGAGAACAGCTTCTTGCGTGAGACCGAAACCCGCCAGTTCATCCTTGGGCAGATAGCAGCGCCCGCGACGCGCGTCCTCGCCCACGTCGCGCAGGATATTCGTGAGCTGCATGGCGACACCTAACGTGCGGGCGTAGCGCACCGCGGCGCCCGCATGACCGGACGCGACGCCAAAGACGTGAACAAGCATCTCACCGACGCTGCTCGCCACGCCTTCCGCGTAGCCGCGCAGCTCGTCCCAGGTGTGATAGGCCGGAGGAGTTAGGTCGCGCTCGATGCCATCCAGCAGCTCCTTCAACACGGCCGTGGGGACGCCGAACTGGTTGACTGTCCAAGCCAACTCGCGAAACGCGGCGTCGTCTGTGTGCCCGTCGAGGGCCGACTCGAGCTGCGCGCGGTATTGCGCGAGATCGACACGTGCGTGCTGCGC
>DASYRX010000365.1:0-3519 GCA_036003845.1 Gemmatimonadaceae bacterium | reverse complement strand
CGAGACAGTGAAGGGTCAATCGTTCATCCAGATGCCTCTCACGCATCAATCGTATGGAGACTGGGAGTTCGAGGTGCGCGACCCAAACGGCTACGTCGTCGTATTTGGCGGCCAGTACTGACGTTAGGCACACCTGTCATTATGCTGCCCGGACGTCGTTTTCTAGTCCTTCCGCTTCCCGACACCATACGTCCCTGACATCGCGGCGGCCGTGACCTTTATGAGAAGAAGCTCGGCTTCTTCGGAGCTACCGCTTCGTCGAGAGATAGTTAGGCCCGTCAGTCATGCGGCAGCACGGTGAGAGCCTGAATCTTCGTCGCACGCTGCGCTGGCACGTAGCCAGCTAGAAGAGCGACGAAGACGATCGTCGCTGTCACTACGATGAAGGTGACAGGATCTGTCGGTTTCACTTCGAACAACGATTTAGTGAGCACGCTCGTGACGGCGAGCGATCCAAGCACGCCGACGGCGGCGCCTAACAATGACAACAGCGCCGTGCGCCGCATGACCATGCGCATGACATTGCCAGCCGTCGCCCCAAGGGCCATGCGCAGCCCGATCTCGCGCGTGCGCTGCGTGACGTCATAGGCCAGCACGCCATACGTGCCGATTGCCGCGAGGATCAGCGCGAGCAGCGAGAACGCCGTCAACAGTCGCATCTGAAATACCGGCTCAGCGATCGTCGCGAGCATCGACTCGTCCATCGTCTGTAGCGCCTGCGCTGGAACGGCAGGGTCGACCTCCCGTAGCGCACCGCGCATTGCCGAGATCATGTTGACGCCTGCCACATCGGATCGCACGACGAACGTCATGTGATCGATGAAGAAGAGTGAGCTGGTCTGCAAGTACGGGAGGTAAAGCGTCGAGTGCCGGCTCAGCTCCTCATCCTGCACGACATCGTTCACGACGCCGATTACCGTGAGCCAATCGCCCGGCCCCGGCTTGTCCGCCATCGAAATGCGCTTACCCAGGGCGTCCTCGTTAGGCCACACTCGCCGGGCAACCGACTCGCTCAGGATCACGACTCCGGGCGCGCCGGCGTTGTCAGCCGGCGTGAAGTCACGTCCGCGCAACAGTCGAATGCCCATCGCGGCGAAGTAACCGGGGCTTACCGTCGGCTTGTCCACGCTGTAGCCGTTAGGCATGGCCGATGTCCCATCGACCTTGAAGTCGCCCATGATGCCCATCCCCCCCATCGGCCGGAACGACACGGCACCTACCGATCGCGTTCCAGGTACCTGGGCCAGGCGATCGAGCAGACGTCCGTGGAAGGCCTGTACGCGTGCTGCGTCAGGATACGCCAAGCGCGGAAGATCCACCGCCATCGTGACGACGTTCGAGGCGTTGTAGCCAGTATCGAGCGAGCGCATCAGGATGAAGCTCTTGATCATGAGTCCCGCGCCGGTAAGCAGCACAAGCGCGAGCGCAATCTCGCCAGTGACCAGCGTCGCGCGCAGTCTGCGGTGCGTCCCGCCGACAGTCCGGGTTCCTTGCCCCAGAGCCTCATGCGGCTGACGCCGCGCGCTCGAGAGGGCTGGGACGACGCCGAACAGAATTCCCGTGACCACGGACACGAGGAGTGTGAACGCGAGCACCCATCCGTCGATCTGCACCTCATCGAGCCGCGGGATGCGTCCTTCGGGCGCCATCGCCAGCAGTGCTCGCACGCCATTGAATGCAACCAGGATTCCGGCTGCTCCGCCGATGATCGCGATGAGCACACTCTCGGTGAGGAGTTGCCTGGCGACACGCGCGCGACTGGCGCCTAACGCAACACGTACCGCCATTTCTTGTCGCCGAGTCGCTGCGCGAATGAGCAACAGGTTGGCGACGTTGGCGCACGCGATGAGGAGGACGAACCCGACCGCCCCCGCGAAGATGTACAACGATTTGCGAACGTTCTTCGTCAGGTTGTCCTTGAGCGGAATGATAGCCGCCACATTCTCGAGTCCTGCCGCGCGTGGATCACGCGGCATTCCATCTACGATCGATTCCAGCTCCGCTTTCGCCTGCTGCGGCGTGGCGTCTGCTCTCAGCCGCCCCAGCGTAGGTACGATGAACGAATTGCCAGTATCCAGCTGAATCGCCATCGGAACCCACAGGTCCGTGGAGGCGGGGTAGGAAAAGCCGGGCGGCATGACGCCGACGACTGTGCGCGGTATGCCATCGAGCGAGATTGTTTTGCCGATGATCGTTTGATCCGCGTTGAATCGTTGGCGCCACAGACGATCGCCGAGTATGACGACCCGATCACGGCCCGGCGTTTCTTCATCAGTTGCGAAGGAACGTCCAATCGCCGGCGAGATGCCTAACACGGCGAAGAAGTTGGGGCTGACTCGCGTGCCAAACAGTCGCGCCGCGTCGCCGACGCCACTCAACGTGACTTGTTGTCGCTGGTAACCGGATACGCCTTCGAATGCACGCGCGCGTTCGCGGTATGCGAGGAACAACCGATCGACCAGCCCAGGCGGCAGCTCAAACGGCATGTTGGTCGGGATGTGCGACACAAGAAAGAGTCTCGTCGGGTCACGGAACGGCAGCGGTTGCAGGAGGACGTTGTTCACGACAGTGAAGACGGCGCTGTTGGCACCGATCGCCAGCGCGAGCGTCAGCACGGCGATCGCCGTGAAGGCGGGAGTGCGGCGCAGGGCGCGCAATCCGTAGCGAACGTCCTGGATGAGACGCTCGAACCACGCGCCACGCACTTCACGCGTCACTTCCTTGACGTGCGTTAGGTTGCCGAACTCGCGCCGTGCCGCGCGCTCCGCCTGCTCCCGCGACTCTCCGCGCGCCATACGGTCGGCGACTGCCATGCGCAGATGCGCATCGATCTCGTCGTCCAGGTCTCTGTCGCGGTGTGTCATGACTCGCTCTCCCGCGGTGGTTCCATGATGGCGCCGATCGCTCGGCTCAGCTGCTCCCAGCGCGATCGTTCCACCGATAACTGCTTTCTGCCGGCTGGCGTTAGGCGATACACACGCACTCGCTGCTTGTTCTCCGAGACGTCCCAATCCGCGGCGATCCAGCGCTGCTTCTCCAGCCGGTGCAGAGCGGGGTAGAGCGAGCCGGTGTCGACCTGCAGTGCCTCGCTCGAGGACGCGCGAATCATCTGCGCGATGCCGTAGCCGTGTCGCGGCCCCAAGCGCAGCGTTTGCAGGATGATCATGTCGAGCGTGCCCTGCAGCAGCTCGAGGCGAGAAAGTCCGCGCGATTTCGTCATAGCATGTAGAACGTCTACACCCAAGGATGTAGAGTTTCTACTGCCTTTGTCAATGCGCGGTGGAAAGGGTTTGCCACCGCTCAACCCGACCCTAGTAAGAATTGGCTCTTCTCGGAATTTCGGGATTTGGGATGACAGTGGGCTTGGCCGTCTCGTGCTACTGCGACGTTTTGAAAGAGCAACCGCTGTTCGGATGATGCGAATCGAACGGATCGAACGGAGCGAGAGCCAGAAACACAGCAGAGTTCTTCACATGCGTTGGGCCAAGTACGCTTTGTTTATGTAAAAGAACAAAAGCG
>DASYRX010000364.1:0-6181 GCA_036003845.1 Gemmatimonadaceae bacterium | reverse complement strand
CCGCTGGCTCCAGAGCGAGGTGGACGCTGGCCGCTTCCGCTACGCTGTCACGCTTCCGGCTGTGACCATGCGCCAGTTCATCGACGTCTGTCTACAGGATCGTCTGATGCCACCCAAGTCGACCTGGTTCGTCCCGAAGATAAGAAGCGGGCTGGTAATGGCACTGCTCGATTGAGTCGTTAGGCCACTTGCATGTCAAGTGGTGTCAAGGAGGCGCGGCAACCCCGTAGGCGGCGTTCGCGCGTAGCGAGAGACCGCGACGCACAGTTTCGGCCTGCGTCGCGGCTGGTGCGGGCTCGAAGCGTGTAAGCGCGTCAGCCGCCGAAGCGGGTTGCCCGCCGACCCACAACACCGTTACCCCTGTCGTGATGGGAATCGCGGCGTATACTCGCGCTCTGTGACCACCGCCATGCCTGCTTCCACGGCAAACGCGCACCTCGCGGTGCGCAACCTCGAGGTCGTGTACTCGGATGTGATCCTGGCACTGCGTGGCGTCAGTCTCGAAGTGCCGACTGGTGGGATAGTCGCGCTGCTTGGCGCGAACGGAGCGGGGAAGACGACGCTGCTGCGCGCGATCACCGGGCTGTTGCCTGTGCACCGCGGCGTAATCACGAAGGGAAGCGTGCTGCTGGACGGAAGCGAGATCCACAAGAAAGACGCGGCTGCAATCGTTAGGCTCGGGCTCGCCCAGGTCATGGAAGGGCGCCGGCCATTCGTCGAGCTCAGCGTCGAGGACAATCTCCGAGCCGGCGGATTCACGTGCCGCAGCGGCGCCGAGATGTCAGCGGCATTCGAACGAGTGTACACGCTCTTTCCGCGCCTCGCCGAACGGCGCCAGCAGACCGCCGGCTATCTCTCGGGGGGCGAGCAACAGATGCTTGCCATCGGACGCGCGCTCATGACGTCTCCGCGCCTGCTGATTCTCGATGAGCCCTCGTTAGGGCTCGCGCCGCGCGTCGTCGAGCAGATCCGCGAGATCATCGTCGCCATCAACGGCAGCGGCACGAGTGTCCTCCTCGTCGAGCAGAATGCCTCGATGGCGCTCACAGTCGCCCGCTACGGCTACGTCATCGAAAACGGGAAGTGCGTGCGCGACGGGCCGTCGGACGTGCTGGCCAACGACGTCGACGTGCGCGAGTTCTACCTCGGCATCGGGCATACGGGGGAGCGATCCTTCCGAAACATCCGAACGTATCGCCGGAAGAAGCGGTGGAGCGCCTGACCGTGCCTCTTCTCGATGTCCGGAATCTGACCCTGCGGTTTGGCGGTGTCTGCGCACTTGACGATGTGAGCTTCGATGTGCGTCAGGGCGAGCTGTTCGCGATCATCGGGCCTAACGGTGCAGGGAAGACCTCGATCTTCAATTGCCTCAACGGCGTTTACAAGCCGGAGCGCGGCAGCATCAGTCTTGACGGCACTGAGCTGGTGGGCCGCCGTCCAGCTTCGATCGCCACGTTAGGCATCGCCCGCACGTTCCAGAACCTGGGCCTCTTCCATCACCTCACCGTCCTCGAAAACCTGCTGCTCGGCCGTCACTGCGCCATGCGCACTGGCTTCCTCAGCGGTGCGATTTTCTGGGGGCCAGCGAAACGTGAAGAGATCGCGCATCGCCAAGCCTGCGAAGACATCATCGAGCTGCTCGAGCTGGAGCCGTATCGCTTCATGACGACGGGACGTCTGCCGTACGGTGTGCTCAAGCGTGTGGAACTTGGACGTGCACTGGCCATGCAACCGAAGATTCTGTTGTTGGATGAGCCAGTCGCGGGAATGAACCTCGAGGAGACTGAAGACATGGCGCGCTTCATCCTCGAGATTAACGAGGAGCTCCGCACCACGACGATTCTCGTGGAGCACGACATGCGCATGGTCATGGACATCGCGCACCGTGTTCTGGCGCTCGACTTCGGCAAAGTCCTGGCCGTCGGCGCTGCGGCCGACGTGCAGGGTCACGAGAGAGTCGTCCAGGCG
Organism: Gemmatimonadaceae bacterium; assembly: GCA_036003845.1. Taxonomy (GTDB): domain Bacteria; phylum Gemmatimonadota; class Gemmatimonadetes; order Gemmatimonadales; family Gemmatimonadaceae; genus DASYRX01. The sequence continues at coordinate 4,213 of DASYRX010000364.1, read as the reverse complement.
TACCTGGGCTCGTTAGGCGAGCGGGTGGAAGTGTGAGCGCAACGTCGGCCAGGACATTGCCCGCGCTGCTGAGGCAGATCGCCGCCGAGCGGCCGAAGGCGCTGGCGCTCAGACACAAGAAATTCGGCCGCTGGCGCGAATACTCCTGGGGCGACTATGCCGCACACAGCGCCAGGATCGGGTTAGGCCTGCGCGCACTCGGCGTTAGGCAGGGCGAGCGTGTCGCCATCCACTCGCAGAACCGCCCCGAGTGGCTCTTTTCCGACCTCGGTGCTCAAGGGATCGGGGCTGCCGTCGTCGGCGTCTATCCGACGAGCCCCGCTGACGAAGTCGAGTACTTGCTGCACCACTCCGAGAGTGTGGTGCTCATCGCCGAAGACGAAGAGCAGCTGGACAAGACGCTGGAAGTGCGCGCGCGTCTGCCACATCTGCGCAAGATCGTTGTGATCGAGACGCGCGGCATCGCACACCGACTCGGCGATCCGCTCATCATGACGTACGAAGAGCTCGAGCGACTCGGCGCCGCACAACCGATCGACGACTATGCGGCGGCCGTCAGTGAGCTCGACAGCAAAGCGTTGGCGATCCTCGTGTACACGTCAGGCACCACGGGACCGCCCAAGGGTGCGATGCTCTCGCACGAGAATCTCATCACCGCGGGATTCGCGTTTCTAAAAGTGCACACGCCTCGCGCTTTCGGCACAGACGAAGTGCTGTCGTACCTGCCGTACTGTCATATCGCCGAGCGGCTGTTTTCGCTCGCGGGGGCGCTGCCGGCGCGGGAGGTAGTCAACTTTGGCGACGGTTCGGAGTCGTTGCTCGAAGATCTGCGCACTGTCCAGCCACACATCTTCTTCGGCGTGCCGCGTGTGTGGGAGAAGATGCTGGCGCTCGTGACGATCAAGATGGCCGATGCCAGTCCGCTCAAGCGTTTCTTGTACGGCTTCTGGCTTCGCCAAGGTCGTCGCATCGCGCGCAAGCGCCTGGCCCGCGAGCGGCTCTCGTTAGGTGATCACGTTCTCTATGGCCTCGGCTGGTTTTTCCTGTTCCGGCCATTGCGAGAGCGGCTCGGTCTGGCGCGAGTCCATACCGTCACGTCTGGCTCCGCACCCATCGCGCCGCAAGTTCTGGAGTTCTTCTGGGCGATCGGCGTGCGCATCCGCGAGCTCTACGGCATGACTGAAAACACTGCCGTCTGCACGCACACGCCGCCCGATGACGTTCGCATCGGCAAGGTGGGCCGTGCGCACGATGGCGTGGAGATTCGCATCGCCGCCGATGGCGAGATCCTCATGCGTGGCCCCGCGCTTTTCATGGGCTATTTCAAGAATGAGAAGGCCACACGTGACACCATCGACGAGGAGGGTTGGCTGCACACAGGCGATGTCGGTGAGCTCGACGCCGATGGCTACCTAACGATCACCGATCGCAAGAAGGACATCCTCATAACGAGCGGCGGCAAGAACATCTCGCCCTCACGGATCGAGAACAAACTCAAGGTCTCGCCATACGTGCGCGAATCCATCGTGATCGGAGATCGTCGTAAGTACGTGACGGCGCTGATCGGGATCGAGCTGGATACCGTCGGAGATTGGGCGACGCGCAAAGGCGTGGCGTTCACGACATATCAGGACCTGAGCGAGAAAACCGAGGTGCGTTCGCTGATCGGTGAGTGGGTAGAGGAAGTCAACCGCTCGCTGTCGAACGTGGAGCAGGTGAAGCGCTTCGCGTTGCTCCCCAAGGAGCTGGACCACGAGGATGGACAGCTCACGGCGACGCAGAAGGTACGCCGGCGCGCGATCTCGGCGGAGTTCGCCGACATGATCGAGAGGCTGTACGCGTGAGTGACTTGCTGCAGCTGCTTGTCGCCGGCATTTCGTTAGGCAGCATCTACGCGCTCGTGTGTCTCGGTTTCGTCGTGATCTACCGGGCGACCGGCGTGATCAACTTCGCCCAGGGCGGGCTGCTCGTCCTCGGTGCGTTTCTCACGCATCAATTTGCGGCGCGTGCGGGGTTGCCGTTCGTACTCGCGGTTCTGCTCGCGATGGTCGTCGTCGCGTTGGTGGGTGTCGCCGTCGAGCGCGTCATGCTGCGTCGAATGGTCGGGCAACCTGTCTTCGCGGTCATCATGATCACACTCGGCCTGCTATATGTCCTGGAGCAGGTAGTGAGCGCGATCTGGGGATACGACCTCGTCTTGTTAGGCGACCCCTGGGGTGTGCGGACGATCGCTCTGGGCCCCGCCACTATAGAAATCGCGGATCTCTGGACGATAGGTATGGCGGGCATTGTGCTGGTCGCGTTCTTCCTGTTCTTCCGCTACTCGCGGCTTGGTGTGGCGATGCGCGCCACGGCATCTGACCAGGAGGCCGCGATCGCCAATGGAATCAGTGCGCGCACGATCTTCGCGCTCGCATGGGCGCTATCGGGCGCGGTCGCCGCCCTCGCGGGGACGCTACTCGCCACAGGACCGCGCGGCGTCGAAATCACACTGAGCGCTGTGGCCTTGCGTGCGTTCCCCGCCATGATCCTGGGCGGCCTCGATTCACCCGGTGGCGCCGTGCTCGGGGGCCTAACGATCGGAGTGATCGAGGTTGTGAGCGCGGCGTATCTCACGCCGAACGCACCGTGGCTCGGCGAGAACGTTCATGTCATCGTTCCTTACATCGTAATGATCGCGGTGCTCATGGTCCGGCCATACGGTCTCTTCGGAACCCGAGAGGTCATCCGCGCATGAAGCTCTTCTCGCGCAACACGCGCATGACGATCCGGTACGAAGACGATCTGCGCCTGTTCCGGAGCTACACGGCGCGCGTCGCGGCGCTCATCGCGCTTGCCGCGGCTGTCATCGTCCCGCTCTCGTTAGGGGACTTCCCGCTCTCGGTGCTGTGCTACGCCGGCATAGCGACGATAGGCGCGATCGGTCTCAACCTCCTCGTCGGCTACACAGGGCAGGTCTCGCTTGGCCATGCGTTCTTCCTCGGCGCGGGCGCATACACGACGGCGTACCTCGGACGTACGCTCGGACTTCCGCTGCCGCTCTGGCTCGCAGCATCCGCAATCGTCGGAGCGGCCATCGGAGCGTTGATCGGTCCCTTCGCGTTGCGCTTGCGCGGCAACTACCTCGTGATCGTGTCGCTGGGGCTTCTCATGGTAGGGCAGCACGTCTTCGAGAACTGGGATGCGGTAACCGGTGGACTGACCGGTGTCCCCGTGCGCGCGCGAGCGGCGATCGGACCGCTCGACTTCGCGGCCCTCGGTGGCGGGAGCATTCGCCTAACGCGCAACCAGGGCTATTTCTATCTCATCTGGATCGTCGCCGGTCTCTTGCTCCTGGGCGCGAAGAACATCGTGCGCACACGACCGGGTCGCGCGCTGCAGGCGATCCGCGATCGCGATCTCGCGGCGGAAGTGTTGGGAATCTCCGTATTCAAGTACAAGGTCGCCGCGTTTGCGCTGTCGAGTGCGTATGCGGCGATGGCCGGCGCGCTCTATGCCTCGTATGCGCGCTACGTCAGTCCACTCGATTGGAGCCTCTTTCTCTCGATTCAGTTCATCGCCATGATCATTGTCGGCGGCGCGGGCACGATGCTCGGCTCCGTGCTCGGCGCGCTCTTTCTCACGCTCGTTCCGCGGCTCGTGGAGACGCTGAGCGGATTCTTGCCGTTCGTTTCGCGCAGCGCGGGGAGTGCGGGCGGGATCACGGTTTTCGGCCTCAATCAGCTGCTATTTGGAGTATTGATCATCGTCTTTCTCGTCTTTGAGCCCCGCGGGCTCGCCGAGATATGGCGGAGGACGAAATTGTACTTTACGATGTGGCCCTTCTCGTATTAGCCCCCGTTACTTGATAGAGCTTTTTCGCCGCGGACTAACGCGGACGGGTCCTACGTAGGATGTACGCGCACCGTCTTTGTTGAATTGCTGTAAATCAGCCGCTTGAAGGCTGCCTTCGGACCAAAGTTGCAAAGCAAGCCGACTTCCAGATTGGTGGCGCGCAAGTAATTGAGTAGCTGTTTCCAGTCTGCGTCACAGATCGATCTATTGGCTTTGATCTCCGCGACAACAGCTCTTTCGACGACCATATCAGCGCGAAATTGACCGACGGTTACGCCCTCAAATACAACGTCTACACCTAATTCACACTCAACGAGCAGGCCGCGCTTGCGTAGCACGTGTGCGAGCGACCGTTGATATACCGATTCGATGAAGCCAT
>DASYRX010000363.1:0-10106 GCA_036003845.1 Gemmatimonadaceae bacterium | reverse complement strand
GCGATGAAATCGTCGAACACGTTCTGCTTCTTCTCGAACATCCCCGCTTCATGCCATGCCTCGCCGTATTCGCCTCCGCCTCTGATGTGCGCCACGGCGTAGATACCACCCTGCTCCACCCAGGCGATCACGTCCGGTCGGAAGTACGGCGTTTCGCTGATCGAAAACCCGCCGTAGGCGTACAGCATCGTCGGGTTCTGCCCGTTCTTGACCATGTCTTTCCGATGCGTCACGAACATCGGCACTCGTGTCCCATCTTTGCTCTTGAAAAAGACGCGCTCAGTCGCGAAGAGTGCTGGGTCGAATGTGAGCTTGGGTGAATTGAAGGGACGGCTCGCGTTCGTCTTCGCGTCGTACACGTAGACGGTGTTGGGCGACAGCGGCGACGTGTAGACGTAGAAGAGCTCGGGCCTGTCGAAACGGCCGAGAAGGCCGGACGCGCTCCCGAGCCCGGGCATCGGAACGTCGCGCTCGAGCTTCCCGTCGAGGGAATACAGCCTAACGATTGAGGCGACATCCTGTAGCGACAGCACGCCGATGCGTCCGGCGACCAGCGAGGCCCCTTGAATGGCCGTCTCGCCTTCTGGAACGACGGTCGTCCAGTTCTTCGGTTCGGGCGCAGCGACAGGCGCCGACACGATCTTGCGCCGCGGTGCATCCTTGTCGATCTGCAGGTACAGGCGGCCGTTGGCGACGCCTAACGGGTTGTAGTTGCCGTCGTGGCCAGTCACGACCGGACGGATGGCCGCGGTCACGTTAGGCCGCAGCGGATCGCCGAGGTCGGCCATGTACAGCTCGTTCTTGTCGGTGCCGCGCGACGTGAGAACGAAGAGATACTTCCCCGTCTCGTCCAACCCGCCGAAGACGAACCAGCTCGGATTGTCCGAGCGATCATAGATTTTGACGTCGGCTGATTGTGCTGTGCCGAGGCGATGGTAGTACAGCGCCTGATGCTCGAGCTTGGCCTTGAGCTCCTCGCCCTTGGGCGGAGTCGGATAGCGCGAGTAGAAGAAGCCCTTGCCGTCTACGGTCCACGACGGACCGCCAAACTTTGACCAGCGGATCGTGTCGGCCGTGTTCTTCTTCGTCGCGACGTCTCGAACGTAGAACGTCACCCAGTCCGAACCGCCTTCACTCTGGCCGTATGCGAAAACCTTACCGTCCGGCGACGGAATAAAACCAGAGAGCGCCACTGAGCCGTCGGGCGACAAGACGTTAGGGTCGATGACGAGCTCCTCGGGCCCCTCCAGCGTACGCGCGGAATACCACACGCTTTGCCGCTGCAGGCCCGAATTCTTCACGTAGAACCAGCGACCGCCTTCAAAGAAGGGCGCGCTGGTGCGCGCGTAGTTGTAGAGCGCCGTGATTCGGTTCTTGAATACCTCGCGGCCCTGGAGCGACTCCAGATACGGCATCGTCACCGCGTTCTGGTTCTTGATCCATGTCGCTACTGCGGGACTCTCGATCGCCTCGAGCCAGCGGAAGGGGTCGGCGATCTTGTTTCCGCTGTAATCGTCGACGGTATCGACCTTCGCGGTCGGCGGATATTGAATGCGCTGCGCTTGGCCTTCGGTCGATACGAACGCCGCACTCGCAAGTGCGACCAAAGCGATTGCGCGAACGCGGAATTGACGACGCATCAGCATCACGCTCTCCTGAGTTTCGATAAAAAGCGCCTGAAATCTTATGTGGGACACCACGAGCGCGCTGGACGATGCTCCCGTTCAATGCGCCTGGCAGTCATAGATGAGCTCCCTGCCGCGCGCTCGTGTCGATTCGCGCTGTCGTCGTTCGACGTGCTTATGAAGGCAGCAGACCGCAAGACGGCCATACTTAAGAACCACTGGAGACCAGAAATGAAATACCTGATGATGATTAAATCGGACGAGCGCTATCGTTCTCAACCGATCCCACAGGGGCTGCTCGACGCGATGGGTCCATTCATTGAGGAGGGACTCAAGAGCGGCGCTCTCATAAGTACGGGTGGACTGAAGCCCAGTTCGGAGGGGCATCGTATCCGCCTGAGCGGCGGCAAGTTGCGCGTGTCCGATGGACCGTTCACCGAGTCCAAAGAAATCATCGGTGGCTATGCGATCATGGAGTTCAAGACAAAGGAGGAAGCGCTCGAGAACGCGCGACAGTTCATGGAGCTGCATCGCGTGCATTGGCCAGATTTCGAGTGCGAATGCGAGATCCGACCCATGGATCCGTAAACGCGCTTACGATTTGCGCTTGGGGGTAGAGCTTCGGACCAATCCATGAGCTATCGCAAGACGTAGCCACGATGTGCAGCGGAGCGCTGTTCTTCCCCCACCGATGATCGCGTCGCGTCCAAAGGCTCGCCACGGTCTTTTGCGTCCATCTCGGATCGCACTTCTCATCGCTGTCGCGCTGCCGGCATGGATCGCCTTCGACGTTCTCATCCCGAGTCGAACGGATTTCAGACAATTCGATCCCGTCGCGACAGGAAGGCTCGATGCGGATATGTGGCGTTCGTACTATGAGCGCCGTCCCGTAAAACTCTTCTGGCAGCTCGCGCATTCTCTGCGCGTGCAGTTCGACGCCGGCTTCTGGGAGTCCTTTCCGATCGCGTACAGAGCTGCGAAGGCCGCGTTCACTTTCAAAGACGGACGCTCGCGCGACGATTACGCCCGCGCACTGCCGGACCTGGAACGATATTTCGCCGCGATCAATGGCTTGAGCCTAACGCCGTTCAATCCCAAGACGGCGGCCCGCGACGAGCTGGAATGGTGGATTATCCGTCGCGAGCCCAAGCTGCATACGACAGCCGATTGGGAACGACTGATCGCCGCCGTCGCCGCAGAGATTTACGGCGTCCCCGCTGAGCGCCTGACGGATTACGCACGCGTGCGCGTGGAAGCGATGGTGCTGCGCGACAGACAAGGCAGCAACATCAGCGAGCAAGACTGGTCAGAGATATCCAGCCTGCTCGAGCGCAGCTGGAGTGAGCTGGCTGCCGCAGTCCGGCGGCAAGAGCCAACAGCGCTACGGGCTCCCGTCTCCCTTTACCGTCGTTATACGATTGCGATCCGGCGGCTCCGCGCCTAACAAGGTGTGAACGAAAAAGTCGAAGCGCTTCTTCTCGCCGTATGCTCCGCCCGGGCCGTGGCCCGCGCCCGGAATCACAAGCAAATCGAACGTCTTGTTGGCTTTAATCAACGCGTTGACGACCTGCATCGTCGACGCGGGATCGACATTCTGATCCATCTCGCCCACAACCAGTAGCAGCCGGCCTTGTAAGCGCCACGCGTTATCGACGTTGGAAGCCTTGGAGTAGTGGTCGCCTAACGGGTAGCCCATCCACTGCTCGTTCCACCAGATCTTGTCCATGCGGTTGTCGTGACAACCGACTGCGGACACCGCGGCCTTGTAGAACTCCGGATGGAAGAGCAGCGCGCCCATCGAGTTCTGCCCGCCGGCCGACGTTCCATAGATCCCCACTCGGCTCGTGTCGTACCACGGATACTTCGCCGCGATCGCGCGATGCCACAGAATGCGATCGGGGAATCCGGCGTCACCGAGGTTGCGCCAGGCGACGTCGTGGAACGCCTTTGAGCGGTTCGACGTTCCCATCCCATCGACCTGCGCGACGATGAAGCCGAGCTCCGCTTGCGCCTGCATCGCAAGTTGCAGTCCGAAGGCTTTTGGCGTGAACGAGTCGTGCGGGCCCGCATAGATGTTCTCGATGACCGGATATTTGCGCGATGGGTTGAACGCAGATCCCATCGGCCGGATGATCACGCCCCAGATGTCGGTTTTTCCGTCGCGCGCTTTTGACGTGAAGACTTCGGGTGGTCGCCATCCCGTTGCGACGAGCGCCGTCATGTCACCTCGCTCCAGCTCTTTGACGACCTTGTGATCGCTCGTTCGCCTCAGCTCCGAGATCGGCGCTAAATCCACACGTGAATACGTGTCGACGTAGAACCGGCGATCCGGGGAGAAGACGACGCTGTGCGTTGCGTCGGCATCGGTGAGGCTCGTTAGGCCAGTGCCATCGAAGTTGATACGGTACGCGTGGACGAAGTACGGGTCCTTGCCGGCGTACATCCCGCTCGCGCGGAACACGATCTGTCTGGCGACAGTGTCGACGCACTCCACGCCGCGCACGACCCACTCGCCTTTGGTGATTTGATTCTTCACGCGGCCGGTGACACCGTCGTATAGATACAGGTGATTCCAGCCATCGCGCTCCGACATCCATATGACCTCTTTGCCGTCGGCGACGTCGAAACGGAACCGCTTCCCCGAGTAACTGAAGAACGTCGGCGTCTCTTCGTTGATCACCGCTCGCGGCTTTCCTGTTGCGGTCTCGATCTCGATGACGCGAAAGACCTGATGCCCGCGCTGGTTGTACTCGAACGTCACGGCGTGTGAATCCTTGCGCCACTCGAGCCGGGAGACGTCGTACGCGTTAGGAAACAGCGAGCGGTCTATCACTGTCTGTCGCTTGCTCGCCACTTCGAAGAGCGCGGGTTGTTCCAGGTCCAGAACATCGCCGGGCTTGTTGTACAGCCTCGTCGAGTGCTTCGGTTGGATCTGGTCTTCGGGCGACGACATCACGTAATGGATCTCACGCCGGTATCCTGGCTTCACGCGATATGCGGCGATCCACTTCGAGTCCGGAGACCACGCGAGCGTGCGCCACTCGTACGCATCCCCTTCCACGCCATCGAAGCTGAGTTGCGTCCAGGCAGTGGCACCGCTCTGCCTAACGAACAGATTGTAATTGCGAATCGACGCCTCCCGTGTGCTGTCGGGCGAAGCGATTGGGGCCTCGTCCCACGGTGGCGGCGCGCCATAGTAACCGCCGCCAGGCTGCCGAGGAGTACCTCGCTGATCGCGTACCTGCGCGCGTGTGCAGGCGTAGTCGGCGAGCGCGCAGCGCCAGCGCACGGAGTCGACCGTCACTTCGATGAAGCGCGCGCTGTCGGCGAGCGAGAATGTGTTGAATGGCAGCGTGATCGGCGTGTACGACTTCTTCGCGGCGGTGCCTAGCGCGCTCGCTAGCCGCGCGTGATCGAACGACGGACGCTTCTCGAGTGTCGTCGCATCGACCGATACGAACTCGTTCCCGCCACGCACGGACCTGCGATACCAGAAATGCGTCGAGTCGGTCCAGGTCGGATTCTCCGGAGCTCCGACAACGAGCCCTTCCAGCCGCTGGCGCAGATTCTCCGCGCGGTCGTAGTCGGCGGCCGTGACCTGGCCTGTGGTGACGCCTGGCAGGAGTGCGACGCTCGCCAGCGCGAGGGTCGCTACGAGGGATGCGTGTGTCATGGGCAGGGCCGTGAAAGGCTGATTCGCGCCAAAGTACTGCGCGCGCCGCGTGTTTCAACAGCCAGCGACCGGCCGATTTGCGGCCCACCGGGGTCAGACTCCAATAGGCAGAATTCGGTCGGAATCAGACTCCGGTCGAAGAGATGACTCCGACAAAAGCCCGTGGGGCGTCCGATTTCTGCAGGATGGAGTCTGACCCCGGTGGGTCCCTCCGCGTTCTCTGCGGTAAAGCCGTTGATCTTCCGAGGCTAACTGCCGATGCCTAACGCAATGAGCAGCAGGGCTCCGGCTGGCTGGAGCAGCTGCGACACGAATTTGAAGATGCCATCGGCCATTCCAACGATGGCGCCGAGCGTTTGCGTCTCCTCGTCCGTCAGCTCGCGGCCGCCGTCGCCGCGGATTAGCGGCGATTTCGGGTCGCCGGTTGCCGTGGCCAACAGCTGGCCATTCACCTTGAAGGTGGCGTCGAGCTTTCCAGCCGTGGTTTCGGCATCCACGGCAACTTCATCCAGCTTCGCTCGAATCGTTAGGTCGATCTTTCCGTCGCCGTTCTCTTCGCCAGCGATACCTTCGATCTTCGCCGTGACCTCGAAGTCTTCCTGGGCGACGAACAGTTTCGCCTCGAGCGTAACTTTGCCGCCGCGTCCGAAGAGCTGCTGGCTCGTCTTGATTGAAAAGTCGAGGCGGTCGCCGCCGTCGGCGATGTAGCCAAAGACGTTGAACTGCGCGGCTTGTACCGAACCAGTCAGATCGAAGGAGTACGCCAACTTCGTGACGCCGCCTATTACCGCCTCGAGGCGGATTCCTGCGGAGCTGGCCGACGATCTGCGCTCGTCTGTGAGATCAGCGTAGCCGATTTCCTTACTCGTGAGTGGATCCTCGTTAGGATCGACCTCGTACAGGATGAAGCGCACGCCATTGGATGGCGCACCCGTCCTCGCCGGATCCGGCACATACATTCGCACCGCCGGCTCGTACACGAACGTCGTCCCCAAAACCGAGGGACGCATGACGGGGATCAGCGCCGTGCCGGCGTCGACAGCGGCGGTGGTCAGCTTGCGCGTGACGACGTCAAGACCTGACCCCGATCCTGCAAGACCTGACCCCGACCCGATTTTTTGCGCGATGCTGCTCGCCCCAACGATTCCCATTGACCGCGCGACTGCCTGCATGCTGGTGAGTGCCTTCGACGACGTGATGCCTTCGATCGCACTGACGCCGGCGCGCACATTCTTGGCGTCGAAGCGGCGCTCGTTAGGTCCGGTACCGTCAGTGCAGGCCGAGGCAACGAGTATCGCCAGCGCGGCGAGTGGCCTGTTCGTCCTTTTGATATTCAGCATGTGGTTACCCTCGCACAGCCGCTGTCGCGGCGTCGTCGCTCGGTTTCCCTGCATCTTCAATTTTGCGCAACATGCGCAGCTTGCCCTGTTGCTCGGCGGTCAGCGCGTTCTTGATGCGGACCAGGAGCATGGTTTGGCGCTTCTTCACTTCATTCTCGATGCGCAGCACCTGTTCCGTTTTTGATAGCACACGAGCCTCGTCCACCTTGGGTTGTCCCAGCAGCTCGACCAGCTCCATTGCCGGCTCTGTCATGTCAGCCTGCAGCGGTGCAAGCGCAATCTGGGCCGCCTTGATCTCGTCCAATATTGTTCTGCGCTGTGCAGGCGTTAGGCCAATGGCTTGCGCGTTCTTGAGCACGAGCTGCGGATCGAACACGGCTTCCGCGAAGGCGTCCGGCTGGCCGGGCTTTCCCTGCGCGCTCACCGATTCGACAGCAGCGATCACGAGCAGGGCGCCACATACGATCAACTTTTTCACTGTTCTCTCCTGGTGTCGACGGACGGCGTTAGTGGGAACCAGTCCACTGTTCCGATCCGCGGGATCTCGCCTGCCCTCTGCGACTGGGCGAGGTCGAGCAAATAATCGGTAGGTACTCGCAGGTCACCCGGCGTGAACGCAAAGAGTGGCTCGGGCTTCGTTAGGCGAGTCAGCAGCACAGCGAGCAACACGACGGCGGCGAGAGCTGCCGCGAGACGCAACGGTGCGAGCGGCCGACGCGCCACGGCACGCCGCTCCGCGAGCACTTTCGCGAAGCTGGGAGCAGATCGCTCGTCGTGCGAGCGCTCGGCCTGAAAGAGCGCCTCGAGACCGCGGTCGTCGCTCATCTGTCCTCCGGGCGCTCGAGCAGGAGTCGCAGCCGCTCTTTGCCACGCTCGTAGTGCGTGCGCGCCGTACCGACCGGCATCGCCAGCACTTCGGCCGCTTCCTGAATCGTTAGGTCCTGATAGAACACGAGATGCAATACCTCTTGTTGCCGTTTGGATAACCCAGCGAGCGCCCTGCGTAGCCGCCCCACGCGTTCATCTTCGACTGGCACCGCTTCTTCGTTAGGCGTGCTTTCCCGCCACCACCGCTCGAGCCGCAGCACGCGCAACCATCCTTGCCTGGCCTGCTCTCGCGCCGTCCGGCGGATCACGCCGAACAGCCACGTTTTGAACGACGACCGCCCGCTAAAGCGCGCCTCCCCATCCAGCACCTTCATGTACGCGCGATGCAGAACGTCTTCAGCTTCCATCGCATCACCGCGACAGCAGCGCAGCGCCCACGCGTGCGACTCCAGATGTCCCTGGGCCAACTCGGCTCGCAGATCGATCTCTGTGAGTGACGCTGGCCTTGCCGGTGTCGCTCGCATTGCAGGTAATTGGTGGATCCTGGGAGGCCGCTGTAGGACAGGCGGCAAATACTTCCGAGCCGAGAACGTTTGACAGAGTTTGTTGGCTTCCCTTACGAGAAACGGTCATGCCATTGATTCACGACACCGCAGTGAAGACGCAGCTTCGCAAGCGAGTGGAGTCCCTTTCGCCGCAAGCGCAGCGGCAGTGGGGGAAGATGAGCATCGATCAGATGCTGTGGCACTGCAACCTGGCGATGGAGATGGCGTTAGGGACATACAAGCCGGATGAAGGACGCAGTCCGCCGATTCCAAAGCCGGTTCTCAAGTTCATGGTCCTGCGGCTGCCATGGATGAAGGGAGCGCCGACTGGTCCCGGCTTTGTCGCGACTAAGACGTATGATTTCGCGGCGGAGAAGGCGAAGATGCTGCGGTTGATCGACGCGATGTGCGAGCGCGACTGCGCTGGCTCATGGCCGGAGAGTCCGACGTTCGGCAAGATGAGCGGCAAGAATTGGAGCGAGCTGATGGCCAAGCATCTCGACCATCATCTGCGCCAGTTCAGCGCCTAACGCATGCCAGGTTGCTCGGTGCTGTTGCCGCGCTTGGTAACAAGGCTACGTACCTTCAAGAAGCTGAGCGCTGTCAGCTGCCAGCTGCATCAAGCTTCGAGCGCCAACTGTTGGAATGGAGAGCGCAGATCGACGCGCCTGAGTCGCGGCACCTGTGCGATCGCGCAGCCTCTCCGTCTTTTTCTTGACGCTCACCGCGTGTGCGCCTTCTGCCAAACGAGGAGATTGCGATAGTTCTGCACGACGGAAGTTGTGCCACGTCTCCCATCGCTGCGTGACCATCCTAACGCAGCCGCCAGCAATTCCATTCGGCGCTACGAACAGGGAGTGAGCACCTCGCTCGCAGCTCTTCTACTGGCAGCTGTCAGCACTCAGCTGCCAAGTGGAACCTGGCCCCACCGACCAGACGCTCTCCCGTCAACTACGCTCTTTCGTTACTCGAATCCGCAGTAAAATCATTCACCCTCAGCGGTAATCTTCTCGCGCGAACCCCACTGAGCGTGAACAGCGCATTTGCCACGGCCGCCGCGATCGGCGGGACGCCCGGCTCGCCGACGCCTCCAGGCTCTTCGCTGTTCTTCACGATGTGCACGTCGATCTCCGGCATCTCGTCGATGCGCAGCATCGGATAGTCGCGGAAGTTGGTCTGTTTGACCCGGCCACGCTCGATCGTGATCTCACCGTAGAGCGCCGCGCCAAGGCCTGCGACGACTGCTCCGCTCATCTGCCCCTGCACGATCCCTGAGTGGATGATCTGACCGCAGTCAGCAACGAGCGTGACCTTGTGCACGCGGATCTTTCTGCTCGTTAGGGACACTTCCGCGACTTCGGCCACGCGGCCGCCTTTGTCATCGACGAGCGCAATACCACGAGCACGGCCAGCTGGCAGCGGCGATCCCCACTGCGACCGCTCTGCCGCGATGTTGAGCACGTTCAGCATGCGTGCATCGTTCGCCAGCAATTCTCGGCGAAACTCCACTGGATCGCGCTTGGCGGCGTGGGCCAACTCGTCGATGAAGCTCTCGAAGATGAACGTGTTCTGCGACGGCCCAACCGAACGCCAATAACCGACCGGTACTTCGTTCGTCGCGCGGCAATACTCGACGAGGTAGTTCGGAATCGCATACGGTGTGTCGGCGATCGAGGCGACGGCCGGTCCATCGACCGCACCACCACCGCTGATCGGCTGCGCTGCCACGCGGACAGTCATCGCCGAGAGCTTGCCGGCGGCATCGAGCCCGCCTTCGAGCCTAACGTGCGCGGCCGGGCGATAGAAGTCGTGCTGCATGTCTTCTTCGCGAGTCCAGAGCACTTGCACCGGGGCACCAACGGCCTTGGAGGTTTGCACGGCGTCCTCGACGAAATCGGCGCGGCTGCGCCGCCCCCAACCGCAGCCTAACAATTGCACGTGCACGGTGACCTTGGTGATCGGTACTCCGGTGATTTGTGCCGCAGTCTGTTGCGCTCCCTGCGGATTTTGCGTCGGCGCCCAAATCTCGACGCTGTCCGCCTGCACGTTTGCCGTGCAGTTCATCGGCTCCATCGTCGCGTGCGCGAGATACGGG
>DASYRX010000362.1:0-3708 GCA_036003845.1 Gemmatimonadaceae bacterium | reverse complement strand
GACTTAAAGAAAAGGAAAGCCAGACGCCTAACGCGAGTGCGCCGGCGACTGCCAATGCCACGGCAGCGAGGAACCAACGATCCACGTCCGCGCGCAGGGCGTCCAGGTCGGCGGCGGAATGCGTGATCAATAGTTGTGCCGATCCGAGCCGCGCAGAGTCGGTAGTCAGGTTCTCCACGTAGGGCAGGGAACGCTCGGCCGCGATGTGCCGCCTAACGCTTCGTTCGCTAGTGTCGCGAGCGGATCCGCTGTCCGGCATCACCAGTGAGACGGTCAAGTCACTGGTGCGAGCGAGTCGCTGAAAGAGAGCGCCGTCGACCGTCGTTCCGCCGACCATGTCGAAGCGTCGGCCGCCAACTTGAACGGAGTCGACACGCGCGAGAACAAGTTGCGAGCCGTTAGGCGTTCGCACGTGCACCAGAGCCGCACCATCAGCCACGCTACTGAGCAGCCCAGGGAGCTCCGGCTCGAGCCGATCGAATTCATTCCGAAAATGTCCCGAGCTGACGATACGTCCGGCGTCGTCCTGGATCTGCAGCATCGACAAGCCCGTCAGCATCATCGCTTGCTCCGCATAGTCCAGTAGGTACGTCCGCTCCGAGACGGCTCCGTGGAGCAGGGCGAGGCGCAGGCGATTGTCGTCGCGCACCATTCGCGTGACGGTCGCCAGCCGCGCCGCGATGGACGCGCTCTCGCGAGCCACATCCTCGGTGACGATCGAGGCGAGTTCCTCGACGCGGCGATCGTATTGCGCGGATAAGCGCGCCGCGATCTGGCGCCGAACTCCACCCACGAGCAGTGGAAGCGGCAGCAATGCGGCGGCGACGAACGCCAGGAGAAGCCGGGAGCGAAACGTCATGGCTTGCCGGTCTTCCCAGACGCGCCATCCAGTAGGCGCAGGCTTCCATCCGCGTCCACGCTGAGTCCGACGCGGCCTCGCCTAACGATTGCGTGGCTGCGCGTCTCGATGAGCGGGATCACCGGAAGGCCACGACCGGTGCGCGCCGACTCCAGCCACGGCGCGGCGCGCAGCAGCGTCGCGAGCTCGTGGCAGGGTTCGACTGTGAAGCGGGTGAGCGGCAGCACGTAGCCGACATCCTCCCCCGCCTGAAGCGCTGCGGCGAACGCGCTGGGCGAGAGTGCGGCGGCCGTCGTACGCGCGCCCGCTTGCGACAACGTCGGGAGCAGCGTGCCTAACACGCTGTCTGCGCCGAGCGCCGAGCGACTCCCAGCGAGCGCCACGAGACGCTCGGCAATTCCCTCAGCGACGCGGTCGCCGCTCTGATAGACCACTCGAGACGATGGGCGTGCTGGCGCGAGTCGCCGCGCCCTCACAGGCGCCGTGCAGTGGTTGATCGACTCCCACCAATAAGGGCGCTCCGCAATTCGGAAATCGGCACGCACGGCGTCCGCCAGCAACTCGACAAGCGTTAGGCGCAGAGTCGCGCTGACATCCAGCCGAGCGCTCTCTGATGCGAGGACCACGTACGTGCGGTCCCACGGGAGCGGAAGCGTCAGGAGCTCGGCGCGATGCGTAGCGTAGGCGACAACCGCCGGATCATCGGTGACCAGAAGATCGGCACCACCATCGAGCGCATCACGAGCTGTTGTCGCGTCGATCGACAGGACGCGCACGCGTGAAGAGACGCCGGAAGGCCACGGGCTGATCGCGATGGCGAGGCTCGGGTGGGCGAGTGTGAGCGGTGTCGAATCGGCCAGCGTTACAGACAACGTACGATCGTCGATCACCGTCGTCGCGACAGCGAGAAGACGCGCGAGTTCCCCGCTCGGTGTATCGGATGTTGAACGCCACGCGGCCATAACGGCGCTGGCGGTCACGCGGTCGCCGTTCCAGAACCGCGCAGCAGTGTCGAGCGTGATCGTCCAACGCCGTCCGTCCCCGTTCCCGACTCGCTCCGCTGACCACACGCGCGCGAGCTTCGGGTAAGGTCGCCCGAGACAGTCCACGCCGAGCAGCGTCGCGTACGATTGGGCGACCACGAATGATTCGGCCGTCGTACGCCGCTGAAGCTGCCCCACACCATCGAACGCCGACGACAAAGCCACGCTTATCGATTCGGGGGAAGAGCGCGGCGGTGCAACGAGCACACACGGATCCGACGTTGGCCGGTATACA
Organism: Gemmatimonadaceae bacterium; assembly: GCA_036003845.1. GTDB lineage: Bacteria > Gemmatimonadota > Gemmatimonadetes > Gemmatimonadales > Gemmatimonadaceae > DASYRX01. The sequence goes on along the minus strand of DASYRX010000362.1, from coordinate 1,571 downwards.
CCTGGCATGTGTGATCCAGCACACGCTGCCGCAACCAGCGCAGCAATCCCCACTATTGCGGACCGCGGCAACGCACGCGGACGGCGCGCCGCGATGTGCCAAGCGGCGAGCCCGATCGGTCGATGATGTCGCCAACGCGCTGCGAAGGCACACTCTCACGTGTACCCCGGTCGACCCGCGCTGACGATTAGCGCAGCATTAGCATCGCGTGAAAAACCTATGATCCATTCAACTGCCCCTCACCTCGCCGCACCGGCGGCCCAAGTGGGCCGACGCGCGGCAAGCGCGATGAATGGCGCAGCCGCGAGCGCGACAATCAGCGCGAGCGTCGAATACCCCCAGGCTTGCATGAATACTCCCGACAAAGCGCCAGCCGACGCACCGGCGAGCCCCATCGTTAGGTCAGAAAGCCCTTGAGCCGATGGGCGCAGCTCCGCCGCGATGGAGTCGCTCAGGAGTGTTGAACCGGCGACCACAGTCGATGACCAACCGATGCCGAGCGCCATCAAGCCGGCCGCAAGGCGCGGCGAATTGTGGCCGGCGGTTCCCGCGAGCGTACAAGCGATCAGCAAGAAAACGAGGCCCACTACAATGATTGGACGTCGCCCGAATCGATCGGTGAGCCAGCCAATTACGGGCGAGAAGGCATACATCCCAGCGACGTGAACACTGAGAACGATCCCGACGATTCGCAGCGTATGTGCGGCGTCGTGCCCGGCATTTCGGATGTGCACCGGCGTCATCGCCATCACCGCGACCATAACGACATGACCCACGGCCATCGCAATAACACCGAGGCGAGCCGCCGGATTCGAGACAACGGCAGCCAGCGCCGCACGCATGCTTCCGCGCGTTCGATCTGCGCCTTCGGCTGATCGTGCGACCGTTTCGCGCGCGAGCACAGCTGGATCCGGTCGCATCAAGAGCATGAGAACCGCAGCGGCTAGCGTGAAGAGCCCGGCCGAAAACACGAATGGTCCCGCCAACGTCGGTACACCGTACCTGGCCAGTGATGATCCGGCCACGGCAGCAAGGTTAGGGCCGGCGACGGCGCCTAACGTCGTCGCCCAAAAGATCACAGAGAGATGGCGACCACGCAGTGCCGCGGGCGCGAGGTCGACGGCCGCATAACGAGCTTGCATACCGGCAGCCGTGCCGCCGCCAAAGAGAAAGAAGCCCGCGAACAGAAGCGCGATCGAGTTTTGCATCGCGGAGATAACAACCACGATCGAGCCGATAGCGGCCACAGAGTACGTCGCCGCGAGACTGAGCCGCCGGCCACTGCGTCGCACGATTTGCGTCGCGGGTAAAGCCAGGAGTGCGGCGCCGACGACAACGGCACTTAGTGCCAAGCCGGAAACCGTGACATCGGCAAGCTGCGCTGCGAGGAGCGCGCCCACGGACGCGCCGATGGCAACGCCGATGCCGCTGATTATCTGCGTGATGAAGAGCAGACGCAACGTGCGGCGTTGGACGGCGACGAGGTCGATGCTTTGGGCGTTCGCTTCGGAAACGGCTTGCGATGGTTGCGCGATGTTCATGCGCAGAATCTAAGCGACGGCGGACGATCG
>DASYRX010000361.1:0-3173 GCA_036003845.1 Gemmatimonadaceae bacterium | reverse complement strand
CACTTAAGCAGTTGCTTAACCATAGCGCTTCGCTCGACCGCGTCTTCCAGGCTCTGGCCGACCCCACTCGGCGCGTCATCGTCGACCGGCTGACGCGCGGGCCGGCCTCGGTCAGCGAGCTCGCGGAGCCCCTCGACATGTCGTTGCCGGCCGTCCACCAGCATCTGCAGGTGCTCGAAACGAGCGGCCTGGTGCGGTCCGAGAAGGCGGGACGCGTGCGCACCTGCAGCATCGACCACGCGGTGCTGCGCGAGGCGGAGCAGTGGATCGCCCGGCGGCGCTCGACGTGGGAGCGTGGTCTCGACCGCCTCGGCGATTACCTCGCGCAGCAGGAGAAAGAAGAGAAATCATGAGCGGACGATCGACCCATCACACCACCTTCGTCATCGAGCGCCTCTATCCCGTGCCGCCGTCGCGCGTATTCGCGGCGTGGGCGGACGCAGACGCGAAAGGGCGCTGGTTCGGCTGCCACGACGAGTGGCAGTCGTCCGGACACGAGCTGGACTTTCGCGTGGGCGGGCTCGAGCGCCTGCGCACGAAAGCGCCCGACGGGATCGTGCACGGGTACGACGCGGTCTACCACGACATCGTGAAGGACGAGCGCATCGTCTACGCATACGCCATGGATCTCGACGAGCGGCGGATATCCGTATCGCTCGCGACCGTGGAGCTCGTGCCGGCCGTGCGCGGAACGCGCCTCACCTTCACGGAACAGGCGGCGTTTCTCGACGAATACGACGAGCCGGAAGACCGCGAGCGAGGCACGCGTGCGCTGTTGGAGAACCTCGCGACGGAGGTCCAGCGATGAAAGCATCGCTCCTCGTGCTCACGATTCTCTTCGCCGCCTTCACGCCGCGCAGCAGCGCAGCCGAGGGACATTACGCGCCAGTCAATGGCCTGAAGATGTACTACGAGATTCACGGCGTCAGCGACGGCAAGACGGCGCCGCTCGTGCTGCTTCACGGCGGCGGGTCGACGATCGAGACCACGTTCAGAAAATTTCTGCCGCTGCTCGCGAAGAACCGGCAGGTGATCGCGTTCGAGCAGCAGGGACACGGCCGCACCGCCGACGTCGACCGCCCGTTCATGTTTGAAGGTTCCGCGGACGACGCGGCGGCCCTCCTGCACTATCTGAAGATCGAGCGCGCCGACTTCTTCGGCTACAGCAACGGCGGGACGATCGCGCTGCAGATCGCCATCCGGCATCCGAAGCTCGTGCGCAAGCTGATCGTTGCCTCGGCGAATTTCAGGCGCGACGGCCTCTATCCGCAGTTCTGGGAAGGGATGAAGCACGCGAAGCTTGCCGAGATGCCGGCGGAGCTGCGCGAGGCGTATCTCGAGGTCGCGCCGCATCCGGAGCAGTTGCAGTCGTTTCACGACAAGTCCGTGCGACGCATGCTCGACTTCCAGGACATTCCGACGGATACCATTCACGGCATCGAGGCGCCGACGCTGGCCATCAGCGGCGACGCCGACATCGTCCGCCCCGAGCACTCAGTAGAGATGTTCCGCGCACTGCCGCACGCGCAGCTCGCGATCCTTCCCGCGACGGATCACATGACGTTCGTTAAGAACGTACAGCCGGCAGCGTCAATGATCACGAGCTTTCTCGACGCACCCATGCCGGCGAAGTAGCGACCGGCGCTGGATTCGCTCGCTGACTGCGGAAGCCCGACGCTTCGCAGGAGGTCCTGGTACCGCGCGTCTGAGCGCGGTGTGGAAGAGCCGCAGGATGTCTCACCCGACGGAAACACGCTGCTCTTCCTCGAATACAGCCGATCCACGGGACTCGACCTCTGGTCTCTCGCGTTGCAGAAAGGAGCGAAAGCTCGCCCGTTCAGTCCGGCGCCTTTCAATGAAACGGATGCGCGCTTCTCACCGGACGGCCGATGGATCGCCTACGCCTCCGACGTGTCGGGCAGATTTGAGGTCTACGTACGACGCTTCGAGGGAGCCGACGCGCCTCTTCGATTGTCACGCGACGGAGGAACGAATCCTGTGTGGCGACGCGATGGGCGCGTGCTGTATTTCGTGGCACCGGGGGGCCGTGTGATGAGCGTTGCGATCAACGCGCCGGCACTGTTCGATGCGGAGCCGAGAATGCTGTTTCGCGCGCCGGAGATCGAAGAAATTGAACCGGCGCCGGACGGGAAGCGCTTTCTAGTGCGCCTGGCCGACTCGGCGCGTGAAGCTCCGCTTCGGCTCATGCTGAACTGGCCGGCGCGGTTGCGGCAGTCGCCGTAGGAACTTAGGGAACCTCGGCAATCGATCCGTTGCGCTGATGCAGCGCCTTCCGGTATAAGTCGCGCCTCCCGAAAGGAGCAGCTCATGAAACGCGTTTCGACCCTTCTCTCTGTTCTCCTTCTGCTTTGTGCCTCTACGGCGTTCGCCAAATCGTATATCCCCAAAAAAAACACACGCGCTGCGATCAAATCCTATGTGCGGAATGCCGCGAAGCTGGTCGCGAAGAGCGGACCATCTTGCGAATCATTCAAGAGCAAAGACTGGATGGCCGGCGACTACTACGTCTTCGTGACAGGTCCTGATGACAAACTTGTTTGCCACCCGAACGCTGCGATGGTCGGAAAAGCCAATGCCGACATCGTGGATGCCAATGGCAAGAAGGTCGGCCTCGACCTGATCGCGGCAGCCAAAAAGAAAGGCGGCGGCTGGGTCGACTACGTGTGGCCGCGTCCGGGACAAACGACTCCCGTAGCAAAGAGCAGTTACGCGATGCGCGTCAAGGGTCCGGACGGGAACTGGTATGTCGTCGGCGCAGGTGGCTACGAACTGAAATAAGGTGCAACGCGCAGCAATCGTGATCGCGCTGCTGGCCCTTCCGGCCGCAGCGCACGATCTCTTTCCGCGCTTCAGCGTCACCGGTGGCGCATATGCCGGCAGCGGCAGCTCGCGGCAGGCTGAGGCGTCTCACTCCAGACTCAGAGTTTTTTACCGGGAGGCGATCCAATGAGGAAAGTCATATTGCAAGAGTTTGTAACGCTCGATGGGCTGGCCGCGGGCGAGAACGATCGTGTGGATTTCGTCCCCGCTTCGACCCGGGGCGATCATACTTTCGGTCAGGAACAGTTGGCGCTCATGGACGCGATTGACACGATCTTGCTCGGTCGGGTCACATACCAAATGTTCGCGGGCTACTGGCCCAAAATAACCGA
>DASYRX010000360.1:0-26691 GCA_036003845.1 Gemmatimonadaceae bacterium | reverse complement strand
CGTCGGTGTGCGCTCGCTGATTGCAGCGGAACGTGCCTTTGCGCGTCACTCGGAGCGTGCAGGGATCAAGGAATCGTTCCTCGCCAACATGGGGAGCGACGGCCTTCTCTTTCGGCCCGGTCCAGTCAACGGACTCAATTGGCTGAACACTCATCCCGCGGCAAAGGGATACCTGAGCTGGGATCCGGAAGTGGCGGCGATTTCGAGCTCCGGTGAACTGGGCTTTACGACAGGACCGTGGGAATTTCGCGCGGCGGGACCGAAAGACTCGGTGAGCGGAGCCGGGCATTACGTGACGGTCTGGCGGCGCGACTCCACCGGCGCGTGGAAGATGGCCGTCGACATCGGCACGTCGCACCGCTGGATGGCAAAGCCCGAGGATGCCGTCGGTTCGGTGATAAGCCGGGCAAACTCGTTAGGCGCGCAGGCACAACAGCAGCTGTTCGCGCGTGACTCGGCTGTAGGCCGCGGCGCACCGCAAAGCGCGTCGCTGCTCGGCGCAATGGCCGACGATACAAGGGTGCACCGGGAAGGAGCGGTGCCCGCGTTAGGCATCGCGAATGTGCGCCAGACCTTTGCCGGTGACGACCGCCCTTACCACTCGAAACGACTCGGCGGCGGAATCTCGCGCGCCGCCGACCTCGGCTACACCTATGGCGAGTATGAGCTCGTCGCCTCGTTCACGCATCCGGCTCAACGAGGCTACTACCTGCGTATCTGGCGCGTCGACGATGATGCCTGGCGCATCATTCTCGATTTGGCGCAAGCCGCCCGCGCTCAGTAGCGCAGTAGCTGCGCGCTGGTTTGGAAGGCCAAATCGACAACCGCTTTCACGCGGAGCACGCGGAGTCCCCACCCTCTTCGCCCGCGCCACGCGGGGAACTGCAACTGCTTTTTCTCGTTAACAGCCTTCGCGGGTGTGCTTTCCTCCGCGTTCTCGAGCGGCCGGGGTGAGGCCTCTGGGTCCTCCGCGTTAAAAGATCTTTCGATGCGCGACGTATCGCAGAGCTCATAGCACCGAGCGAATGCCCTGTCGGTAACTGGTAGCCCAAGGCATCTTGCGTCACCCCCTCGATCGTCGGGCCAGGAGAAAAGCATGCGTTATACGCGACGACTCTACGCCGGCAGCATCGCGCTATTGGCATCTTTCACACTCACCGCGCAGGCGCAGACGGCCGGTCGCTTCGGCGACCTCGCGGGTGGGCCGTACAACCGACTCGTCATTCGCGGCGCGATGGTCATTCCCGGGCACGGCGGACCGCCGGCCGGGCCATATGACATTCTCATCGAAGGGAACACGATCACGCAGATGGTCCCCTTCGATCCTGTCGCCGCAGAGCGACGAGGTGATGGGCAACGCCTAACGGGTGATCGTGTGATCGACGCGACCGGGATGTACGTCGTCCCCGGGATGATCGATCTGCACACGCACATCCGCAGCGAGCCAATGGAGATGGAGTACATCTACTATCTCAAGCTCGCGCACGGCGTGACGACGATAGTGGACGCGGCCGATCGCGGCTACGCGCACGCGATGCGCGAAGCGCGCCGCAGCAAGGCGAACGAAATTCTGGCGCCGCGCATGTTCCCGCTTGTTGGCTGGGCCGCCGGCACGACTGCGAAACCACTCGAGCGCGACGATCCGGCAAGGGTGCCCGAGATCATGAAGGTGATGGCCGACAGCGGAATCCGCGTGATCAGCATGGACGCGATCGGCTGGAGCGCGGCGCTCGTCGGAGCGATCGCGCAGGAGGCGAGGAAGTACGGCATCATCACGTCATTCCACATTCCGCCGTCGACGATCGCCGTTGTGAACGCCGTCAAAGCGGCCTGCCTCGGCGTCACGATGATCGAGCACCACTATGCGTACGCGGAGTCGGCGCTGCCGCGCACGACGCAGGATTTTGGGAGAGAGTACAGCTTCTCGAACGAGAATCATCGCTTTCGTTATGCAGGGAAGGTTTGGCTCGAGACTGATCGCGAGCGCTTGCTCAACGCCGTGGCGGACTCGCTTGTCAAATGCGGCGTGACGATGCTGCCGACGCGCGTTGTGTACGAAGCGAACCGCGACTTCTTGCGCGCCTCGAGCCTTCCGTGGCACGAGAAGTACACGCACCAGGCGCTATGGAACTGGAATCTGCCTAACCCGGCGTATCACGGCTCTTTCCATTACGACTGGACGAGTGACGACGAGTACTACTGGAACTATGCCTTCCGTCTCTGGGGCGATCTGATCTTCGCGTTCAATCAGAAAGGTGGTCGCGTCGCGTACGGCACGGACGACAACTACATCTGGGCGACGCCGGGCTTCTCATCCATCCGCGAGCTGCAGCTGCTGCGCGAGACCGGAATGCATTCGCTCGAGGTGCTCAAGGCCGCGACGTACAACAGCGCCCAGACGCTGGGCGAGAAGAAGCTCGGGCTCGTTAGGCCCGGCTACCTGGCCGATCTCGCGATCGTGGACGGCAATCCCGCGTACAATCTCAAGTTCATGTACGGCTTCGGAGACCTGACGCTGGACAAGGACGGGAAGATGTACCGCACGAAAGGGATCGTGCACACGATCAAGGACGGCATCGTCACGAATAACGCGCGACTGCTGGAAGAGGTGGAGAAGATAGTGGCGAAGTCCAAGGCGACAGTCACAACGGCCGATCCCGTCACAGCGCCGTTCGTGCTCAAGGGGCAGCGACCCGCCGTCGTTCCTAACGGGAAGCCCTAGCGACCGGGAGCAGTCAGCGCAGCACCGCGTGCCTGCGCGCTCGCGAGGTAGACAGCCTTGCGAGCGCGATTGAGGCTACCGAGCGGGCGTATGTCGCCAACAACGTTCCACGGCGTCAACGCCATCCGATCGATCTGCGCGGCCTGAGCGCGCGCCTCTTCGCTCGTGAGATTCTCTCGCGGCATCGTCAATCGGCCGAGTGGAACAGGTGGGCTCACGCTCTCCGGCCACTCCACGGATCCATCTTCGATCGGTGTTCGTTTTTCGTCGACGAAGAGCTGTGCCGCGAGATCGAAGACAACGTCGCCGCCTGCCAGTCGCCGAGTCATCTCGGCATGCAGGTAATCGGGACCTTTGCCAGCACTTTCAGTGGGGGCGTTATGCGGCCGAAGGACAAACCGGACGGCCGTACCTGCGAGAGAAAACGGCGTGCGACTCCAATACGAAGCCGTCGCCATACTGGTCATGCTGGCCGTAGACGAGCGTAATACCGTGCGCAACATGCGAATCGCCTCGCCCCAACCAACTCTGCGCACGAGACGCACAATCATGACGATACGAGCCTTACTCGTTAGGGCATCGGCCAGCGCCATGAACTGCTCGGCGTCGCGCGCGTGTGACGTGGGACTATCGCTGAGTAGCACGTCTTGTATCCCAGCCGGCGCTGTGATGCGGAAACCAATCCCGTGACCCTGGCGCTTGCCATCGGGCTGCACGTCGCTCAGCGAGCTGGAGAACCGCACAACGGTCGGATACTCCATACCCGGTTGGAACACGCCGACCTGCAGCGCGGGAGGCAGTTGCGGCGCGCAGCGAAACACGGCTCGCGGAACGCTGAAGATCCCCTTCGCGTGAAAGCCCCGCCGCATGCTGCCATCACTGCGTCGAGCCATGGATCGCTGCAGCTCGACGATCGTGCGCTCGAACTCGCGAAACATGCGCTCTTCGGCTTCAACGGAACCAGCGAGGTAGGACTCGGACCAGCCGTGCCCCGGCTCGTTAGGATGCATGATGAGTATCGACGTGGGCTCCTGATGCGCGTCGGCGACGCGCAGGCCCAAGAGACTACGTCCCGCTCACTCCACGTGCAACACCCGCGCGGGATCGATCCCACTCGCTCGCAACGCAGGCATCGCCGCTGCACCTAACGCGACGAGCACCATGAGCCCGGCGGCTCCAGCCACGACGAACGGATCGCGCGGCTGCACGCCAAAGAGGACCGTTTCGACGAAGCGTCCCGCCAGGGCGGCGCCCATGATGCCGATGGCGAGCCCCACCACGACGGGCTGCATGCCCTGACCAACGACGAGCGACGCGACGCTGTGTCGCTGGGCACCTAACGCGACGCGGATGCCGATCTCACGCGTGCGCTGTGCCACAACGAAGCTCATCACGCCGTAGAGTCCAACGGCTGCCAGTAGCGCGGCCGTTATCGCGAATCCGGTCACCAGCAGCAGATATAACCGTGTGGGGGCGACCTGCTTGCTCACTGCCTGCTCGATCAACTCGAAGCGGTAGATCGGGATGTTGGGGTCGACCGCACGCACGGCCTCACGCAGCGCATTTTGCATCGGCGGCGCACCCGGCGAAGTCCGCACATGCACGATCATCGAGCGCGGGCCGTACTGCGTATGCGGAACGAAAACGTCCGCCCGCGCCTCCCGCGTCAGCGCGTCGAAGCGCACGTCACGCACGACGCCGACGATGCGCCAGTACGGGCTGCCAAACCCCTCGCTCAACGATAGGCGCACGCGTTGCCCGATCGGATCCTGACTCGGGAAAAACTGCCTAACGAACCCTTCGTTGACGAGCGCCACGGGCTCCGCATCGCGCCGATTGTCGGCGTCTATGAGCGGACGCCCGCGCGAAAGACGCAGGCCGAGCGCGCGCTGAAGACCGGGCGTGATCGGGCGGATGGCCCCCTCACTTTCTTCGGCCGGCGTTGGATCCGGCCGCCCCTGCACGAACACAGTCCCGGACGCGCGGCCGCTGGCCAATGGCGCGCCGTACATGGTACCGACGGCTTCAACGCCCGGCAGCTCTTTTATGCGTGACTCGAGCGACGCATAGAACTGCGAGACTCGTTCGATCTCGGGATATGCCGCAGCCGGAAGCACAACGCTGAAACGCGCAATCTGCTGCTTCTCGAAGCCGACATCGACCGCGTACAGCTTCGCGAATGTCTTGAGCAATAACCCAGCACCGATGAGCAACGCTGCCGACAATGCGACCTCGCCGGCGAGCAGGGCACGTCTGAACCGCACCGTACGCAATGTGGTAGACCCTCCGCGGCCGATCGCTGAAAGGCTGTCTGCCAGCGTGGCGCGCGAGAGTGTGAGCGCGGGAATCAGACCAAAGGCGAATGTCACGAAGACAACCGTTCCTAACGTTGCGAGCAGCACGACGGGATCGATGGCGATTTGCTGCGCGCGCGGAATCGTGCCCTGCGCAAAGACACGCAACACCTTTACGCCGGCCAGCGCGAGCCCGATCCCCAATCCGCCGCCGAGCAGCGCCAGAGCCGCGCTCTCGGCGAATACTTGCCGGGCCAGCATGCCCCGGGTGGCGCCTAACGCGGATCTGAGAGCGGTCTCGCCTTCCCGCGCTGACGCGCGTGCGATGAGGAGATTCGCGACGTTGGCGCACGCGATGAGTAAGACAAGCGCAACGGCGCCGAGCATGATCCACAGTCCGCGCTTCACGTCGCCAACGACCGACTCTTTGAGCTCACGCACCATGAAGCTCTTGTCCGTGTTCGTTTGCGGATAAGCGGCCCGAAGGTTGGCGCCGATGCGTTGTAATTCCGCGGTTGCGGCTGCAAGGCTGACGTTAGGCGCAAGTCGGCCGATCGCGCTGAATGTGTGGCATCCTCGCGCGCACCCTGTCATGTTCAGCCGTCGCGGCACCCACACATTGACACCAATGGGGAAGTCGAATCCGCTCGGCGCCACGCCGATGATTTCGTACGAAACGCCGTCCAGCTGAATGGACTTGCCGATGACGTCGCGATCCGAGCCAAACCGATCGCGCCACATGGTGTTGCTCAGCACGACGACCGTTGCAGCGTTCTGGCCAAACTCATCTCGGCGGATGTCGCGGCCGAGCACAGGCGCGACGCGAAACGTCGCCATGAGCCCCTCGGTCACGCGCGAAACACCGATCATTTCCGGATCGCCGAGACCAGTGAGTGTGAAGTTGGTAAAGCCATAGCCGACGAGCGATTCGAAAGCGGAACTGTTGTCGCGGATATCGGCCAGATCGGGGAAGGACACGTTCCCCGGAAGGTCCGTTGGCTGGTTGGGTGCGTTGTTGACGACGATCAGTCCTTCCGGTTCGGCGTACGGTAGCGGTCGCAGGAGGACGCCCCGCACCACTGAGAAGATCGCGGTGTTCGCCCCGATGCCGATCGCAAGGGTGAGCGCCGCGACGGCGGTGAATCCGGGACGGCGCCGTAGTGAACGGATCGCGACTGCCCACTCGCGACGAAGGTGGTCTATGGAGCGCTTCACTGCGCCTCGACTATAGCCTGGGACGCTCGGTTAGATGCCACGAGCCACATCTACGGTTTAGAACTCCCAGCGCACTCCAAGGGCAGGGAGCCGAGGCAAGAAGGTCTCGCGGAAGCGCTCGACATGGAACTGTCCTGACACGACGCGCACGCCATAGGAGTTTCCTCGCTGGTTGTCCTTGTCGAAGATGTTGAACAACTCAGCGAAGAAGCTGACGCGGCTGCGGCCGACGTCGAACGCGCGCGAGACACGCACGTCGAAACGTTGATACGTCTCGAGCTGATCGACAAACAGCGGCACGGATGGAACTCGACGAATCAGCTGCTGCGTCGGCGTCAGCGTGTCGACCCGGAAGGTTGCCGGGACGAACGGCCAGCCGGAGTGCAGGGTCCATGCGAGCGCCCAGGTCCATCCCGAGCGCGATCGCGCCGCCAGGTCGAATGCGAACGCATGCCGCTCGTCGAAGGGCCGCGGCGTTTCCACACCACTCTGCGTCGCGGTCGCCTTGGAAAGCACGTAGGACCACGCCGCGCGGATAGGACCGCCGCGGTCGTATGTCAATAACCATTCGGCGCCGCGGACCTCGCCGTCAGACGGCGTTAGGCGCAGCCGGTCCTCGACCGTCTCAGGCAAGGCATCGATCTCGCCGTCGGTGTTGATCCAGCGCGCACGCGGATCGCGCAGCAAGCGCTGGAACGCCTCGGCGCGCACGGTCCAGCCGTCGCCTACCTCGTGTTCTACACCGACTACGCGGTGCTCAGCGCGTTCCGCGCGAGCGAATACTGTATCACCGTCCACCACCGACAGATCTTGCAGCGTGTGCGCCTGCGCGTAGATGCCAAACGCAGCGCGCAGCGTCGTGCGTGGAGCGACGGCGAATGAAAGGCTGACGCGCGGTGCGACAGTCGTTTGCTCGGTCCAGCCGTGGCGGTCGGCGCGGAGGCCGACATCGAGCGTTAGGCGCTCCCAGGGGCGCGTCCGCACGGCACCGTAGGCTGAAAGCCGCGTCCCCGACGGCGCCATCCCGACACGTACCACCTGCGAGTCGGTTACAATGACGGTCTGACCGGAAAACGCTCGCTCCCGCGTTATGCGGAAGTATTTGTAATCGGCACCTTCGTCTCGAACCTCAGCCCCCGCGAGCAGACTGAGTTTGGGAGTCGCGTCGAACGTCCAGTCTTGCTTCAAGCTCCACGCATCGAGGCTGCGATCGTCGTCGACGCGCGTCCGTTCGAGCGGCTGTCCATTGAAGAAGTCGGCGACTCTGCCTTCGCGAATCCACGTGAGGTGCGAGAACGACGCGAGCGTCGTGACGCCAAGTCGCTCGCTCAGCTGCGACCGTAGGCTGCTCCACAGGTAGACGTTGTCGTAGTGGCTGTCTGCGACAGACGCGCCGTCGTCTTCACTCCAGTGCAACTCATCGCCCGCAACGAGCGCATGAGTCGAGAGGAGATGTTTGCTGCTGAGCTGATACTGCACTTTGCCGAACACGTCGTAGTAGCGCGGATCGGGGGCGTCCTTTTCGCCGATCAGCTTGAAGATGAGATCCAGGTATCCTCGCCGTGCCGCGGCCATCCACGCTCCGCGATTGCCGGCAAAACGTCCCTCGGATCGGGCGCGCACGTTCGAGAACGAAAGGCCTAACGAATTGCGCGCGCGGTCCGCGTCAGGGTTGGCCGACGTAAGCTCGATCACGCCCGTCATGCGGTTGCCGTACTGCGCGCCGAAGCCACCCGTCTTCATTTCCACACGACCGACAGCCTCGCCGTCGAGCATCGACAGCGCACCGTCGAAGTCCTTGAGGTGAAACGGTTCGATCAGCTCGACGCCATCAAGCAGCACGAGCAGCTCGTCCTGGCCGCCGTTTCGTATGCGCAGCTTCGCGCTGTAGTCTGAGCCCGATAGACCAGGCAGCCGATTGAGTCCGCGGAAGAGATCTTCGGCGAGCTGCGGCCGCGTTAGGAGCTGCTCACGCGTTAGGGCTTGCTGCGAGGTTCCAGTCGGCTCGAGCAGGGTGTATGAGCCGGGCGAGATGACAACGCGCGAAAGCGGGATGTGCACAGCCTGCAGCGTAATGTCGCGTTCGACGACGGCCCCTGCATCGACTTGCACCGAATCATCGTGCGAGATGGCGAAACCGAGTCGTTGCGCGCGCAGCACGTATATCCGAGGCGCGAGATCCGTGAACGCATAACGCCCATCGTCTGTCGAATATGTGCTTCGGCCCGTGCCGACGAGGGCAACTCGTGCGGAAAGAATCGGAGTGCCGGATTGATCGAGCACGCGACCGCGAATCGTCGCGCGCTGCTGCGTCTGCGCCGACGTGCGCGACGCAGATACGATGAGCAGAAGAACAGCGAGACAACCCAGCAGGCGTCGCTCGCGCATAGGCCGCACTAAGACTCCGCGGGTGCGCCGATGTTCCCATTGTCGATGCTGGCGCCGCTCCGTGTGCAGCGACAGGTCAACTGCTCGCAAGTTCGATGTCCATGATGGCCAACGCAGTTAACCAAGCAGTTGTTGTCTCCGCGTTCCTCGGGCAGGGAAAAGGGAGGACTCTGTGTCCTCTGTGGTAAAGCCTTTGATCTTTTGATACCCTGCGTGCACGCAGAGGGCAGGTGGCAGCCCGTTAGGCAGCGGATGTAGGTCCGGGTGCAGCGCGTGCGCCAGGATCTCGAGGCTGTCCACGAGCCTTGGGCCCGGTCGGCTGAAATACTGCGCCCCGTCGCTGACGTAAACGCGCCCTGATTGTACGGCCGGCAGATCCTGCCAGCCGGCGACCGACTGGAGCAACGGCAGGTCGCCTAACGTGCGATCGACGTCCAGACCACAGCAGGCGATCACAACGATCTCCGGTTGCCACGCGATGACCTCATCCCAGATCAGCGTGCGTGAGCGCTCACCCTCGCGTCCCAGCCCCTCTACTCCGCCGGCGAGACGCACGAGCTCGGGATTCCAGTGCCCGCAAGAAAATGGAGGATCGAGCCACTCGATCAGAGCGACGCGAGGGCGCGTCGTGAGTCGTTCTGATCGTTCTCTGACCGTGTCGATGCGAGCGCGCAGCTCGCGAATCACTTGCTCGCCAAGCGCCAGTGTCTCCGTCGCGCGGGCGACCTGCCTAACGGCGGCCAGCACCTCGCCCAGGCTTTGCGGCTCGAGGTTGACGACGCGCGGCGCACGAGGAAGTGCGCACGCTGCCGCCTCCACTTGGTCCTGCGCCACGGCACAGACGTCGCAGAGCGCCTGCGTGACGATAAGATCCGGCTCCAGCTCCTCGAGCGCGGCAACATCGAGCGAGTACAGTGCGCTCTGTGCGCTCAGTCGCTCACGCACGAGGCGATCGATCTCACCGCTCGGCGCGGACGCCGGTATCAGCGAGCGGGTGACTTTGGGAAGGTCACGAACTGAACGGGGGAAATCACACTCGTGGCTGACGCCGACGAGCTGCTCCTCGAGGCCCAGCGCGCAAACGATCTCGGTCGCTGCCGGAAGCAGCGAAACGATTCTCACTTCGGGAACCGCACGATCTCGTTCGCGAACGGCATCACGCGCCGCTTCGCTTGTGCCGCGCCGACGGAGCACGAACTGCCAAAACCCTCGCACTTTCCCATGAGATCGAGTGATTCGACAGCGTAGGGAATGCCTTCGGAGCCTAACGGTGAGTTGCTGTCCGCCATATGAAAGTGCAAATGCGGCTCGGTGGAGTTTCCCGAGTTGCCGACGAGTCCCAAGATTTGCCCCTTCCTTACTCGATCGCCGAGCTTGACCCGCAACGATCCAGGCTGAAGGTGCGCATAGAATGCGAAGCGCCCGCCGCCGAGATCGAGGATCACGTGATTGCCGCCGACGGTTTCGAGCGTGATCGGCACGGCACGGGAGTTCGCGCCCGGAACGTTTTCAGGAATGCTGTCTTTCGTTGCAGACACGATGCCGTCTGCGACGGCGAGCGCGTCTACGCCGTAGCAGTAGTAGCTGGCGTTCTTCAGTTGATCGCCGCGGTACGTTTTCCACGTGCTGTCGATCATCACGTAGTCGATGGCGAATCGTTGCGGAATACGCGGCAGCCCTTGAATGGGAATGATCGCGCGACGATGTCCGGAATTTCGTGACGGGCCGTTCCCAGCCAACCAGTTACCGCCTTTGAGCGGCGACGCGATTATCATGGGCTCTGGTGTCACCGGCACGTCTGGCATGACGAGCGTGCGAGCGCCAACGCTATCCTGAATCGTTAGGCGATGTCGAATCGCCTTTGGAACCGCGTTCGATCCGAGCGCGACGTACAGGTAGACGAGCGCGCGCTGTCCGCCCGAGAGGCGCGGCCGATTCTGCGCCGTAACCTGCGTGCCTGTTGCGCCTGGTCTCGATATCTCACGCGCGAGCGCTGAGTCCGTGAGCGAGAAAAGCGTGGCTCCCGTCGCTGCATCACTTCCTTCGATGCCGGTCCACGTCAATTCGCGTGCTTCGAAGTTCGTGACGTGAACTTCATAGACGAGAAATGCGCCAGCGGCTCCGTTCGCGATCGTCGGCGATTTGGGCACGCGAGCTTCAACAAACAGCGGTCTGTCAGCGAGTTGCGCCAACGCCGTGACGGGCATTAGCGCGAGAGCGAGAAGCAGTGTGCGTTTCATCGGGACGGGGGGACCAGAGTCGTTGGCGGCGAAGATTGATGGGTGCCTCTAAGCGACGCCAGTGGTGCTGCGTTGCTCCTCCCAATCGCGCGTAGAAGCAAGTCACGCCATTTTGTGATCCAGTGCCGACACTCGTTGAGCGACTCCAAGCTGCGGTGGGTGACGCATACGCCCTAGAGCGCGAGCTGCCTGGCGGCGGGATGAGTCGCCTCTTCCTCGCAACGGAACGCGCGCTCGGGCGCGCGATCGTCGTGAAGGTGCTTCCTCCCGAGTTTGGAAGTGAAGTGAGCGCGGCGCGTTTTCGCCGTGAGATCGAGCTGACCGCGCGTCTGCAGCATCCGAACATCCTCGGCGTCCTTACAGCTGGCGTCGACGGCGATCTGGTGTGGTACGCGATGCCTTACGTCGAGGGCGAATCGCTGCGACGCCGACTCGATCGCGACGGGCGCTTGACCGTTCTGGTTGCGACGCGTTTGCTGCGCGAAGTAGCCGACGCACTTCAGTACGCGCACGAGCGGGGCGTCATCCATCGCGACGTGAAGCCGGAGAACATCCTGCTCGCTGCGGATCACGCGCTGCTGGCGGATTTCGGTATTGCGCAGGCGCTCGCGGTCTCTCGCGGCGACGAGCGCCTCACGGTCTCCGGCATGTCGTTAGGTACTCCAGGCTACATGGCGCCCGAGCAAGCGGCTGCTGGAGCGGTGGATGCGCGGGCGGATCTTTATTCGTTGGGCCTCGTTGGCTGGGAGATGCTTGCGGGCGAAGCACCATTCAAAGGCGACGCGCAAGCCGTTCTCACCGCTCACCTAACGAAAACGGCGCCCTCGCTCCGTGACGTTCGCCCTGAAACTCCGGCCTCGCTTACCGCCGCAGTTGCGCGAGCGCTCGAGAAAGACCCAGCTGCGCGTTTCGGTACCGCGGCCGAGTTCCGCGACGCGCTCGACATCACACCGAGTCAGCCCAATCCAGTCGTGTCGCGGCGAACGATCGGAAGACTTGCAGCGGTGATCGCGTTGGCCGCAGCGGCGCTCCTCACCTGGCGCGCGACGCGTAACACGCAGGTCTCGACGCTCGATTCCAACGTGATCGCCGTCGCGCCGTTCGATGTGCACGACCCTGAGCTTACGTTCTGGCGCGAAGGGCTGGCGGACATCGTCGCACGCAACCTCGACGGCGCGGGTCCGCTGCGTGCCATCCCGCCCACGATCGTCGTGCGCCGCTGGCAGGGGCTCGCCGACGCGGCGTCGGCAAGTGCGTTAGGCAAACGCACTGGCGCCGGCCTTGCGCTGTTCGGTGCTCTCACGCGAGCAGGCCGCGACTCGGTCCGGCTGCGCGCCTCGCTGCTCGACGTCGCCACGAACCGCACGCTCCACGAAGTCGATCTGCGAGACGACGCCGAGCACGTCGATCGTCTCGCGGACTCGACGGCCGTCTGGCTCTTGCGCGAACTGGGCCGCACGCGCAGCGTCGGCGCGGCGCGCCTAACGTCGATCGGCTCGCGCTCGATTCCGGCCCTCAAGGCCTTCCTGCGCGGCGAGCAGCAGTACCGCAAAGGGTTTATGGATTCGGCGCACGCCGAGTACGAACGCGCGAGCACGCTCGACACGACATTCGGCTTGGCGTTCAATCGACTGGCGGAAACGATCGGCTGGCTTGGATCCGACACAGATTCGCTGGCCCTGGCGCTCCGTCTGCGCGCAGCCGTGCACACGCAGGGACTCGCTCGGCGCGACAGCCTGTTGTTGCTCGCAGATTCGAATCACGCGGCGGGTCTGCTCGCGCAAACGGACACTGGCACATGGCGCCACGCTCGACGCACGCTCGCTCTGCTCAATGCCGCAGGACGCGAGTATCCGTTGGATCCGCAGATCTGGTATGAGCTCGGTGAAGAGAGCGTGCACCAGGTTCACTTCGCTCCCGCTCCGGCGGCGGTGATCCTCGCGCGATTCGAGCACGCCATCGAGATCGACTCGCAGTTCACGCCCGCGTATCCGCACGCGATCGAGCTGGCGGCCGCGATGCACGATACGGCCAAAGTGCAGCGCCTCATGGCGGCGCACAGAAAGTGGGGTGAGACTCCCGGCGAGCCGTCCGGCTACCTCGATGCGCTCGAGGTGATCCTCGCGCGCGGCATTTCAGTGTTGGATTCGGTCGCTCCTACCGCGCGCATCGCGCACGGCCTGACGCAATCGTTAGGCTACATGCTCGACTCGACTGAGCCCGGGGTTGCCGTCTCGCGCCGCTACGTCGACCTCGCGAGCGTACAGGGTGGTCGCATGGAGCACGCACGCGAGCACCTTGGCTCGGCGCTCGCGTACCGCGGACACGTGCGCGAGGCGGCGACCGCGGGAGCCAAAAATCCACGGTTTATCGCTGAGCTGTCGCTGCTCGGCGGGTTCTCGCGCGACAGCGCGAACACGATGTTCGACTCCTGGCTTCGATCGCGTGATCCGAAGGCGCGCCTGGCCCTCTCGTTCTGGGCGTTGCATGGCGACAGCGCGAGGGTGCGTCAGTTACTCGCACACATGGAGGAGCGCGTTCAGGGGTCGCGACCGTCGCTGTCGCGAACGCTCGCCGAGCAAGGAGTCGCCGAGGGGCGTTTCTTCCTCGCGCTCGCGCGTCACGACACTGCGGACGCCGTTAGGCTGATGCCACAGCTCGTCGATTCGTTGTGCCTGGATGGTTGTGATCTGATTCGCTTCGCGAAGGCGCGGGTCCTCGCCTCTCAGGGGCGAAATGAGGAAGCGCGGCAGCTCTTCACGCCCGCTTTTCGCACGATCGTGGCCCCGCTCATGCCGCTCTTCCTGCTCGAGCGCGCACGAGTCAGCGAGCGCGTGGGACAGCGTGAGCTGGCGCTACGAGACTATCAGTTCGTTGCGCGAGCGTGGCGTCGAGCGGATCCCGAATTGCGCGCGTACGTCGACGAGTCGAGCCGGGCGATCGAGCGGTTAGGCGGTGGCAAAGACGTCCCAGCATCGCGTACAGTCCCGCGCAAACCGTGAGACAGCGTTAGACGATTTTTGCGCCGCGCTCCCGCAGCAGCCTGCGCAAGATCGAGCGGTGGCAGCGCGACTCGTCGTCGCAGTAGCAGCCGACGGCGAAATTCGCGTGATGTGACATGGCCGCCAGCATGTTCAGCAAGTGCGCTTGCTCCGGCCGTTTCAGCTCTACGCGGTATTTCTTCTCGAACGCTGACCAGGCGAGCGTGCCGTGAACTTGGCGCAACAGCGCGTCGCTAGGCGCGAGGTTCGGCAGCCAGACGTCATACCAATTGTCGGACGCGTGACGCTCCTTCGGCACGCCGCGCGGCGGCCGCCTCACGGTTCCGATGCGGAGACCTTCGCCAGATTGGCGCGGCGTACCTAACTGCACAATTCGCAACGGCATAGTTTTGGACCGGGTGAACCGGGGTCAGACTCCAGGTTGGAGTCTGACCCCGGTTGCAGAGGATTTTTTCTATGCGACTTCAATTCGATTCGCGGCGTGCACGTGTGCTGCTGTGTGCCGCACTAAGCATCGGCTGTAGCCGAAGTCTCGACAATCTCCCCGACCTCGCGAGTTGCGGCACCGAGCTGGACGTGCGGCCCTTCGCTCAAACGCGAGATCAACGCTTCCTCGGCAAGGTGACCGACGCGACCGCGCGCTGCCGTGGCGGTGGCAACGCTCTCGCTGGGCGCGACGTGCCATGGGCGGACTGGCAGAACTACTGGGCGACAGGACATGAATCGTCCAAAGCCTGGTGGGCAACGAAGAACGTGCGGGGAGTGAATGGCGCGCTCGTGGACCTGGAGTATGCGCGTGTCGAGCTGATCCGCTTCAACCTTTTCGACAACAGCGGCACGTACCCAGCGTACGCGGGCATCGGCGGCCCGGTGATAAAGACGTGGCCTGCGATGCGGCTCCCGTTAGGTCACCCCAACTACCGTGACGTCGGTGGCTCGGGCGAGCAGTTGTGTAAGGGTCAGCTCATTCGCGTACGGACCCTAACGGGCATCTGCAACGACATCCGCAACCCGCTGATGGGATCCACGGGGACGCTGTTCGCTCGCAACGTGGAGTTCGAAAGCACGTTTCCCGAGTTAGGCATCGATTCGATCGCCAGGAATCGGCATGGTGGGCGCACTTCCCTCCTGATTCCCGATCCGCAAGTGATCAGTCGAAAGCTCTTCACGCGCGCGCAGTCGGACAGCTCAGCATGCAACGACGGCTTCGGCAAGCCTGGCTTCGCCGCGGACGCGAACTGCGATTATCAAAAGGCGCCGTTCTTCAATGTGCTCGCTGCGTTCTGGATTCAGTTCATGACGCACGACTGGTTCTCGCACTTGGAGGAAGGGAAGAACCATTCGACATACATGGCCGTCGGATGTGCGTCGCAGAAAGTCGCGAACGTCGAGCGGCCGCTTTCCCAAGCCGAAGCGACGAAGTTGGGCTGCCGACCTAACGACGGCATCGATCGCAGCCTTGTGGCCGATTCCTCCGCCGCGCCGACGTTCGCCGACGGTCCGAATAAGCGACTGTCGCGAGCCTCACGAGTATTCCGCAACACGAACACAGCCTGGTGGGATGCTTCCCAGCTGTACGGCTTCGACGAGCGCTCTCGTCGTCGCGTGAAGCGCGATCCTGCCGATCGTGCGCGGCTATTGCTGGATGCCCAGGGGTTCCTGCCGCCGCTCGCTCCGGATGATCCAATGCTCCCCGACTGGGCAGGTCAGGAAGCAACCGGGTCACCCGACAACTGGAACATCGGACTCAGCTTCTTTCACAACGTGTTTGCGCGCGAGCACAATCACTTCGTCGACGCGTTCAGGCGTCAGCAGGCGAGCACACCCGAGGCGGACTGTGGACTGCGGGATCCGGCGAACCCGGATCGCATCATCAAGTACAGCGACATAACGCCTGACGAGTTGTTCGAGGTCGCGCGGCTCGTCGTCGCAGCCGAGATCGCGAAGATCCACACCACCGAGTGGACGACGCAGTTGCTGTACGACGAGCCGCTCTACCGCGCCATGAACAGCAACTGGCACGGCGTGTTCAGGACGGACAACGCGCTCACGAAAGCGCTGGCGACGGTCGTGTCCACGTTAGGTGGATCTACGGATCCGAGTCGCGCCAATACATGGTATTCCGTGCTCGCTTCGGGACCGGGGATCTTTGGACTCGGAAGCAACAAGCGCGACTGGAATCTCAGGAATCCAGACGATGTCAACGGCGGCATCAACCACTTCGGCTCGCCGTTCAATTTTCCCGAGGAATTCGTGTCGGTATATCGGCTGCATCCGCTGGTGCCGGATCTGATCGAGTACCGCGAGGTCTCGTCGCCCGATGTCATCCGGAACAGGATCCCGGTCGTCGAGACGTTCCGCGCACGAAGCACGCCGCTCATGCACGAGCGCGGCGTCGCGAATTGGGCGCTCAGCATGGGCCGGCAGCGGCTCGGCACCCTGGCGCTGCAGAATAGTCCCCGCTTTCTGCAGAACCTCGCGATGGATCGGCTAACGAGTCCCACGCACAAAATCGACGTCGTCGCGCTCGATATTGTGCGTGACCGCGAGCACGGCGTTCCGCGCTTCAACGAGTTCCGCCGTCAATACGGACTCAAGCAACTCACCTCGTTCGACGATTTCGTCGACAGTCGGCTCGCGAGTGGATCGGCAGAGCGAAAGCGGCAGGAGCAGCTCGTCGCCACGCTGCGAGAAGTGTATGGACAGCACAAATGCGATGCGCGGAACATCATCACGACGTCGCAGCGCAACGCGGACGGAACTCAGATCAACGACTGCCTGGGTCACGCCGACGGCTCGATTGTGGACAACATCGAGGATCTCGACACTGCCGTCGGGTACCTGGCCGAGACGACGCGGCCGCATGGATTCGCGATCTCGGAGACGCAGTTCGTCGTCTTCATTCTCAACGCGAGCCGGCGGCTCTTCAGCGATTGGTTCTTCACATCGAGTTTCCGTCCGGAGTTTTACAGCACGTTAGGCGTGAGCTGGGTGAACAACAACGGGCCCAGCGTCATGCTGGACCCGCGCGACGACAACGGGCACAGCAACCAGCCCGTCTCGCCGCTCAAGCGCGTATTGCTTCGCGTCGTACCTGAATTAGCCGGCGAGCTGGCGCACGTTGTGAACGCGTTCGACCCGTGGGCGCGTGACCGCGGCGCGTACTACTCGCTGGACTGGAAGCCGCGCAAGGGTGCAGAGAACGACCCTGCCTTCAAGCAGTGACTCTAGCGCTTGGGCCGACGCACGGCCGTAAGCAGCACAGCGACGTCGTCATTTCTCGGATTTGTAAAGTCGAGACGGATGCGGCCGTCGGACGTCTCGCTGACGGTCGCAGGGATCGAACAGTTCGTGAGCATCCAGCCTAACGGGAGCACCACGGCGTTCGCCGGGCGGCCGAATGCGCGGTCCCACACAAGCTCGTCGCCGACTACTCCATAACGGCCTGGGTCAGTGTACGTCTCGCTGATGCGCAGCCGAAGCGATCTTCCTTGCTGCACCGCGGGAAATCGAATGAGCACGATTTCCGATTCAGGCCGTACCGCTTCTCCGATATCGATTTGTGCGGTTGTGATCTCGGAGCCCCGTAGCGTCTGAACTTGCAGCGACTCGCCAGTATCCAGAATGCGCGCTGAAGGATTCGACGCCCTACTGCCCCCGCGAACTACATTCACATAACGATCGATCCCCGGTCGCGACTCAGTATAGTCATGATAGAGATCGAAGGCGTGCGTCTCCGGTTGCTGCAGGAAGTACACGATCTCGCGATCCTGCCGAGCGCGCTCCGAGAGGCGATTCGCGCGATTCGCACCGAGTTCCTGCGCAGCGGCACTTTGCGCCGCGACCATGAGCACAACCAGCCCGCCCGCGAACCTCATGACCGCACCTTGCGTCCTTTGACGACGTACGGCACAGCCGCGCTGCCGACGTTGATAAAGCTTACCTGAATACGACCGTCGGCCTCGCGGCGGATCTGCGACGGATAGTTCACCGCGACCAGCTCATAGCCTAACGGGAGCACGACACTATTCTTCGTGATGCCGAGCGAGCGATCGAAGGTGATCGTATCGCCGCTGACGAGGTAGCTCTTGGGGTCTTCGTACGTCTTGTCGATGAGCAGCCGTACCTCGCCGTCCTTCGGCACGGCGCGCGGCAGCGTCACCATGATGTATTCGCCCGTCGTGTCGGCGCGCGTAACTCCGCCATCACGGGCTAGGCGTCCACTCACCACCTCGAACTTCAGTTTCTCGCCGGTCATACGGTCGTACACAGCTTCGTCAGTCGCGATGCTGCCCTTGCGAATCGGATTGAAGTAGCGCGTCGCACCGGCCGTCGTCGCAGTCACTTCATAAATGATGCGGAACTTGGCCGAGCCCGGAGCCAATAGCTCGTACCGCGTGTAGTGATCCGCGTCGGTTTGCGGCGCGCGCTGCGCGACGCCGAGCGACGGTGCTCCGAGGAGCAGCAGGCTCGTTAGGAGATATCGTGTCATGGGAGCGCGAATGCGCGCAGTTTGGCGCCCGGTCCAGGTCCGCCCGTCGCGATCAGGACGAACTGCTTGCCGGCCTTCGTGCGATAGGTCATTGGATTCGCATAGCCGCGTTGACCAAGGTCAGCCTGCCAGCGGACGCGTCCGTCGTTGGTGTCGATCGCGTAGAGTGTGTTGCCGCCGCCAGTGATGAACACGAGACCACCCTTGGTTACTACGCCGCCGGGCGCTCCGCTCACGCCTAACGCAGGGGGCAGCTGCACCCCATTGAGCGCCGGATGCTTGCGCACGTCCGGCGAGTCCCCGATCGGGACTTGCCACTTGTGCTCCCCGGTGTTGAGGTCGATGGCCGTCAACGTGCCGTATGGCGGCTTGTTGAGCGGCAGCGGACTAGCGGCCGAATCGCGTTCCGTCCCCTCCGGTCCGCCGATGAGACGAACGCCTAACGAGGAGTTGCGGAGATCCGCCATGAATGTGTCGTCCACGGTGTCCGATTTCCCGGCCTGCTTCACCAGTCGCCACAGAGTCGGCGAGTTCGATGCCTTCACGAAGAGCGTGTTCGTCTCCGGATCGAACGCCGCCCCACCCCAGCCGACGCCACCGATCGAGCCAGGCATTGTGACGGTCCCCATCTGACTCGGCGGTGAGTAAATCGGACCGGCCATGTACTTATCCAGCTCAGCCAACGCCGCGGCCTTGATGTCCGGCGTGTAATCGAGCACGTCGTTAGGTCCGAAACCCTGCACGGCAACAGGCGCTGGAAGCGACGGGAAAGGCTGTGTCGGCCATGCACGCTCACCGGGAACGTCGCTCGCCGGAACAGCGCGCTCTTCGATCGGCCACACTGGACGTCCCGTTTGTCTATCGAAGACGAATATCCATCCCTGCTTTGTCGGGACGACAACGGCATCGATGCTGCTGCCGCCGACGTTGATCGTCACCAGATTGGGCGGCGCGGGAAGATCGTAATCCCAAAGGCCATGATGCGCGATTTGATAATGCCAGACGCGCTGGCCGGTGCGTGCGTCGAGACAGACGATCGATTCGCCGTACAGATTCGCGCCTAACCGGCGGCCACCATACCAGTCATTGCTCGGTGTACCGACCGGCAGATACAAATAGCCGCGTGCCGTGTCGACAGTGAACGGCGCCCAGACGTTCGTGTGGCCCACATAACGCCACGAGTCTTTCTCCCAGGTCGCGTTACCGGAGTCGCCCGGCTCGGGGACCGTCTTGAAGCGCCACATCCGCCTTCCGGTGCGCACGTCGAACGCCTGCACATCACCCGGAGGATCGCCTTTGTATACCAGCCGATCGCCCACGCCGTTGCCAACGATGACGAGGTCGTGCCAGACGACCGGCGGCGACGTGTTGGTGTAGTGCCGCTTTTCCACGGGCCGCGAGAGATCGCTCGTTAGGTCGACTTCGCCGCTGCTGCCGAACGTCGAGATTGGCTGGCCTGTCGCCGCGTTGAGCGCGATGAGACGCCACCTGCTGTTGATGAAGATCCGACGCTCGCTGCCATCGGTCCACGTCGCGACCCCGCGGTGCACGAAACCGGTGCCGTTGGACGGCTGTCCGGCACGGTAAGCCCCCGGATCGAACTCCCAGTATTTCGCGCCGGTGGTCGGGTCCAGCGCCACGACTCGATTGAACGGCGTGCTGAAATACAGCGTGTCGTTCAGCATGATCGGCGTGGTCTGGAACATCCCGGGACGCGCCGCCTTTGTCGAATCGCTGTCCGCGATCGACTGTTCGCCGGCCTCCCAGGTCCAGGCACTCGTTAGGCGACCCACGTTGGCGCGATTGATGTCGGCGAGCGGCGAGTATTTCATGCCGCCCGGATCGCCGCCGTACGCCGGCCATTCGACCATTCCCCGTGCGCTCGGCTGGTTGCACGCCGCGGCTGCCAAGATGATCAAACAGCAAAGCCGTGTCACGGAGTCGCCCCGTCGTGTCGCACGACCGTTCCTCCCTTCATGACGAACGACACTCGCTTGAGCGCCGTGATGTCGCTCAGCGGATTCCCGCGTACTGCGATGATGTCGGCCTCGAGTCCTGGCGCGATGGCGCCGATCTGCCGGCCGAGGCCTAACGACTCGGCGGCGCGCGAGGTCGCCGAGATGAGGGCATCGGACGCAGGTTGCCCGCCCTCGTTCACGCGGCAAATGAGATCGTCCACGTTGTGGCCATGCGCCCCGGCGACAGCATCGGTCCCCCAGATCAGTTTGAGCCGCGGCGTGCGCGACGCGCGCTTGATGACATCTACAGCGAGTGGAATCGCCTTCTCCATCGCGGCGAACCCCTCGGCGTTGTAGTTCCCGATCCCTTCGAAATAGCGCTTGTTGCCGAGGTAGTTGCGGAAGACGAGACCGCACTGTGGCGAGAAGTACGTGCCGCGCTGCGCCATCAGCTCGAGCACGTCGTTCGTCACGAAGACGCCGTGCTCGATCTGATCACACCCCGCGAGCACCGCGGCTTTCACTGCTTCCGCGGCGTGGGCATGAACCAGCACGCGGAGACCTTGCTTGTGCGCTTCGTCGCACGCGGCATTGAGCTGCTCTTGCGTCATGGTGGCGCCGCCGCCGTCGCGAATGCTTTTGGACGCGAAGAGCTTCACCAGGTCCGCGCCGCGCGTCTTCATCTCGCGGATTCGCGTGCGCAGCTCGTCAGGCGAGCTGCGCTCGTTGAACGAGCCTAACGAAGTCAGGATACGCGGCCCGACGACGCGGCCGCGCGCGATCGCATCGCGCAGATCGGCGTCTTCCGGCGATCCCGGACTCTGTACCGTCGTCACGCCACCGCGTAGCGTCGCCATCGCATTGCCGGCCCAGGCAAGGGCTTGCACGGTCGGCGAGTCGCCGTCGTCGCTCGTGTGCAGGCGTTCTTTGCTATTGAGATACCAGATGATGTGCGCGTGGACGTCGACGAGACCGGGCAGGAGCGTGACGTCACCGAGGTCGTAGCGCTGGCCTTTGAAGTCGCGCGGGGCCGCGCCAACCTGGGTGATGCGACCGCCATCGATAACGATTGCCGCGCTTTGCTGCAGCTGGCCTCGCCCGTCGAAGAGTCGATTGGCGGTGATTAGGATTTGTGCGCTGGTCGCAGCTGGTAGCACGGCGCCTAACGCTACGACGAACAGAGAACGGAGCATCAGCTCTAGGTCAAAGGTCAGAAGTCAAAGGTCAAAGCAGGCGTCAGCCAATCAATGATCAGAGGCCAGTGCACGCGCTGGAAATACTTCGCCGATTTTCGACGCGCTGCGCAGCGACAGCGCGCAGAACGTCAGCGTCCCGTTCGCGCAACCGGCAGTCGGCATCGTCGGCGCGCCGACGACGAACAGATTCTCGTGGTCGTGCGTCCGCCCGTACGAATCGACGACACTCTGCCCAGGATCCGTCCCCATGCGACATCCACCGGCAGGATGATCCTGGAAGTCGTCCACGTTCTTGCGAAGAATGCGTCCGTTGCCGGCGCGGGCGAGTCGCTCGAAGAGCTTCGTAATCTCTTCTTCCTGATATGGCCGCAGCGCTTTCGATTCGCCGCTGTCGCGCATAACGAGCGACGGCAGCGGCGTGCCCCAAGGGGTCTTGCGCGCGTTATCGAGCACGAGCTCGCTCTCGCGGGCTGGGAGCACGTCATAATAGGAACGTACTCGTGCCGTCCCTTTCTTCACTCGCTCGCGCCAATCGGCCAGCAGCGCGTCGCCTAACAGCAATTCGCCGGAGTCTGCGCGCAGCCGAGCATCGCGAGCGACGCTCGACTCCCATACGCGCAAGTCGTGGCGCAGATATCTGTCCTTCGACGCCGGTGGTCGCATGAAGGCTTTCGTCACCAGCGAATGCTGTTCATTGATTCCCGGATACAGCTCCAGCGGCAGCTCGATGAACGCTTGCACATTGCGGTGGCCGCACAGGTACTTGCCGACGAGCCCTGACGAATTGGCCATGCCGTTTGGAAAGCGGGCGTCGGTCGAAGTCAGAAGCAAATACGAGCTCCACACATAGCCGCACGCGACAACGAACGTCTTCGCGCGGATCTGCAGCGGCTCGTTCGGCCGATCGCGCGAGACAGCCTCGGCGACCTCAATCTGGTTCGATCCTTGTTTCGCGAGCAATCGCCTAACGTGCATGCGCGAGTGCAAGCGTACGCGCCCGTTCGCGCGTAGCGCGCGCCAAGTCATGTCTGGGTTGTACTTGGCGCCGACAGGGCAGATCGGGAAGCACGTGTCGTTGCGACAGCACGCGCCGCGCCCTTCGCGCGCGATCGAGAGCTTGGCCGAGGGCTGGCTCCACGTCGGAATGCCGGCACTCGTCACCCAGTCGCGCAGCATCGTTAGGTTGTACGTGAGCGGCAAGGCGGGCAACGGGAACGGCCTGGAACGCGGATCCAGCACGCTCGGCCCTTGTTCACCCGCGACGCCCATGCGCTCTTCAGCTTCCTGATAGAACGGATCCAGCTCGTCGTATGTCAGCGCCCAGTCGCTGCCGACGCCGTAGAGCGATCGCACGCGGAAATCTTCGGGAGAGAATCGTGGCGTGACGCCGCCCCAGTGCATGGCGAGTCCGCCGACCTGCATCGAGCGCGACTGGATCCCATCCACCTCCAGGCCGTCCAGGTGATCGCGCGGCCATGGACTCTCGCCATAGTCGAGAAAGCGCGAGCGCAACGCGTGCAGGTTCTGCGTCGCCGGCGCTTCGTCGCCGGTCTCCAGCACGACAATGTCTGCACGCCGCGAGTCGGCGAGCTTCCACGCGACCATCGCCGCGCTGATCCCTGAGCCGACGATGCAGACGTCGGTCTCTATCACGCGCGGCGTCATGGCGATCCAGTTGCCGAGCGTGGCACGTCGGCGAGCGGAAGTGGCTTGCGGCCGTTCTGCGCGAGCGGCCGGCACTTGTTCCGCCCGATTCGCGCGCGATAACAGAGATCGGTGGCGTCGCTCGAGCCGTAGAAATGCGCGAGCATGCCTAACGCGACATGCGGTGCCGCACCGATGTTCGGCAGGCGCTCGCCCTTGAAGTCACTGATGGCGTCGCGCACGAGCGCCTGTCGTTCGTTGACGGTCAGCGCGGCGAACGCTTTTGCGTGCTTGTCACGCGCGGCGCGATCGAGGGCATTGAGCTGTGTCGTCCACTTCGGAACGGGCGACGGGCCGGCGTAGGCGATGCGCGGCGAGCCGTACGGGTGCAGCAGCTCGGCGCCCTCGCGATACCCATTCATCCAGCGCCAGAACGCATCGCTGGCGATCTCGAGACGCGCTCGGCCCATCTCGCTGGGAAGGATCGCGGCGCCTAACGTGCGGATCGAGGCCTGCGACGGAATGCCAAGCTGTCGTGCGTCTCCAAAAGCCAGGCGCCGGCCGAGGGCGCGCACGCTCGCGGGCAATGCCGCGACCGCACTCAACACTCCGACGAATTGTCGCCTTGTGAACATCGATTATCGCTCCAAAAGCAACAGCTGCTGACAGCCGACAGCTGCAAGCTGACAGCCGACTGCTACAAAGCCCAGCTGACAGCTAATGCGCGTAAGAGCTACGACTTAATCACTTGCCTCACAAGACTTTCACCGCGAACGCTCTGACACTCAATTGGTGATGATGGAGATCGCGTTACCGAACTGCGTCGTCCGCGAATTCCGGCCCGGTGACGAGGAGAGTCTCGCCCGGAACGCCAACGATCGCAGAGTCTGGCGCAACCTCAAGGACGCTTTCCCGCATCCGTATACCCTGGACCACGCTCGCGCGTGGATCGCGCAGAACCAATACCAAGAACCGCCGCATCATTTTGCGATCGACGTGGACGGACAGGTCGTTGGCGGCATCGGACTCGAGTTCAAGCCCGACATCTGGCGCTACTCCGCCGAATTTGGGTACTGGCTCGCGCCGGATTACTGGGGGCGCGGGATCATGTCCGTCGTGCTCAACGCCGTCGTGGACTACGCGTTCGCCACGTTCGACATCAATCGGCTTTGGGCCGGTGCATTCGACTGGAATCCGGCGTCTGTGCGAGTGCTCGAGAAGGCCGGATTCGTCTTCGAGGCGCGCCTAAAGGAAAGCGCCTATAAAGACGGCGTGTTCGTGGATGAAGTTATTTACGCGATCGTGCGGCCGATCGGTCAGCCGCGAAATCCAGCGACCTAACGAATACCGGCGCAGAGGACCGCCATCGCCGGATCGGTCGTCTGGCAGCGGCCGGTCGCCGCTACTTTCTGAACCGCTGGAGCGCTCCACACGGGGCGCCAGCGCTTGGTGCTGCCGCGGCTTGGGCTGTTCGTCCAGCGCGCTCGCTCGCCGCGCACGTCGATGTGCGCGAACGACCCGCTCGGGCCAATGGCGTGATAGACGCCCACGCCGCCAACCAGCTCCGGATAGCGCAGCTCCACCTTTTCCACGGCACGCTGGATCACGTTGGCGTCGCCGATGTCGACGCTCCCGTCGCGATTGAGGTCGTCCATGCGGCCGTCTTTGTTGTTGTCGATGATGATGTCAGCCGCGTCGCCGAACTGATGCCTACTGTGCTGCGCCATCGACCCTTCGATCGCACCTAACGAATTGTAGTATGGGTGCCGAAAGCCGGAGAGGACTTCCACGTGTTCGGCCGGTACGCCGGACGCCTCAAGCGTCTGCAGGACGAGCTCCAGCTTGTCCAGAAGCTCCTCGCGCAGCACCACGTACTTGGGCCACACGTCGCGCTGATCGTGGGTGATGAAGTTGTAGAGCATGAAGTGCTCGGAGAGCTGCGTGTATTGAGTCTCGGGCGTCACTTCGATAAACCCTTCGGGGTTTTCGTAATTCCACGCCATCTTGCGACGCTCAGCCGGCCAGAAGCCGACGTGATAGCCCTTCACGTAGCGGCCGATTTTCTCACGCCACGGCAGCATCGTCACGAAGGAGAACTTGAACTCGGCTTGCTCCACGAAGGCGTTCATGGAACGCACCCCGGGCGCGACAGCACGATCGCCAAAGCGGTCGAACAGGATGGGGTACGCCGCAACCTCATCGGCGAGGAGTAGCCTAACGCGGACAGCGCCGCTGCGGCCAAAGAGCGAATCGCCGCGGACGACCGAGCCGCCCGCCGTGCGGCTGTGGATATTGGGCACGTTGACCAACTCGGCCCGGGGGGGCGGCGGCGCCGGTTTATCGCCAGCCAGTAACTCGCGGCCAAAGAGTAAGCTGCCCCCGCCCAACGGAGCGAGAACGCTGAATGCAATGAGTCCCTTCCGCAGCGCGGGAGGGAAAGACCGGTTTAGGAGCCCCATCAGTCGAGGGACGAACTGGCTCCGGGCCGGCAACCCGCGAATCCGGAAGGTTGTGCCGTACCAACGCGTTAGTCGTCATTTCCCCGGACGCAGACGTCACGTGCGCGGCCATCGATGGGGTCAGAGTCGAGGGAGATGCTTAAAGCCGATTGGTCAGTCGTCTGCAACAGACTCTGACCCCATTGATTTCTGGAACGACGACGGGGAGGAACGCTTGGCTCACGTCGCATTCGCTGCCTTCACACATCCTGTGGCAGAATCAGTTCGACCGCGCGATCGCTTTTTAGACGTGTTGGCTGCCGGGTGCATCATCTCCGGCGTCACACTCTTTCTCTTCGCGCGCCACACACTCACGCACATCGCGACGGGTGGACTGACGCTGCCGGGCGGTCTCACGCACGTCGCCTACACCGACTCGGTTGTATTGCGAACGCGTGTCGGACTGTGGCTCGTGGTCGTGGGAGCAACCCTGGCCGTCGCTTCAGCGATCAGCCATCGCTTTCGGCGCAGCGCCTAACCCCGTTCAACTCGCCCTGATCCAGGGCATTCGGAGCTGATCCACGTTGGAACGGGGCCTAACGGCGCAGATAGTCGTCGGTCTTGTTCAGCCAGTCCGCTCGCGGCGGATTGAAGACGTCTACGTCGAGCGTATCCTCGAGCGCTTCGGCCTTGTGCGGCACATTGGACGGGATGTAGAGCACGTCGCCCGACATCACGTCGTACACTTCGCTCTGATCAGCACCGACCCATAAACGCAGGCCACCGCTCACGACATACGTGAGCTGTTCGTTCTCGTGCTGATGCAGCGGCACGATGCATCCCTTCTTCAGAAAGACCTGCGCGATCATCATGCGCTCACCGGTGATGAGCTTGCGATCGAGCATGGGAGTCACTGTCTCGAGCGGGACTTGTTCCCAATGATGAAATTTCGCGCCAGACGGCATCGGCCTGTTCCTCTTAGAGAATCGATGAATGCTGTCGACTGCTGTCAGCTGTTAGCCGGCAGCTGACGGCTGACAGCTTTAGTTAGTTCCTTTGCCCGACAATACGCCGATAGCTCTCCGGATTCCACTTCGGTTTG
>DASYRX010000359.1:0-13992 GCA_036003845.1 Gemmatimonadaceae bacterium | reverse complement strand
CGATCCTGCTGGCCTGGGTGTTGTGGGGCGACGAGAAACGCGTCTCTGCCGAGACGCCCGCGGCGACTCGTGCGACTCTGTCGCAGGCTCCAGAAGGGCAGTGAGCCCGACAAGCTCAAAACCCGACGAATCAAGACTGATCGAGGCGGACAGCGATGTTCGCCTCGACTCGTTAGTGGCCTCGATCGCCGGCGTTTCGCGCACGCAGGCCGCCACACTCATTGCCACTGGCCAGGTCCGCGTCGACGGTCGGCACGAAAAGGCGAGCTACAAGCCACGACGGGGCGAGCACGTCGAGATCTGGCGGCCGCCGCCGACGACCGAGCGCACCTTCGAGCCCGAGCCGATCGAACTGACCGTTGTGTTCGAGGACGAGGATCTTCTCGTCATCGACAAGGCGGCCGGGATGGTTGTGCACCCGGCCCCAGGCAACTGGTCGGGGACGCTGGTGAATGCGCTGCTGGGGCGGGGGTTAGCGAGGACTCTGGGGAGCGCGGAACGGTCAGCGGCGAGCCGGGAGCCCAGACCCGAGAGCGCGGTGCCGCGTGCCGGCCTCGTGCATCGGCTGGACAAGGAGACCTCGGGGCTTCTGCTGGTCGCTAAGAACGAGAGGGCGCATCGCATTCTCGCGAAGGCGGTCGCGGACCGTCGAGTGATCCGTCAGTACGCGGTGCTCGCGCGCGGGCATCTGCGCAGCGAGCGTGTCGTCGTCGAGAAGCCGCTCGCGAGGGACTCGCGAGACCGGAAGCGCATGGCAGTCGTCCAGGCTGGCAAACCGGCGAAGACGACTTTCGTGCGGTTGGCGCGCTTCGAAGGGTCCGAGCTGCTTCGAGCGACGCTGCATACGGGACGCACGCATCAGATTCGCGTGCACCTCGCTTCGATCGGACACCCGGTCGTTGGAGACACCGTGTACGGCGCTGCCGCTCGAAGGCGAACGGCAACGACAGAGCAAGAGCCGGTGTCTGGACGGCAGTTTCTCCACGCCGCCTGGCTGCGGCTCCGCCACCCTTCGTCAGGCACGCTGATCGATCTTAGGTCGCCGCTTCCACCGGACTTGCGCCAATCGCTGGCGGACGCCGCCCGCGATGCTCGCATTCTCCAGCTGGCGGATCCACTTGACGAGTTCGACTTCTATCGAGACGACGCCTAACGCGGCGATCCAGAACCTCCTGATCATCGAGGTTCGTGGGCATTTGTTCGCGCTGGATGCCTCCTACCTGAGGGAGGTCATTCCGGCTCGGACGGCGACCCGCATCCCCGGAGCCCCGGCTCTGGTGAAGGGCCTCATCAACCTGCGTGGCTCCCTCATCGTCGTCGCAGACGTCGCCCTCAGATTGCTGGGATCAGACGCCGGTCCATCGCCTGACGACGGATCGATCGTCCTGGTCGAGGTTGACGGCAAGAACATCGGCCTCGCCGTGCAGGACGTTCGCGACGTGGTCGCCCTCGAAGTCGAGCCGATCGACGGCAGCACTAAAGTCGCCCTGGGTCAGGGTTCCTCCTCAAGCCCGACCGCGACGGCCGGGTCGTTATGCCTGGGCGTGGGACGTTTGGAGAGTGAGATCGTCATTGTGCTGGACGTTGCCGCGCTGGCGCGGCAGGTGGTCGCCTGACTTTGCACTTTGGAGATTGAAGCTGTGAGCCAATCCGTACTCATCTGCGACGACGCGATCTTCATGCGTACGATGCTGTCGGACATCCTTCAGCAGGCGGGTTTTGATGTTGTGGGTGAGGCGGAAACCGGCGCGCAGGCTGTCGCTCGCTACCGCGAGCTGCGGCCCGATCTCGTCACGATGGACATCGTCATGCCGGACATGGGCGGAATCGATGCCGTCCGCGAGATCACGAAGCTCGATCCGGCGGCGCGCATCCTCATGTGCAGCGCGATGGGTCAGCAGGCGCTCGTGATCGAAGCGATTCAGGCCGGTGCGAAGGACTTTGTCGTGAAGCCGTTCCAACCGAGTCGCGTGCTGGAGGCTATACAGCGCGTTCTCTCGTAAGGCGCGGACGCGAACAGGCGGTCGCGCATGGATACCGCGAAGTACGTCGCACTATTCGCATCAGAGAGTCGCGAGAATCTCGCGGCGATCAGTCAGGCGTTGCTAGCTCTCGAGAAGCGCCCCGACGCGACTGAAAGCGTCAACGAGCTGTTTCGCGCGGTACACACACTCAAAGGAATGAGCGGCGTCATGGGTCCCGGTTACGCGGGGGTCGCCGAGCTTGCCCATGAACTCGAGTCGCTCCTCTCGCTGGTACGCGACGGAACGCGCATCGCGAATGCGGACACCGTCGAGCTCTTGTTCGCTGCCGCAGATGCGCTGGAGCAAGCGATCGAGCAGGCGATTGCGGGCCAGGACGCGGCGTCGCGGGACACTGTCGCTCCCGTTCTGCAGCGTCTGCGCGCGACGAACGAATGGGCGGCGCCAGTGCAGGAGCTGGCCGCAGCGGCGGCCGCCGCGACACAACTGGCGGGCAGCGGCTACCTGATCACTGTGAAGCTGTCGCCCGACGCCGCGCTTCCGGGCGTACGCGGAATCATGGTGTTGCAGCGCGCTGGCTCGTTAGGCACGGTTCACGCGTCGCGCCCGGATCGCGCGGCGCTCTCCGGCGACTGGAAGGGCGACACCATCGAGCTGCGCCTGGAGACGGTCGCAGACACTCGCGCCGTCGAGGAAGCGATCCGCGATGTTGGCGATGTGAAGGATGTGCTGGTCACGCGCGCCGCGGCGGACAACGCCGAGGAGATGCGCGCGCGGCAGCGCTCCGACGACGCGTGGGAACGCGCCGAAGCGCGTCGCGGGCAGAACGTCAACGTCCGCATCGATCTTCGCCGCCTGGATGCCCTCGTGAACCTCGTCGGTGAGTTGGTCATCGCGCGCGGCCGCCTCACGCAGCTAAGCGGCGAGATCTCGCACGGCGAGCTGGATGACGCCGTTGGCCACGCGGCGCGACTGATCGGCGAGCTACAGGATGCCGTGATGGCGAGTCGGCTGGTTCCCGTCTGGCAGATCTTCGACCGCTTCCCGCGCGTCGTGCGCGATGCCGCTCGCGCGTTAGGCAAGGAAGTGGAGTTCATCGTGGAAGGGCGCGAGATCGAAGTCGATAGATCGCTCCTCGACCAGGTTGGCGACCCGCTGATCCACCTGCTGCGCAACGCTGTCGATCACGGGATCGAAGCGCCGGACGTACGCGCAGCCGCGGGAAAGCCGCGCACGGGGCGCCTCATCCTGAGCGCGGCTCGCGATCGTGCGTCCATCATGATCAAAGTGACGGACGATGGCCGTGGTGTCGATCGCAGCGCGATCCTGCGCAAGGCGCGCACGTTAGGCATGCCCGAGGGCGAGTTGGCGGAGCTCAGCGACGAGCACGTCCTGCGCGTGATTGCACGGCCTGGCTTTTCGACCGCGGCGCAGGTGAGCGACTACTCCGGCCGTGGCGTCGGCATGGATGCCGTCCTCTCGCGCGTGCGCGGCCTTGGCGGCTCCATGGAACTCGAGACGGCACCGGGCCAGGGAACGTCGCTCACGCTGCGTCTGCCAGCCACGCTTGCCATCGTCCCGGCGCTCCTAACACGCGTGGCGACAGAGACATACGCGTTGCCTCTCACACACGTCCAGGAGACTCTGCACCTCACTCCGGACGTGATTCGCGCTGTTCGCGGGCGTGACGTTTTGGTTCTGCGCGATGAGTTCCTGCCGCTCGTCCGCCTGCGCGATGTGGTGCAGCTCCCAGTACGCGACGCAGAGGGGAGCCAAGTCGTCGTTATTGAGGTCGCAGACCGCCGTGCGGGGGTGGTAGTCGACCAACTCATCGGGCAGCAGGAGATCGTCGTCAAAACGTTCGACACTGTGCGCGGCGCGTCCAGCTGCGTCACGGGTGCGACGATTCTGAGCGATGGATCACCGGCGCTCATTCTTGAAGCGACCAGTCTCTTGTAAGGGAGTAACATGTACGACATTCGCTCGCTGCAGCCGATGCAGCTCGACGCCTTACGAGAAGTCGCCAATATCGGCGCGGGTCATGCCGCGACGGCGCTTTCCCAGATGACGGGCCAGACGATCATGATCTCGGTGCCCGAGATCAACATCGCGCCCTTGGAAGATGTCCCGCCGCAACTCTCGGATCCGGAAGAGCCGGTCGCCGCCGTGCTGATGCACATGTTAGGCGATTTGGCTGGTCATACGCTTCTCGTCTTCCCGAAGCCGACCGCGCATCAGCTGGCGCAGCAGCTCACGCGGCGCCCGGGGTCACCTGACGGGAACCTCACGGCGCTGGAGCAGTCGGCGCTCAAGGAAGCAGGCAACATCCTGAGCGGTGCGTACATGAACGCGCTCTCCGACTTCATGGGACTTATGCTGTTGCCGTCGCCGCCGAGTCTCGCGATCGACATGTCGAAGGCCGTGTTGTCGACAGCGTATCTCCAGTTCGGCGCGGACTACGACTACGTCTTCTGCGTGGAAACCGAGTTTCACGTGCACGAAGTCGGGCAGGTGCTGCGAGGGTTCTTCTTACTGCTCCCGGATCCGCCGTCGCTGCGCGCCCTTCTTCGCGCGGTGCGGCTCGCGTAGCCGCTGGCGTCGTTAGGTCTCGTCGCCGAACGGAGCGGTCACGATGGCGCCGAGCCTCATGTCTGCACGGGATCGCGATGTGCTGCGCTCGTTTTCGCGGCGCATCGATCCGGCCGATGCGGGCGCGCATAACAACCTCGGCGTTCTCTATTTCAACAAGGGTCTCCACGACGAAGCAATAACGGCCTTCGTGCGGGCGCTGGAGATCGACGCGCGGATGGCCGTCGCGCAGCGCAACCTGGAGATCGCGTACTTCACGACGGGCGTCTACGACGCCAAAGTCAACGAGCTGCGTGAGCAGCTGACGGCGGCGCCGCACGCGCGCGAGCCGCGCTGGGAGCTGGGGCGCACATACGCGCTGCTCGGGCAGTACGCGAGCGCCATCGCGGAATTCACGGGCCTGGTCGACGACAACCCGCAGGACAGCGCCGCGATGACGCAGCTCGGTCTCGCCGAGCAGAAGCGCGGCAATATGGAGCGCGCCGCCGTTTGGATCGCGCAAGCGCTCAGCGTGGAGCCGGACAACGCGCAACTGCACTTTCACGCGGGCGAGATCAGCTACCATCGCGGGCTCAACGATGAAGCGCTCTCGCACCTGCAGCGCTGCAGCAACATCGTGCCGGACCACGCCGACGCACTGTACTTGTTAGGCTTCGTGCTCGGCGACGTCGGGCGTCACGAGGAGGCGCGAGCCGCCACGCAGCGCGCCATGCAGCTCAAGCCGGCGTTAGGCCGCGCCCACGCGAATCTGTCGCTCGACCGCTTCGACCCGCGCTCCGCGGCCGCCGCGTCCGCCGCGCGAGAAAAGCTCGGCGTCGCGAAGGAAATGACCGTGGCGCAGGAAGGATTGCTGGCGCACTACAACCTCGGGCTAGCGTTCAGACAGAAGGGATATCTCTCCGAAGCGCTGCACGAGTACCGTCTCGCATTGGATCGCGGCGAGGATCGCGGACTCGTCACGCAAGCGACGGCCGAGATCCACTTGCTGCAAGGGGACGGCGCCGCCGCCGTGCCGCTGTACGATCGCCTCGTGGAGGAGTCCTCCGACTCGCCGAAGCTCTGGAACGAGCGCGGCGTGGCGCTGCACCAGGTCGGCCGGCTCGAGGACGCGTGCATCAGTTACGAGCGCGCGGCGGCGATCGACAATCGTTATGCACTCGCGCTCAACAACATGGGCGTGGCGCTGTGGCAGGCCGGCCGCCTCGCCGAGTCCGTCGACGCCTTCCAGCGCGCGATGCACGAGCAACCGACGTTCGTGAAGGCGCGGCTCAATCTCGCCTTGCTGCTCTATCGTCAGCGCGAATTCCATCTGTGTCTTGAAGCGTATCGCCATGTCCTGCGTCTCGAGCCGGAGCTGGCGACGGCCTGGAACGGTGTGGGCCTCGTGCTCTCCGCGCTGCGCAAGTTCGACGATTCGCGAAACGCATTTGCCCGCGCGATCGAGGCCAAGCCCGATTACGCAGAAGCGCGCTACAACCTGTCGTTCGCGCTCTCCAATCTCGGCGATTTCGAAGGTGCCTTACGCGAGACGAAGCGCGCGTTGGAACTGGACCCGTACTACGTACCGCAGAAGTTCGACCTGGCGATCGACCTCGAGTTCGAGGATCCCGACCTGCGCGTCAGCCCGGATCTCGGTGGCGATCGGCGAGATGACCGAGTCGAGGGCTTCAAGTTCGACGTCGCCGCGTTGGGTGCCCTCTTCGCCGAACTGGAGCCGGCCGTCGCCGGCCGCGCGGAGCCGGTTGTCGCCGGAAGCGCGTACGCGGAGGCCAAATCGCTGCGACAGGCGGGCCAGCCGGATCGCGCGCTGGCCGAGGCTCATCGCGCCTTGGCGTTAGGTGCCAACCGCCTCGAAGGGCTGCTGCTGTTGGGCGATCTCTTCCTGGACCTCGGCGCGCACGGCGAGTCGCTGGAGCGCTATCGTCAGGCACGCGACCTGGACACGACGAACATCCTTGCCGCGGCCGGCGAGGCGCGCGCCCTCCTGGCGCTGGGGCGCGGCGACGACGCAAGCGCGATCGCCGAGTGGCTCGCCGAGCGCGCGCCGAGCGACGTCGATCTGCTGCTGCTCGTGGCCCGCGTGCGTTGCGACGCGCGAGGGTATCTGGCCGCGCTATCGGCCCTGGAAACCGCGCGGCGTCTGGCTCCGATGCGAGCCGACGTCATGCGCCTAACAGGCGATGTCGGGCGTGCCATGGGCGATCGTTCGCGCGCCGAGGACGCCT
The DNA here is from genome assembly GCA_036003845.1 of Gemmatimonadaceae bacterium. Classification (GTDB taxonomy): domain Bacteria; phylum Gemmatimonadota; class Gemmatimonadetes; order Gemmatimonadales; family Gemmatimonadaceae; genus DASYRX01. Next base: position 7,196 of record DASYRX010000359.1, on the reverse strand, counting down.
ACCGATATGCCCTGACCCTGGATCGCGATTCGGCGGCGGTTCGGTTGGAGCTTGCCCGCCTGTTAGTCGCGCGAGAGGCGTTCGATGAAGCGGAGCGCGAGCTGATCACGGCGCTGGACACGGTCCCCTCGTACGCCGAGGCGGCGCTGGAGCTGGCCGCGCTGCGGCGTGGGCGCGGTCGCGCGGCCGAGACGATACCGCTGCTGGCGGATCTGTTGCTGCGCGAGCCATACCACTTCGATGCCCTGGCGGCGTTAGGCGAGTCGCTCATACTGTGTGACCGTCCGGCCGACGCGCGCGTCGCTTTCGAGCGAGTGTTGCGCTTTGTGCCGGTGCACGGCGCGGCGCTCTACTTCTCCGGCGTGCAGCTATCTGAAGAGCATCGGTACGACGAGGCGATCGAACGCTGGGCGGCGCTCATCGCGGCGCAGCCGGAGAGCGATTTCGCACGTCGCGCGCGCATCGCGGCACGTTCGGCCGGCGACTTGCGGCGCATCTTCGCGGCGCGCGAGCGGAAGGGGGCCGCCTAACATGGCGATCGAAGGACCGCTTCGGGAGCTCGGCATCCATGATGTCTTCCAGCTGCTGGACCTGAGCCGGAAGACGGGGCGGCTGCGCGTCACGTCGCTGCTGCGCGACAACGAAGGGGCGGTCTACTTCGACAGCGGCCGCGTCGTCGCGGCGCTCATCCGCAGCAATCCGCACCCGTTAGGCACCCTGCTCATGCGAGCCGGCAAGGTCGCCGAAGGCGATCTCGCACGCGCGCGCGCGATGCAGGCTGGTGACCCGCAGCCGCGACGCCTCGGCGAGATCCTGGTCTCCATCGGCGCTCTGACCACGAAGGAGCTGGAACGGCAGGTGCGGCTCCAGGTTGAAGCCGTCGTCTTCGAGCTGATGTCCTGGCGCGAGGGGCACTTCTCCTTCAGCGAAGGACAGCTCGGCGAGATCCCGGCGGACGCGCTGACGAGCATCTCGACCGAGTCGCTGCTCATGGAAGGGGCGCGGCGCATCGACGAATGGGCGCGAATCGCGCACAAGATCCCGCATCTGGACATGATCCCCGCACTGGCGGCGATCGACGAGACGCATCCGTCGCTGCTCGATCTGCTGCCGCATGAGTGGGAAGTGCTGGCCATGATCGACGGCCGCGCCGATCTGAGAACCATCGCAACGGCGTTAGGCACGAGCGACTTCGATGTCGCGCGCATTGCGTACGGTCTTCTCTCCACCGGCGTGATCGAGCTGCGCGAGCGTCCGCGGGTAGCGAACGCCGGCGCCGATATGCCGGCCGACGAGAACACGCTCGACGCTGCGCGAAAAGCCCTGCGCGAGCGACGGTTGCCTGAGGCACTGCGTCTCGCCACGCGCGCGGCCGCCGACGCACCCGACTCGCTCGAGACTCGCCTCGTCCTTGCGCGGGTGCTGCTCGAAGAGCGCCGCGACGCCGAAGCGGAAGAGGAGCTGCGGCGGGCGCAGGAGATCGATCCCGCGTCCGCTCTGCCGCTCGTAGAACGTGGACGGTTCGCCGCTCGACGTGGTGCCTTACGAGACGCTGTCGAGGCGTGGCGGCACTATCTCGCGAAGCACCCGGGAGCCGCCAACGGAGAAGGCGACCGCGTGCGTGAAGCCGCCGATCTCGCCGCGCGACTAGATATGGTGCTCGAGGAGCTCGCCGATGTCTGACGAGATCCGCCGCCTCAGTGACCTACTCGCCAGCGATCCGGCGAGCCTTGCGTTCATTCCCTTAGCCGATGCGTTGCGCCGTGGCAGCCAGCCAGACGTCGCGCTGCGCGTCGTGCTGCGCGGGCTCGAGCGCCATGCGTACAACGCGGACGCACACGACGTGGCGGCGCGCATCTACGTTGACCTGGGCGATCGCGAACGGGCGAAGGATGAGTGGGAGATGGCGCTCAAGATCACCACAGGGCACGTCGGCGCCCTGCGCGGCCTCGGATTCCTCGCGTTTCAGCGCGGCGACCTGTCCACTGCCGAGCGACATTTGCGCGACGCCGCCGAACGCGCGCCGCGCGACGCCGGCATCCGCACCGCCCTGGATCGTCTGCGCACAACGCGCGCGCCGGAGAACGGCTCGAACGGAGCGTCAACGCCGGCAGCAGGACCGCGCGGCACGTATGCCGTCGCCGAGCCGTTAGGCGAGCTGCTCATCGACGCGAATGGGCTGGTGCTCGCGGGAGAGCTGCGCGATCGCACTGGCAGCGATGTCTCGGCCAGCGTCGGCGCCGAACTGACGGGCGTGCGCGCGGAGGCGGAACAAGCGCTCGCGAGGCTCGGGCTTGGACAGTGGCGCGCGCTGAGCATCGAAGCCACGAGTGCCGCGGTGGGACTGGCGCCGGCGCCTAACGGTGCGGTGACCCTCGTCGCGGCCGCGCCGGGTACCGCGCCGGGGCTCTTCCGGCGGCATCTGCAGCGTGCCAGGCAGCGCGCCGTGTCGTTCCTCGAGGCGACCGTATGATCGCGCCGCTCGACGCCGTGCTCGATCCTGTCGCCCGCACGCGTGGTGTGCGCGCCGTGGTACTGGCCGCTGAAGACGATGGCGTGCCGGTGCACGCGATCGCTCAGACGGACGTGGACGCCGAAACGCTCACCGCGTTAGGCTGCCGTCTCTATCGCAGCGCGCGCCTGGCGAGCGAACGCGCCGGCTTCGGCGCGTCGAGCATCATGCACGTCGAGGCGGACGGTGGACAGGTGGTCGTCGCCCGAGCAGGAACCCAGGCCGGGGCGCTGGTGCTCATCGTCCTCGCCGAAAGCGACGCCAACACCGGCGCTCTGCGTCTCATCCTGTCTCGCGCGGCGACGGCCGCCGCGGCGGCTGCATGATGACCCGCGCCGTCGAGCCCTGGCTGGCGACGCCGCTGTCGCGCTTCGTGCGCGACGCGGGCGTGCGTTGCGCACTCGTGCTCGAGCCGAGCGGACGCGTGCTCGCCGCGCACGGTTTCACCAAATCGGTGGACGTAATGTCGGCGTGCGCATTGGCGGCGGGGATTCACGCCACGGCGACGGAGCTGGGTCGCATGGCGCAGGACGCGCCTTACGGCGCGCTGCACTACCGTGGCGCGGCGTCGCAGCTCTTCCTATCGTCGCTCGTCACACAGGGACGGGTGCTGGTGGTGCTCGCCGTGTTTGACGAAGACTCCTCGTTAGGTCACGTGCGCGTCTGCTTCGGGGACATGGTCGCCGCGGCCGGGAGCGCCTCGGCAGGGGCTGAAGCGTCGCACCCGCCGTTGGACGCCGACTTCGAACGCGATCTCTCGCGCAACCTGGCCGTCCTGTTCGGTAGAGCCTAACGATGCCAGTCGTCAACTACTCCGCGCGCGAGATCGTCTGCAAGATCGTCTATGTCGGACCGGGCCGGTCCGGCAAGACGACGAATCTGCAGTACATCTACGATCGCGTGCCGAGCAACAGGCGCGGCACGATGGTTTCGCTGGCGACGCAGACCGAGCGCACGTTGTTCTTCGACTTCCTGCCGCTGGAGCTGGGGACGATCTCGGGATTCTCCACACGCTTCCAGCTGTACACGGTTCCGGGACAGGTCTACTACCGCGCCACGCGACGGCTCGTGCTGCAGGGCGCCGACGGCGTCATCTTCGTCGCCGACAGTCAGCGCCGTCAGATGGACGAGAACGTCGAGAGTCTGCGCGACCTGCACGAATATCTGGCGGAGCAGGGTACCGATCCGCGCGAGTTTCCGCTCGTTATGCAGTACAACAAGCAGGACCTGCCCCGCGACCTCATCATGTCCACGGCGCTGCTCGACGATACGCTGAATTTCCGTGCTGTCCCGAGCTTCGCTGCCGATGCGCTGCATGGCCCCGGCGTCTTCGAGACGCTGCGCGCCGCCGCCGAGCTCGTACTCAGCCGACTCAGCGCGCCAGTGGCCGCGGGGATGGGTAACGAGCGATGATCGACGGCCGCTTCCGCTTCGACAACTTCGTCGTCGGCGCAGCGAACCGGCTCGCCGTCTCGGCCGTGCGCGCCGTCGCGGACACGCCGGGCGTCGTCTACAACCCGCTCTTCATCTACAGCTCGTCGGGCCTCGGCAAGACGCACTTGCTCGGCGCGTTAGGCGTACAGGTGAAGCACTTGCATCCCGATCTCGTCGTGGAGTACGCCACGCTGGACGACTTCGTGGATCAGTTGCACGGCGCCATCGCGTCGGGACAGGCCGAAGCGTTCAAGCGCCGCTATCAGAGTATCGGCGTGCTGCTGCTCGACGACGTGCAATTCCTCACTGGAAAGCCGGAAACGCAGAGCGAGATGCTGCGCGTGCTCAACGCACTGCAGGCGAGCGGCCGCCAAGTCGTGATGACCAGCGATCGGCCGCCTAGCGAGATCGCGGATGTCGACGAACGCCTGGTCACACGGCTCTCCGGCGGACTGATCGTGGATATCGGAGCGCCGGATTACGAGACGCGCGTGGCGATCCTGCGGCACAAGTGCCAGGAACGTGGTGCGAGTTTCCCACCCGGCGTGCTCGAAGAGGTCGCACGCGTGAGCGCGGCGAACGTGCGCGAGTTGCAAGGCACGCTCAATCGGCTCATCGCGCAGCAGGCGATTCTCGATGCTCCGATTGGCGTCGAGGAAGCGCGCACGATGCTGGGGAACGCCAACAACAACGGGCTCCCTAACGAGTTCGAGAGTTTCCTGAGCGACGTCGCTGTCGCTGTAGCGCAGCACGTCGAAGGGTGGCGTGCCAAGCTATCGGAGCGGATCAATCACTGGACGCGTCAGGGGTTCCGTGCGACGGCATTGGAGCAGGCAATGGCGGCTGCAGAAATGCCCGCCGACCTCGAAGCACTCGACGCGCGCTTCGCCGCTACTGTCGAACGCCTACGCTCGCTCGAAGCTGAAGCGATGCGCATCAATCCGGCGCACGCTGGGCTCGCGATCTTCCGTGACCCGGAACGCGTTGTCGATGCCGAAGCCTTTGTCGCGGCCGAGCAGTCGAGCCAGGCGACGCTGCCGGCGCCTGACGAGCGACTCAGTTTCGAGTCGCTGCGCCAGACCGCACAAAACGAGGTGGCGGTCCTCGCCGCACGCGAGATCATCGAACACCCGGGCGCGCGCTACAACCCGCTCGTCGTCGTCGGGCCAGCGGGTGCTGGGAAAACGCACCTTGTGCACGCCGTTGCGAATGCGCTTCGTCAGCGGAACGGCCGCGTGGTTCGTGTCGCCTGCACGACAGGCGACGCATTCGTCGAAGAGCTGATCGCCGCGGTGCAGCAGGGGACTGTCGAACGCTGGCGTGCCAAGTATCGCTCCTGCGACGTGTTCGTGCTCGACGGTCTCGAGGCGGTCGCGGACAAGGAGCTGACCCAGGACGAGCTGTTCCACCTGTTCAACGCCCTGGCCACGCGCGGGGCACAGCTGGTCTTTGCCACACAGCGCGAGCCAGCCGCGTTAGGCATGCTTGCCGAGCGTATGCGCTCGCGCCTCGAGGGCGGGCTCGTCGTGCACGTCGCCATCGAGGTCACGCAGCCGGCCGAGGTCAAGAAAGCGGCGGAAGCGAAGAACGCGGCGAAACCGCGCGCCAAGCCGCTTGTGAGCGCAGCCGTGGCGCGACGCCTAACGCCGCTCAGCATCACGCCGCCTGAGGGAGTGCCGGAGACGGCGCAGGGCGTGTCTGACTCATACTTCCTGGATACCGAGAAGATCGTGCTGGACTGGCCCGACGCGGACGGCCTGTTGATCGAGGAGATGCGCTGATGGCGATCCGCGGCAATCTCCGTGAAGCCAGCCTCCCCGACGTGCTGCAACTGCTTGCGATGGGGAAGAAGACAGGCTGTCTCAGCATCGCCCAGAAGCAGAGCTTCGGAAACATTTACTTCAACAAAGGGCGCATCTCCTTCGCCTCGGTCATCAATCGGCGCGACCGGTTAGGCGACGTGCTCGTGAAGCACGGTCTCATAACGAGAACCGAGCTCGACTCCGCGATCGCGGAACAGACGCATCAACCGGAACGGCGCCTCGGCGAAATCCTCGTCGCCAAGCAGATGATCGCGCGCGAGGAACTGCATCGCTACATCAAGCTGCAGATCGAAGAGGCGGTGTACTTCCTGTTCACGTGGCATCAGGGAACGTTCGCGTTCGAAGCGGACGTGAAGCCCGAGGCGCAGGACTTTCTCGTCTCGATCAATCCGGAATCGCTGCTGCTCGAAGGTGCGCGACGCATCGACGAATGGAGCGAAATCGAGAAGCGCATTCCCAGCTTCGACATCGTGTACGGGCTCGATGGCGAACGACTGGAGAAAAGCGGCGTTGCCCTAACGCCAGAGCAAGAGCATCTGATCCCGCTGCTCGACGGCGAGCGCGACATCGCGGCACTGATCGACGATACGGGAATGGGCGAGTTCGACGTGGCCAAAGCGCTCTTCGGGCTCATGACTGCTGGATTCGTGCACCCTGTTGGACGACGGGAACCCGCGCCAGGGCCAACGGTGGACGTGCGCGTCGCGGAGCATCGTAATCTGGGCGTCGCCTTCTATAAGACCGGCATGTATGCGGAATCGCTGCGCGAGTTCAGGCGCGTCGCCGAGCTGCGACCGCGGGACGCCCACGCCGAGTTCATGACCGGCCTCGTAGCCCTACGCGAAAAGCGCTTTGCGGACGCGGTGCGATTGTTCAGCGCCGGCGCGACACGTCCTGGGAGCGGTGCGTCCTGGCACGTCAACCACGCGATCGCTCTGTGGATGAGTGGCCACCTCGAGGAAGCCGCCTCCGCCCTCACGGCGGCCGCACAGGTAGCACCTAACGACGCGTCGGTGCAGCTCGCGCGCGTCGCCCTGGCCGTGCGCCGTCGCGACTTTGCCGCCGCGCGCACATTCATCATGGCTTCGGATGCGGCTTACGGGACAAGTGCGCGACCGGCGGTGTGGTACCACTACGCCGGTGTAATCGCGGCTCTGAACGGCGACCTCGAAGCGGCGCTGGCGGTGTGGAACGTCGGCGTCTCGAAGTACCCGCACGCCGCGATCCTGCATAACGACTTGGCCGCGGGATACGAACGACGCGGGCGCAACGAAGATGCGTTGAACGCCGCCGAGCGTGCGGCGCTGGAGGAACCATCGTTGGCGCAGGTACACAAGAACCTGGGAGATCTGCACTACCGAAGCGCTCGTTATGACGACGCGCTCGAGTGCTATCAACGCACCATCCGTATCCGATCGGATCTCGGC
>DASYRX010000358.1:0-10506 GCA_036003845.1 Gemmatimonadaceae bacterium | reverse complement strand
GCGTGAACGACGGAAGACGCTTCGGTCGTACACTCGTTAGGTGAGGCCCCCCAGCGCTGCGCCGCTTCCGCGATCAATAGCGCGCGCATGTTGGCGCCGGACTGGCGCAGGCGTTCCCATGTATCCAGCACGCTGCCACTGCCGCCTGTCCCCTGTGAACCGTACCGCGCGCCGAATGGCGCCGTCTCGACGCTCACACGGTCCCAGTCGGCGTCCAGCTCCTCGGCCACCAACAGAGCGAGGGTCGTGCGAACCCCCTGCCCCATCTCCGATTTGGGAACCGTCACAGTGACCGAGTTGTCCGGCGCGATGCGCACGAAGACATTGGCATCGACGCTCTCGCCTTTGCCGGCAGCGCTGCTGCCGCAGCGGCCGAGCGTGATCGTGATCAAGGCGCCGCCGCCAGCGAGCGCTGTGACGCGGAGAAACTCGCGTCGCGGAATGCCTGCTCGCTTCTTCATGTTAGGCACCCCCCGCACGCGCAATCTCACTTGCGCGACGCACGGCGGAGCGGATCCGCACGTATGTCCCGCAGCGACAGATATTCCCTGCCATCGCGGCGTCGATCTGCGCGTCGTTAGGGTTCTTGTTCTTGTCGACGAGCGCCGCCGCGCTCATTACCTGACCCGCCTGGCAGTATCCACATTGCGGAACGTTCAGCTCTTGCCACGCGCGCTGCACCGGATGGTCCTTGCCACCCTGCGCCAATCCTTCGATCGTCGTGACCGTGCGCGCGCCGACGGCGGAGAGCGGCGTCGAGCAGGATCGCACCGGAGCCCCATCGAGGTGCACGGTGCACGCACCGCAGGCAGCGATGCCGCAGCCGAATTTGGTCCCCGTTAGGCCAAGCTCGTCGCGCAAGACCCACAGCAAGGGAGTGGTGGGATCGGCCTCGACGTCATGATCGCGGCCATTGACGGAGAGCTTCGTGCTGCCCTTCCTCTCGACAGGTGGTGCAGCGCTACGATGGACGTGCCGCAAAGTAAGGTCGCGCGTCGCACGGCTCCAGAGCGGACTGGCGCCAGGTAGATTGGAGCGCTCCCGCTGCCTTCGTCAATCAATGCTCCTTTCGCGCCTGTTAGGCACCCTGCTCCTTCTTGTATTCGCGTCCTGTACGCGCAATCAGGGCCGTTCGGTTGCCGCGCAACCTTCGACGCTGGCCTTTGCGCATGTGACGCTGATCGATGGACGCAGCGAGACGCCGCGGCGCGACATGACTGTCGTCGTTCGCGGGAACCGCATCGCGGCAGTTGGTCCCGCCGACTCCATGAGCGTCGCAGGCATCGCCAGTGTAATCGACGGACGCGGCAAGTATTTGATCCCAGGTCTGTGGGACATGCACGTGCACACTGTGATGCCCGGCGGTCGCCAAGTGCTCGCGCTGTACGTCGCAAACGGAGTGACGGGTGTTCGTGACATGGCCGGTGACTGGCCAACGCTCATGGCGTGGCGACGCGCAATCGCGAACGGAACGCTCGTCGGTCCGCGCATCGTGACATCGGGCCCCTATCTCGAAGGCGGCGACGTTCCAATCCCCCACCTGACCGTCAAAACGCCGGCTGACGCGCAGCCTGCTGTCGATTCGCTCATTCGACTGGGCGTCGACTTCATCAAGGTGCACAGTCAGCTCACGCGCGAGTCGTACTTCGCCATCGCGCGCGCGGCCCGAGCGCGCGGCGTCCCGTTCGTCGGTCACGTGCCGCGCAGCGTCGGCGCCGCCGACGCATCCGACTCCGGACAGCGCAGCATCGAGCATCTGCTGACGATCCCTAACGAGTGCTCACCACAGGATTCCGTGGCGCTCGAGCCGCGCTTTACCGTGCAGTCGGCATTGGGACGCTGCACGAGCGCCGATCAGAAGCCGCTCTTCGCCAAGCTCGTGAGCAACAATACCTGGGTCGTTCCGACTCTCGTGGCCCAGTTGGAAGTGGCGCTGTGGCCAACGCGCGCTTTGCCCGGGGATTCCTTCGCGCGCTATCTGCCGGATTCGCTCAAGCGGTTTGTCGGGGAGATCTTTCCGATGCCGCCCGACGTGCCACCTAACGCGGACCAGGTGGGGCGCCGGCTGTTCGCCAAACGAATCGCGATCACGGGCGCGCTGCACCGGGCCGGTGTGCATATCATGCCCGGCACGGACGCGCCCCTTCGCAACAGCCCTCCCGGCTTCGGCCTACACCAGGAGCTCGCGTATTTCATTCAAGGGGGTCTGACCCCATTCGAGGCGCTGCGCGCCGCGACCCTGGAACCGGCGCGGTTTTTCGGAATGCTCGACTCACTGGGTACCGTGGAAACCGGCCGGCTCGCAGATCTCGTCCTGCTTGACGCCAACCCGCTGGAGGACATAACGAACGCGCGCCGAACGAGCGCCGTCCTGGCCAACGGCCGCCTTTTCGACGTGCGGCGCGATGCGCGGGGCCAATTCGTGCGGTTAGATCCCTATAGGTAGGCTCCAGACGTCGACTTAGCAGCTCCGGATGCGCCGCACGGCTTCGTAAAGAGGGTCGGGCCGGTTAGATTGGGGAACCCCTGTTGGAGCCCTAGTTGAGCGAACCGTTTGAATTCGAAGACGGCGGCCGGCGCTACCGCTGCCACGTGCGCGTACCGACCAGCGGCCTTGCAGACTCGTGGTGGTGGTTCGAAGTGTCGGGTGATGAGCAAGCGTACGGTGCTTTCCGCGCCGCCAAGAATGACACGAAGGCGTCGGTCAAAGAGCGCGTCGTGAATTTCTACACGCACCGCCTCGCGCGGCTTGCCGAGCCGCCCCAGCCGCGCCACCGCGGCCGTCCGCCCGGAAGCGGCGCACCGAAGGTCGCAGCGGCAGACGCACCAGCGGCCCCGTAAGCACAGCCGACTGCGCCAAGGGCCCAAACACGGGCCCGCCCGCCTAACGCACACGATAGCAGCCGCGACGATAAGTCGCGGCGCGCTTCGTGCTGCCGTAGTCATCGCAACTTGAGAATGGCTGCTCGACACTCAGGAGGACACGATGACAGAAGGCGCGAAGCAACCTAACGAGGCGGTCGGCCAGTTGAACTCGCTCCTGCGCGGCGAGATCTCGGCCAAAGAGACCTACGTCCAAGCGATCGAGAAGCTCGGCGTCGAAGGGCGCGGCGAGGTGGAGGTTCTGCGCGAGATCGCTCGCGAGCATGCGGACGCTGTCGACCGTTTGATCGATGCCGTGCAACAGGCAGGTGGAATGCCGGCCGACTCCTCAGGCGTCTGGGGAGCGTTCGCCAGAACGGTCGAAGGTTCTGCGAAGGCGCTCGGCGACGCAGCGGCGATCAAAGCCCTGAAGGAAGGCGAAGAGCACGGACTCAAGGACTATGAGTCGGCGCTCGAGAACGTCGATCCGAATTCACAGCAGCTAATCGCGGACCTGATTCCGGCGCAGCGCAAACACATTCGGCAGCTCGACTCGCTCCTGGCTCAGCGCTGAGTATTTTCGGCCGGCGCGCGTTTGGCGATTGACACGAGCGCCGCTCGCAGCGCGTCGGCGTCCGGCGGCTTGATGAGGTGATACGCGAAGCCAGCCTGCTGCGACTCGCGCTGCTGTTCTTCGTGTCCCCAGCCCGACAACGCGATGAGCGTGATGTCGCTGTACGCGGGCTGGGCGCGGATGCGCCGAGCCAGTTCGTAGCCGTCCATATCGGTTAGCGCGAGATCCAGGATCGCGGCCGCGGGATGAAACGCTGCGAGGCCATCAAGAGCTGACTGACCGTCGTACGCCACACGCACGTCCGCGCCCTCGAGCGAGAGCATCATCGCCAGGCTGTCGGCGCTATCCCGGCTGTCGTCTACGACGAGCACGCGCAGCGGCAGGGTGACTGTTCGTGCCTCCGCCGTTCGACGCACGTCGCGTATGCGCGGCGCCGCGAGATCGAGCCTAACGACGAATTCGCTCCCCTTGCCTGGACCGGCGCTGAGTGCGTCCACCGTGCCGCCGTGCAGTTGCACGAGGCTTCGCACGAGCGTCAAGCCGATGCCCAAACCGCCCTGCGCACGCGGCAGCGAGTCCTGCCCCTGAGTGAACATATCGAAGACGCGCGGCAACATCTCAGCGTCGATTCCGATGCCGGCGTCGCGCACGGATACGACGGCCTGCTTCCCTTCGCGCCGCGCGGTGACCCAGATCCGCGCTCCGGAGTCCGAATACTTGGACGCATTGTTCAATAGATTCGCGAAGACCTGAGCGAGCCTAACGGGATCGGCGTCCAGGGTGAGCGGCTCGGGCGGGATCGAGACGATCAGCTCCTGCCCCGCTGCGTCCATGAGCGGCTTGCTCGTCTCGACGGCGCCGCCGATCACGGCGGCAACCTCGACGCGCTCCCGGCGCAACCCGATCTTGCCACGCGTTATGCGCGAGATCTCGAGCAGATCGTCAACCAGGCGCACCATGTGATTGACCTGCCGCTCCATGATGTCGCGCACGCGCTCGACAGCCGGATCGGAGATAGCTGTCACCCGCAGGATGTGCAGCGAATTGCGAATCGGAGCGAGCGGATTGCGCAGCTCGTGCGCGAGCGTCGCAAGGAATTCGTCCTTTCTTCGATCGGCGTCGCGCAGCGCCTGCTCGACGACGCGACGCTGCGTAATGTCGCGCGCGACTTTTGACGCGCCGATGATGTTGTTCGCGGCATCGCGGATGGGAGAGATTGTGAGCGAGATCTCGACAGGTCGTCCGTCTTTCGTGACGCGGACGGTCTCGTAGTGATCGATCCGCTCGCCTCTACGGAGGCGTTCGATGATCATCGCCTCTTCTTGCAGCCGGTCCGGCGGAATGATCAGCGATATCGGCTGGCCGACTGCTTCCTCCGCTGTGTAGCCGAAGAGTCGCTGCGCGCCCTGATTCCACGAGACAATGTGTCCATCGAGTCGCTTGCTGATGATTGCGTCATCTGACGATTCAACGATGGAGGCGAGGAGCGCCTGCGCCTGAAAACGTGTACGCTGGCCGTACTGTCGTTCGCGAGCTCGTAGCGCTGAGCGCACGGCGCTCACGAGGGTTGCCGGCCGTATTGGACGTTGAACGAGCGTCACGTTTCCGAGGCCAAGAAGTTCCTGCTCTTGCGCATCGGACGCGCTCGTCGCCTGGGTGAGTACCAGGACGGGTAGGTCCGACCACCATTGCTGCGTGCCGAGGTGCGCCTTCAGCACGGCGAGCACATCGGCAGTTGCTTCCTCCTGAAAGGCGAGGAGGACGCCGCACCCAGCGTCGAGCTCGCGTTGCAGCAAGGTCGCGCCCTCGCACTGAAAAGCCGCGAGGCCGGCAGCAGTGAGAATGTCGATTGCCTCCGCCGCGTTGTTTCCATGCGGCGCAACTACCAGAACGCGCCCTTCTAAATCGGCGATGCCTCTGTCTGCGCTCCGCTCGATTGATGCGCCGGGATCTGCGGTGGATCTGAGACGCGAGCCGACTTCGCTCTCCATGACTCACTAACTCCTCGATGACACAGTCCAGGATGGTTCGAGACGGCTGAGCGCGTCTACTGGAAGTATCGAGCCAGAGACCTTCAGCGAAGCGTGCACAGCGGACGAAGCCTAACGCTCTACTTCAGCGAGCGTCAGCGATCGTAGGGGATGATGTTCGCCCACTCGCTGGCGTCGGACCGCGCGACCACCGCAACCACCGGATCCACGTCGCTCATGTTGAAGACCTCGTGCGGGACGCCGGCCGCGATGAAAATGAAGTCGCCAGGGCCGTTTTCGAGTGTCTCTTTGCACTGATCGCCGAACTCATGGCGCACACGACCTGCAAGGATGTACAGCATCACCTCGAAGTCGACGTGGATGTGCGCGTATGCGACGCCGCCGGGCGGGATCGTCGCGACGTTCATCGACAAGCTTTTCGCGGGGACGTTCTTCGCTGAGAGGCCGACTTGGTAGTGGATGTTGTTCCAGTCGCGAACATTCCCTGCTCGTCGAACGGTCCAGATGCCATCATGCGGTTCGACGTAGCTCGATAGATCGATCATGTGCAATCGAGAGGCGGCCGCGGGCTCTGCGCGTTAGGCGGGCAAATGCGCGGCGAAGATGGTCTCCTCGACCCAGCGCAGGAGCGCGGCATCGAGATCCTCTGGCTCCTGTCCCAAGAGATGCGGCATGACTGGTCGCCGCTTTCCTTCATTCATCAGGTGCCACATGGGGGGCACTGCCTGCACGCCGCGGCGCTCGTTCGCAGGCACAGCTTCGTACGAAACGAAATGGAAGACGCGCCCGCGGTAGGTCAGCCGCCGCTGTTCGACTTTGTACGCGCTCACAAGTTGCTCGCTGTGCAGGCCCGCGCGCGCTTTTGTCGGAGGAGGCACGCGCGCCTTTGGGCCACCGAGCGCGACGGAGGTCGCGCGACCGAAATGTACTCACTTGCACGTCCCAACCGCCCCAGATCCGGCTCTAATTATCACGCTACGGCGTACTGCTCCGTCACGTCACGGCCGGCGCCCTTCACGACGAGCTTGAACTCATCCGGCCGCAGGAGCGGATCGTCACGCAGCTCGAGCTTTCCGCCCGCGAGCTTCTCCAGCTTCTTGACGAAGTCCTTCTCCTGTTCGAGCACGTAGTAGGCGACGTCGGGGTGCACCTTCACCACCATGGCGTCGCGCTTCCCCTGCAGCGCGACGCGCTTCAGCGACCTTTCGACGCGCCTAACGATCGTCTCCGGCGTGAAGATGCGCCCAGTGCCGTGACACGTGGGACACGGCTCGGTGGTGCTCTGCAGGTGACTCTGCCGCACACGCTGGCGGGTCATCTCGATGAGACCCAGATCGCTCACGGCAAAGGCCTTGGTGCGAGCACGGTCGCGCGCCAGGTGATTGCGCAGCTCGTTCAGCACCTTGTCGCGATTCGCCTTCGACTCCATGTCGATGAAGTCGCAGACGATGATGCCGCCTACGTCGCGCAAGCGGATCTGGCGCGCGACTTCCCGCGCCGCCTCGAGGTTCGTGCGCAGAATCGTCGCTTCGGCGTCTTTCTTCCCGGTGTAGCGACCTGAGTTCACGTCGACTGAGACGAGCGCCTCGGTCGGTTCGATGATCAAGTAGCCGCCCGACGGCAGATCACAGCGACGCTTGAATAAGTCGCGGATCTCGGGTTCGATCTCGTGTTTGTCGAAGATCGGCACCGTGTCGTCGTACAGCTTCACGCGCTCGATCAGCTCGGGCGCCACGCCCTTGAGATACTCGATGATCTCGTTATGCAGCTGCTTGGAATCGACGATGACCCGCTCGACTTTGGCGCTGAGGACGTCGCGCATGATGCCGCGCGTCAGGCTCGTCTCGCGATGCAGCACCGAGGGCGCCTTGACGTGCTTCGTCTTCTTCGTGATGCGCTTCCACTGCGACATCAGCGTGTCCAGCTCGCGCTTGAAGTTGTCTGGCGTCGCGTCCTCACTCACTGTGCGGACGATGACGCCCCCGGAATTCTCCGGAAGCACGCTCTGCACTTGCTCGCGTAGCCGCGCGCGCTGGGCGCGATCGCCGATTTTTCGGCTGATGCCGACTTTGGACGCGAATGGCATGTACACGAGGAAGCGTCCCGCCAAGGAAACCTGCGCTGTGACACGCGGGCCTTTCGTCGAGATCGATTCCTTGCTGACCTGGACGATGAGGTCCTGGCCCTTTTTTACGACGTCCTGGATCGGTGGGATCTCTGGGCGCTTTCGCCCGCGCCGGCGTTTGTCGCCTTTGTCGTCAGGCGCGTCGTCCGCCTCATCTTCGGCATCGTCGGGTCCTTCGCCTGACTCGTCAGGCGCGACGAGGTCCGAGGCGTGCAGGAACGCGCTCTTTTCTGTGCCGATGCTGATGAACGCAGCCTGGATGCCTGGGTGAACGGCATCGACGCGTCCGAGGAATACGTCGCCAACCAAACGCCGGGCATCCGGCCGATCAGTCAGCAGTTCAACGAGTTGTTCGTCTTCGAGAATTGCGACCCGCGTCTCGCGGGGTGATGAATTGATGAGTATGTCGCGCTTCATTTAGCTCCGCGGGCCTGCTCGAACGTCGCGACTCGACGCCAAGCGGCCTACGGTCTTGAAATGGGGGCGCCGCGCGGAGGCGAGAGCGTCTCGCTCTACGCAGCATTGGGAATCGGGCCATACGCGCCCAAGCGATCGTCCACGAGAATCCCGCTCGCGCCGCGGTCGAGAGCCAGACGCCTAACGGGGCGTCCGGGCGCACGATGCGCCATGCGGCGGAGATGGATCGGGTCTGCGTGCGATCGGGGACAGGGCGTCGTCGCAAAGCGACGGATGGCACTGCGAGATCCGGACCTGCCTTGGCAGGCCGCATCAGCGCATATGGAAGCAGCACCGCGTGAGTCGCACGCGCGTGCCTCCGAGACGAAATGTGAGACATGAGGCGCGCCACAGAGCGCCTGCTGCGATGAAACCACCGCTTCATACGGGCGTCCCGCGCATGCGCACGAGGAGCCAGAGCGTCGCCGCGATGTAGGCAAGCGCCGCCTTCCACTCTCCATGCCTCAAGTAGAGCGAGGGGCTGAAATGCATGCTCGTGCCTAACGCATCGTTGCGCCAGGGTGTGAGCCGCGGGATGAACGCCGGAACGTTCGCGGCATACTGCTCGTACGCCGCGGGAAAGCGGTTCTCGATGTTGGCCCGCTCTCGCGCGATCGTGGGCGCGTAGATCAACAGGAAGAACGCGACGACACCGAGTACCACTGCCCAGTGCGCAACGAGCGCAAATCCCACCGCGATCAGGAAGCTGCCGACGTAGAGCGGGTTCCGCGTAAACGCGTACGGCCCCGATGTCGCCAGGCGGTCGTTTTTCATGATGTGACCAGACGCCCAGGCTCTGATAAGGACACCAAGGAACGCGACCGGTGCGCCAAGCATCAGCGATTCGCGCGTCGGGCGCACGAGCGCCAGATACAGTGCCGACAGCAGAAAGCCCAGGGGGATGCGATAGCGTTTGGCGGCTAGCGACCAGCTCACGCAGCTAGCTCCTTCACGAGCTCGCGTGCGATGACAAGGCGTTGAATCTCGCTCGTCCCTTCGCCGATCTCGCAGATCTTGGCGTCACGCATCATGCGCTCGACCGGATACTCCTTGGTGTAGCCGTAACCGCCGTGCACCTGAATTGCCGCGATCGTCGTGCGCATGGCGAGTTCGGATGCATAGAGCTTGGCCATCGCCGCAGCCTTGGTGACCGACTTCCCCTGCTGCGCCATCCACGCGGCGTGGAAGACGAGGTGCTTGGCAGCCTCGATTTCAGTGGCCATGTCGGCCAGTTGAAATTGCACGCCCTGAAAGCTGTAGATCGCCTGGCCGAACTGCTTGCGCACGTTGGCATACTTGAGCGCCTGTTCATACGCGCCTTCGGCGATACCTAACGAGAGCGCGCCGATGCCGATGCGTCCGGCATCGAGCGTGCGCATGAATTGCTTGAAGCCCTCTCCCTCGACGCCGAGCAGTTGCTCAGCAGGGACTTCGACGTCCTGCATGATGAGCTCGCGCGTATCCGAGGCGCGCCAACCGAGCTTGTCTTCCTTCTTGCCAGAGCGAAACCCGGCCATCGGCGCCAGCGTCGGATCGCTGCCGATGCCGAATGCTGCCGCCTTGTCGAGATCGTCGTTCCGCTTGGTAAGGATGAATGAGCTGATGCCATCCGTCCCCTTTCCCGGGGTCGTCACGGCCGTGACTACGAATATTTCGCCCACGCCACCGTGGGTGATGAAGCGCTTGGATCCATTGAGCACATAGCAGCCGCCGCGCCTAACGGCCGTGGTTCGGGTCCCGGCGGCATCGCTGCCAGCCCCCTCTTCCGTCAGCCCGAAGCCTCCGAGGACCTTCCCGCTCGCGAGCAGCGGCACGTAGCGCCTTTTCTGCTCTTCGGTGCCAAAACGGAAAATCGGCAAAGTACCAAGCGTGGTATGTGCCGAAACTGTGAGGCCATGAGACGCATCGACCTTGGCGAGCTCACAGATCACAATCATGTAGCTCAGCAAGTCGAGTCCAGAACCGCCGTAAGCCTCAGGCCAGGGTATGCCTAGAAGGCCCAGCTCACCCATTTTCTTGATGCTTTCCCAGGGAAACTCCGCGGACGCGTCGTACTTGGCGGCGATGGGGGCGACCTCGTCGCGCGCGAAGGTTCGCACCATCTCGCGCACCGCCAGATGCTGTTCGCTGAAGTACAGCGCGTCGTCCATAGACTGCTCGAAATCCCGCGTTGCAGGAAGCGTCCCGTATGGTTGGCGCGGGACGCGCGGCGCTCAGTGGCGGCCATCACAGCTGATCAGGCCTGCCCTGGCGCGCATTGGAATATCGCGAGTGCGCAGCACGCCGGGCAACGGATCGAATGTGCCGCCTGCCCATGGAGCGCCCTATCGCGGGGGCCCGTCCTGCGTCAGGCCACGGCAAAAGCAGAACGCAGATGCACGCGGAAACAGACGCAGATATACGCCGCTACTGCTGTGGAATGCCCTTCGCACCCAGCACGAGGACAGCACCTAACGAGATGGGTTGTATCGGCGGATCACCCAATTTCCAAAGCTCTT